>DATEKE010000058.1:0-10594 GCA_035277605.1 Terriglobales bacterium | reverse complement strand
ATCTCGACCAGCGGCAATTCGCCCAACCTGATCTACGCGCTTGAGGCAGCGCGAGAACGAGGCATGCTGACTATCGCGTTCTCGGGCAAAGATGGCGGCAGAATGCAAAATGCGGCCGAGTACTGTTTTACCGTGCCCAGTTACAGCATCCATCGCATCCAGGAATCGCATGTCGCGCTCCTGCACATTCTGTGGGATTTGACGCATGTAGCAATGGGTGAAGAGGACGTGATTTGAGAGTGAGGATTGGCGTCAGTACCGTCCGCGGTAGCGGATGGGTGATCCAGTCGGCCATCAGGCGATTACAACGTTGATCGAAATCGCACCAGCAGCCCGGGTTTCCAACAGGTGCATTACCCATCCGCTACCGCGGACGGTACTGACGCACTTGCGCAATGAGGCGCTTGAGGATTTATGAGCGAAGCTACCTCGCTAGCATTTGGCGCTTGTCCACTTCCCATTTTTGAACACAAGCAGATCGTCCTCGGCCACGGCAGTGGCGGCAAACTTACTGCTGAGCTGATCGAGAAGGTCTTCCTTCCCGCTTTCGGCAATCCAGTGCTGAACAAGCTGGACGATCAGGCTGTTGTCCAGTTCGGCGGCGCGAAGCTGGCGTTCACCACGGATTCCTTTGTCGTCACGCCGATATTCTTCCCCGGCGGCGACATCGGCCGGCTCGCGGTGAATGGCACTGTCAACGACCTCGCCATGAGTGGAGCGCGGCCCCTATATCTGGCCACCGCCTTCATCCTTGAGGAAGGACTCCTGGCCGAGGATCTGCAGCGAATCGTGCAATCGATGCGCGATGCCGCCGTCGATTCCGGAGTGCAACTCATAACCGGCGACACCAAAGTCGTGAATCGCGGCAAAGGCGACAAGGTCTTCATTACTACGACGGGAATTGGGATCATCGATAAGCCAGTCAATATCTCGGCTGACCGCGCGCAGCCTGGAGACAAAATCATCGTGAGCGGCTTCCTCGGCGACCACGGAATGGCGATCATGTCGCAGCGGGAGAACCTGGAGTTCGAAGGTGCAATTGAGAGCGACTGCGCACCACTTCCTGGCTTAGTCTCCGCGATGCTCGATTGCGCTGCTGACTCATCGGCAAATGCAAATGAAGCAACCTCCTTCGGCGCAATTCGCTGCCTGCGCGATCCCACCCGAGGCGGCATCGCGACTACGCTGAACGAGATTGCTGGACGTTCGCGAGTCGGCATGAAGCTCGTCGAAAAGAGCATCCCGGTGCGCGAAACCGTGAAGGGCGCCTGTGAGCTGCTCGGATTCGATCCGCTTTACGTTGCCAACGAAGGCAAGTTGGTCGCAGTCGTGTCAAAAGACGGCGCCGATGGCGTATTGCGGGGCATGCAGCAGCATCCGTTGGGAACGAATGCTGCGATCATCGGCGAAGTCGTCGCGGAGCATCCCGGCATGGTGCTCATGAAAACCGAGGTCGGCGGCACTCGTGTGCTCGACGTCATGTTTGGCGAGCAGCTGCCGCGAATCTGCTAGCGCGTTTGCCAACCTTTCTAAGTTGCTCACCATCGAAAGGAGGGTTCAGTGTGCCGAGTCTCACATCATTGTTACAGCAATGATCGCGGCACGGTTTGACGGCGCACGGCACACGGATTCGGTTTAGTTTCGATGTTGAAGTGAAGCGGTTCCGGTGGTGGTGCCGACGTGATCCCTCTCTTCTATTTCGTGGCTCCAGATTCAGCGCATCACCACAGACGTAGCCTGCTCTTGTTCTCTGCATCCCATTCTTCAGCTCTTATCACCTGTTCCCAGTCGATCACTCATTCAACTGCACTGCGACCTTGCCCGAGTGGTTTATCCGGCATCGCTCCAGCGCCAATCAAGCGAGGCGCTCATGCCCTTATTAAGTCTTCCCTTCATCAAGCCGGAAAAACCGGCTCCGATCGATGTGCATGTCATCTGGCTTCCCGATGGCATGAGTTGTGACGGAGACACTGTTTCCGTTACCGCAGCCGAGCAGCCGTCGATTGAGGACCTAATTCTTGGAGCGATTCCGGGAATTCCCAAGGTAGTTCTCCACAATCGAGTGCTCGCCAAGGAACAAGGCGGGCAGGAATTCATGGAATGGCTTTACAAAGCGGAAAAGGGCGTACTCACTCCGTTTGTTCTGGTCATTGAAGGCTCAATTCCCAACGAAGAGATCAAAAAAGAGGGTTACTGGACGGGAGTTGGCAACGATCCTAAAACGGGACAACCGATCACTCTGAATGAATGGATTGACCGCCTCGCGCCCAAAGCTTTTGCAGTGATTGCGGCAGGCACCTGCGCAGCTTACGGCGGTATTCATGCGATGGCGGGCAATCCCACCGGAAGCATGGGATTGGCCGACTATCTCGGATGGAAATGGAAATCGTGGGCCGGCGTGCCGATCATCAACGTTCCCGGATGTCCGGTGCAGCCCGACAACATGACCGAGACCATCCTCTATTTGCTCTATCAGGCTGCGCAAATGGCGCCGATGATTCCCCTCGACCATCAGCTTCGCCCTACGTGGCTGTTCGGCAAGACCGTCCATGAAGGCTGCGATCGCGCCGGTTACTACGAGCAAGGCGACTTTGCGCACGAATATGGATCGCCAAAGTGCCTGGTAAAGATCGGCTGCTGGGGACCGGTGGTGAACTGCAACGTCACCAAACGCGGGTGGATGCGCGGCGTCGGCGGCTGTCCCAATGTGGGAGGCATCTGCATCGCCTGCACCATGCCGGGATTTCCAGACAAGTTCATGCCTTTTATGGACGAGCCTCCGGGCGCGCGCTTGTCGAGCGCTGCAGTCGGAGCCTACGGCCACATCATCCGCTCATTGCGAGCTATCACCAACACCACCGCGAATAAGGAGCCGAAGTGGCGCCGCAAAGGCAAAGAGCTTCTGACCGGTTACCAGAACACGAACTACAAGGGAAAGGAGGGAAACCATGCCAGTCGCCACTGAAGAGCAGCCGAGAACCAGATCGGGAAAACGCACGCTGGTCGACATGAATTGGGATCCGGTCACCCGGATCGTCGGCAGCCTCGGTATCTACACGAAAATCGATTTTGAAAATCATGAGGTGGCCGAGTGCTACAGCACATCGTCGATGTTTCGCGGCTACAGTGTCTTTATGAAAGGTAAAGATCCGCGCGACGCTCCTTTCATCACTAGTCGCATCTGCGGCATCTGCGGAGATAATCACGCGACGTGCGCCGTGTACACGCAGAACATGGCTTTTGGAGTGAAGACGCCGAACCTTGGCGAGTGGATCATCAATCTCGGTGAAGCCGCCGAGTACATGTTCGACCACAATATTTTTCAGGACAATCTTGTCGGTGTGGACTTTTGCGAGGAGATGGTGAAAGCCACGAATCCGGGCGTGCTCGCCAAAGCGGAGACCACCGCGGCGCCGCATGCCGATATTCATGGCTATCGCACCATCGCTGAAATTATGCGCGCACTGAATCCCTTTACGGGAAAGTTCTACCTCGAAGCGCTGCAGATGAGCCGGCTAACACGCGAGATGTTCTGCCTGATGGAAGGCCGTCACGTGCATCCGTCCACGCTCTATCCCGGCGGCACAGGCACAGTAGGAACCATTCAGGTCTTCACCGACTACATGATTCGCCTCATGCGCTACATCGAGTTCATGAAGAAGTGCGTGCCTCTGCACGACGATCTCTTCGACTTCTTCTACGAGGCTTTGCCGGGATACGAGAAGGTCGGGCAGCGGCGCGTTCTGCTTGGCTGCTGGGGCTCATTCCAGAACCCGGACGAGTGCGATTACGAATACAACCACATGTCGAAGTGGGGAAAGGAGATGTATGTCACGCCGGGCGTCATCGTCGATGGTGAACTGGTGACCAACGACCTCGTCGACATCAATCTCAACATTCGCATTCTGCTGGGCAGCTCGTACTACGAAGACTGGGAGGACAAGGAGCTTTTTGTCCCGAAGGACCCGTTGGGAAATTCAGTAGACAAACGCCATCCCTGGAACCAGACAACAACGCCCAGGCCGCAGAAACGCGACTTCAACGGCAACTACAGTTGGGTAATGTCGCCGCGGTGGTATCACGAGAAGACCGGCAAATATCTCGCGCTCGATACCGGAGGCGGACCTATCGCACGCCTCTGGTCTACCGCATTGTCGGATCGCGTTGATATCGGCTACATCAAAACTACTGGCGGTAAAGGCATCAAGATCACGCTTCCCAAAACGGGCTCGATGCCTGAAGTGGAATTCGAGTGGAAGATTCCGAAATGGAGCAACGCCATCGAGCGTGATCGCGCCCGCACCTACTTCCAGGCATACGCGGCTGCCGCTGCAATGTACTTCGTCGAGAAGGCGATCAAGGATGTCCATTCCGGACACACGAAGACTTGGGCTCCGTTCAAGGTTCCCGAAGAAGGAATTGGCTGCGGCTTCCACGAAGCCGTGCGCGGAGTTCTCTCGCATCATGTGGTCATTCGCGAGCGTCGCATCGCCAACTATCATCCGTATCCGCCGACACCGTGGAACGCGAACCCGCGCGATATCTACGGCACCCCGGGCCCGTATGAAGATGCGGTGCAGAACACACCGATCTTTGAAGAAAACGGTCCGGCGAACTTCAAAGGCGTCGATATCATGCGCGCGGTGCGCAGCTTCGATCCGTGTTTGCCATGCGGAGTTCACATGTACACCGGCAATGGCAAGCTGATTAATAAAATCCAGCACTCGCCGATGTTCGGGGCGGCAGGGCACAACCATGGCGGATAACACTCTCGATGTCTCGTCCCTCGACATCGAAGCGCATGTGAAGCGTCTGGAGGCGATTGAGGATCCCATTGCGCGGACGACGGCGACCGAACTAGTCGCCTCCGTTCTTCAACTCCACGGCGCCGCTTTGCAGCGGATTCTGGAAGTTGTCGACGAGAGCGCCGATGCTAACAGCCTGTTAAACAAGCTTGATGCCGATCCGCTGGTCCGCAGCATTCTTCTGCTGCACGACTTGCATCCGGATTCGACCGAAGAGCGCGTCGCGATTGCTTTGCAAGAGCTCGAAGGACGACTGAAGAAGCGAGATGCCTCAGCCGAATTCGTCAGCCTCGACGGTGGGACGTTGAAGCTCCGTCTGGTCAACAACGCTGCGAGCTGCGGAACGGAAACGATCATCGAAGACGCAATCCGCGATGCCGCTCCCGAGCTCGGCAGCATAGAAATTGAAACAATCACGCCGTCGCGTTCAGGATTCGTTTCCATCGACAGCCTTCGCGCCGCGAATATCGCCGCCGTGGCTGGAGTACAGGAGTAAGCAGCAAGGAGATCTTTCAATGCCCGACAAGTACACTTCAAAAACGACGAAGCCCTCCCATACAAAAGGAACTATGCGGGGCGAAGAGCGCGTCAAGACCGGCGGCAAAGAACCGGGGAGAGAAAAGGAGGTCGTGAACTCGCGCAGTTCCACATCGATCAATCCCAAGAGCCGCGGCCCGCTCCAAAAGAAGATGCCGCACATTCCTCCGGCATAGACAGAAGATGAAGCAGACACTCGAAACCGGCGTCTTGTCGAACGCGGCCTGGACAGCGCTGAAGAAACTGCGGCGCACTAGCCCACGAGTTGAACGGTGCGGGCTGTGCGCACAGGAGCTGCCGGAACGTCATCCTCATCTTTTTCATTTGCAAGCTCGACGCATCGCTTGCTCCTGCGACGCCTGTGCGCTTCTCTTTGAAGCCGACGGTTCGCCGCGCTATCGGCGGATTCCGCGTGATGTCTTCTATCTGGCAGACTTCGCGATCGACGACTTGCAGTGGGAGGCTCTTTCCATCCCGATCAATCTCGCATTTCTCTTCTTCAACAGCGCCAGCCAGCGCACGGTTGCGATGTATCCGAGTCCAGGCGGACCTACGGAATCGCTGCTGCCGCTTGAATCATGGCAGCAGATCGCGCAACAAAATCCCCGGCTCGAGCAAATGCAGCCCGATGTCGAAGCATTCCTGGTCAACCGCGTGAGCACTCCCAACGAATACTACATTGCGCCTATTGATCGCTGCTACGAGCTGACCGGCACGGTGCGCAAGAAGTGGCGAGGATTTTCCGGCAGCGAGGAGATGTTGAAGAGCGTCGAAGAGTTCTTCAGCAACCTGCGCGAAGAGGCACATACGATTCATGCCTGAGCTGAGCTTTGCTGTCGAATCTGTAGCGCCGATGACGTCATCGGCGACTCCCGTGCTCGTACTTCGGCTGAAGGTCAGCAATGCGACTGATGAGCAGATCCACTCCATTGCTCTGAATTCGCAATTGCAGATTGAACCTGCGCGCCGTTCATACTCCGATGCAGAGAAGAGCTCGCTGTCCGATCTTTTTGGTGAACCTGGACGATGGGGCAGCACAGTACGGCCTTTGTTCTGGACTACGTTGAACAACACGGTTCCTGGTTTTCAGGGCTCAACATCGCTTGATCTGCGCGTTCCCTGCACCTTCGACTTCAATGTTGCCGCCACCAAGTATTTCCACGCCATCGAAGATGGCGACATTCCCGTCGTTCTGTTTTTCAGCGGCACAGTCTTTTATGTGGCCAACGACAGAGTCCAAATAGCGCCAATTTCGTGGTCACATCAGGCATCGTGCCGAATTCCGGCGGAAGTCTGGAAAGAGATGATGCGGCTGCACTATCCGAATTCGGCGTGGCTAAGTTTGCGGCAGGACGTGTTTGATCGCCTCTATCGCTACAAAGTTCGCAACGGCATCCCAACATGGGAAGAATCGATCGAGCACGTGCTTGCCGCAGCCGGGGAGAGCGACTGAGATGAACCTCGAGAACATCCGGGCAATCGCAAACGCCGTGCTCTACGAGGGGTACATGTTGTATCCCTATCGTCCTTCCGCGCTGAAGAATCGCTCGCAGGGCTGGAGCTTCGGCACCCTGCTGCCTCCTTCGTATGTCGCGGAAAGTCCCGGTGAATCGGATTTCATGCAGGGAGAGATTCTGCTGTCCGCGACGGAGAATACAGTCGTCAGCATTGAAGCGCGATTCCTTCAGCTCGTCAATGGAACGCAAACGCGAGAAAGAACCGTCGAAGTAAAGCTCCCGATTCGGGAAGTCCGAGTGTGTATCGCAACACCGTTCAACTTCGATTCCAATGATCCGAACCTCCCGAGAGTCTCCGGCGTTCTCGAAGTCAAGGCGGAGCGACTCGACAAGGTCACTAAACTGACCGTCCGACTCCATAACCGAACCGAGAAGGGCGAAGGCGCTGTCAATCGCGATCAGGCTCTCACGCACGCTCTGATCGCAACGCATGCGCTCGTCACCGTTGAGAATGGACGGTGCATCTCGTTGCTCGATCCTCCCGAGGAATTGAGGGCAGCGGTCTCGATCTGCAGCCAGATTGGCATCTTTCCCGTATTGGTCGGCGATGAGGCAGAGCAAAACGCGATGCTGCTTTCTCCGATCATCCTGTATGACTATCCGCAGATCGCGACTCAGAGCAAAGGCGACTTCTTCGACAGCTCGGAAATCGACGAGATGCTCAGCCTTCGCGTGCTCACGTTGAGCGATGCGGAGAAGGACGAAATTCGCGCTGCAGGCGGACGAGTGAGCCAGATTCTCGAGCGTACCGAAGCTCTCTCGAATGCTGAGCTTTCGCATCTGCACGGAATCATGCAGCCAGTAGCTTCGGAGAAGCAGCGATGAATGACTGGAATCCATTTGCCAGTGCTCCTATTCGGGAAAGTATTCAGGTGTTCGGGGTGGAGCTGCGCAAGGGAGATCGCGTGCGCCTCTGGCCACAAAAGCGCGCTGACATTCTCGACATGGCGCTCGCAGGGAAAACCGCGACCATCGAAGCCATCGAAGAGGACTTCGATGGCCAAATCCATCTCGCCGTAATCATCGACGACGATCCTGGCAAGGATTTCGGCGAGCTGCGCCAGCCCGGCCATCGCTTCTTCTTTCTGCCGGAGGAAGTTGAGCCTCTGGCTCTGAACACCGAATTGCAAAGCGAGGACCGATGAAAGAAAAGGTCCTCATCGCCGGCGTGGGAAACATCTTCCTGGGCGACGACGCATTCGGAGTCGAGGTTCTGCGCCGGCTCGGCGAATACACGCTTCCCGAGAACATCTGCATCAAAGATTTTGGCATTCGCGGCTTCGATCTTGCGTATGCGCTGATGGAAGAGTGGGAGCTTGTAATTCTGATCGATGCCACGCAGCAAGGCGGCAAGCCCGGAACGCTTTACGTGATCCAACATGACGCTGCTCATTGTGCCGAAACGGGCCAGCAATCGTTCGAGCCGCATGGAATGCATCCGGTACGCGCGCTGGATCTGGTGAGCACGATGGGATCTCAAGCGCCGCAAACGATCGTCATCGGATGTGAACCGGAAGACCTGGGCGGTGAAGATGGGCGAATGGGGCTGAGTTCGGTTGTAGAAGCAGCAGTGGACGAAGCGGCTGAGACGGCGCTCCGCCTCGCAGTGGAATGCACTGCGGCGATTGCACCATAAAAGTTTGGAGGACATATGAGTTCCACAGGCGGAAGTTTGCTGAAGCTGGCAGGAGCGCTGGTGGCGGTGGTTGCTGCTGCCGCTCTCATTTCGTTGGCGCCCGATTTCAAGCGCTATATGAAAATCGAGTCGATGTAGCTTCACGACATGCATGAGCTCTCTATCGCGTTGAGCATCGTCGATCGCGCGCTCGAAGAGAGCCGCGCTCGCGGCGACGCTCGCGTCGAAGCCGTCTTTCTTCGCATTGGACCTCTTTCGGGTGTCGATGTCGATGCTCTCCGTTTTTCCTTCGGAGTCGCATGTGACCAGCCTCAGGTTTCTGGCTGCGTATTGGAGATCGACGAAGTGCCGGTCTCGATGGACTGTCCCAATTGCGGGACGGAGACCCGCACGGTTTCCGTTCAGCAGTTGTGCTGTTCCCAATGCGGAACGCCTGCTCTTGAAATTATTCATGGCAGAGAGCTCGAGCTGCAGGCGATGGAGATATTGGAATGAGCAATCGTCCGCGGCTCGTAGAAGTGCGCGAACACATTCTCAGGCAGAACGATGTGCTGGCTCGCTCGCTTCGCGAACAGTTCGCAAACGCCGGCGTCTCGGTGCTAAGCTTCGTCTCCAGTCCCGGATCGGGAAAGACGACTCTCCTCGAAAAGCTCCTGTCACGTATCGGCGAGCGCCATCGAGTGGCTGCGCTGGTTGGAGATTTGGCAACCGAAAACGATGCCGCGAGGCTAAAACGCGCAACGCCGCAGGTGAAGCAGATCAGCACCGGAACTGTTTGCCATCTCGACGCGCAAATGGTGCAGAACGCGCTCGCAGAGTGGGATTTAAAGCAGCTCGATTTCCTGTTCATTGAAAACGTCGGCAATCTCGTTTGTCCTTCCAGCTACGACCTCGGCGAAGAGCTGCGTTTTGTCCTGCTCTCGACTACTGAAGGCGAGGACAAGCCACTCAAGTATCCGACCATCTTCAACACGTCGGATGTAGCAGTGATCACCAAAATGGATCTCGCTCAGCCGGCGGCATTCGACTTGAATCTCGCGCACTACAATATTCAGAGCGTCCGTCCGGGAATGCGCGTCTTCGAAGTCTCGGCGAAGACGGGAGACGGAATGAATGAGCTGACTGAGTTCATCACCTCTCGACGTAAAGCTTCCCAAGTTGCAACTGCCGTGTAATGCACGAGAGAACGGATCATGAGTGATCTTCTGGCTGCTGCTGTCGCTCACAGTCTTCCTGTCAGCTTCCTCGCGATCCTCGCCCTGGGTTTCTTTTTGGGAATGCGCCACGCCACAGACGCCGATCATGTGGTGGCGGTCTCGACCATCGTCAGCCGCGAACGCAGTGTCGTAAACGCCGCGCTCATCGGAGCGCTTTGGGGAGCCGGACACACTCTCACCATTCTCGCAGTTGGAACTGCAATCATCGTCTTTAGCTTCGTCGTGTCGCCGCGTCTTGGCTTGACTATGGAGCTCTCGGTCGGTCTCATGCTCGTGCTGCTTGGCGCGCTCAACATCTTCGGATTCAAGCGAGCGGTGGAAGAATGTGTGCACCAACACAATCATCCGGATACTCCACACTCCCATGTAGCAGGTGAATCCCAGGGCAGCAGCCAACACACGCATGGACTGTCGCTTGCTGTCCTCGATCGCTTCTGCGGCACGCTGACCATCTATCAGATGTGCCGTCCACTGCTGATCGGCATTGTTCACGGGCTGGCCGGCTCCGCGGCGGTCGCGCTGCTGGTATTGACGACGATTCACAATTCGCACTGGGCGGTGGCTTATTTGCTCATCTTCGGCCTGGGAACCATTGCGGGAATGATGATGATCACCGTAGCGCTCGGCTCGACCATCGCTTACGCTGGCCGCAGATCGCAATCGCTGACCCGCTACCTCGCTGCGGCTTCCGGCTGGATCAGCCTCGCCTTCGGACTCTTCATCGCGTACCAAATCGGGATATCCGACGGCCTGTTCACCAGCCATCCGCACTGGATGCCTCACTAACCTGCTAAAACGCTTGCACGACCAAACCTCAGCGCCTCGGAACACGCCTCTCGAATAGAATTCATGTGAATCTGCTCTGAAAGGGAGGGCATCTAC
>DATEKE010000057.1:0-5767 GCA_035277605.1 Terriglobales bacterium | reverse complement strand
CGCAGGACTCACGATTGCGTCGATCACCTACGGCGGATTGCTCGGCGTCTTTTTGCTGGGAACGTGGAACAAACGCGCGAACGAAACCGGCGCGCTCGTGGGGTTCATCGTAGGCATCGCGACGATGGTCGTCGTCAACCGGCTCACGCCTCTCGCCTTTACCTGGTATGTGCTTGCAGGGACCATCGTCACGTTCGCAGTTGGCTCCGCGACGAGCGCATGCGCGAAATCGCGGTAGGCGGCGAGAGAACCTCTGAGGGATACTCTATTTTTTCATTAACCCTCTGTGTGATATATGGGAATGCCTTACCCGAGAAAGGCATCCGTCGGGAGCTGTCATGGAGTCATCGTTAGCCCCAGGCGTCATAAAAAGCAGTGATCACATTGTGGTGTGTGTACGACGCAATCATCGAATCATTGGGCCCAGCTCTTCTGCTCTCCCAGGAAAGGGTCCATGAATTCAATGACATTCAAGAAGTTGATTCGCCGACATCCTGTTGCTTCGTATTTTGTCCTCACGTACGCAGTGTCATGGACAGGGGCATTCGCCGTCGTTGCGCCGAAGCTCGTACTACGGCAACCGATTCCGGTTACGGACGGAATCCTAATGTTCCCGTTGATGCTGCTCGGCCCAAGCGTTGCGGGGATTGCGCTTACCCGGGTTCTTGATGGGAAGGCCGGTGTTGGGCAACTCTTCAGGCGAATAGGCCGGCTTGATGTGCCCGCGCGCTGGTATGCGTTGTTGCTGGTTCCACCCGCGACAATTTTTGCCGTTCTCTGTCTTCTTGCGAAATATGACTCCCCAATTTATGCCCACGGCACTTTCTGGCTTGGGATGACCTTTGGAATTCTCGCCGCATTTTTCGAGGAGATCGGCTGGATGGGATTTGCATTTCCAAGAATGGCTCGGAGCGGGAGCGCGTTGAAAGAGGCAGTGATACTCGGCTTACTGTGGGGCTGCTGGCATATCCCCGTCGTCAATTATCTCGGAACAGATGTGCCACATGGAAGATATTGGCTTCCGTATTTTCTGGCATTTGTTGCCGTAATGACAGCAATGCGAGTGTTGATTGCATGGCTCTATGTGAATACGAAAAGCCTCGCGCTGGTGCAACTGCTGCACATGAGTTCGACCGGGAGCCTTGTAGTGTTGAGCCCGCCGCACGTCTCGGCAGCGCAAGAAGTTTTGTGGTACGCCGTCTACGCCGCGGCTTTGTGGCTAATCGTCGCCGTCATTGCCCGCATTTTTGGAAAGACGCTCGTGCGGGGTTTTGAAGATTGGAGAGGCAGACAGGCCGCAACGCCCGACTAGCAGGTCTCGCCACCAGGTGGTCTGAGCAAACAAAAGAAATATACGTCGGACGTAGTTGAAGGCGACAGGCGCAGCCAGCATTGGGCCCTACAGACGTAGTAACCGGTTTGCGTTGGGTGCCGAGCAGGAATCTCTTGCAGCATCTGCGACAGCCAGGCTGACGCAAAATGGCGCGTTGGGCAGAGTAAGAATGCGTAAAAGGACGGTTTTGGCATGGATGGCGACATAAACGAAGAGGTGTTTTGCCCGACTGAGTCGGCTGCCGAGGAGCAGGAAGCAAGTGTGTCTACCGAGACACGGATCAAGGTTCAGCCGGATGTGGAGGAGAGAAAGCTGCGCTCGTTTCGGGCTTACCTGGACCTGCTGGACACGGCGGAGTGGTTGCGGCGGCAGTTTGCGGAGCAGCTTGAGTCGTTCGATCTAACGATTGATGGATTCCGGCTGTTGGACATCCTCTATCGGCAAGGGCCGATTACAACCGAAGAATTTTGCAAGCGGCGGCGGTGCAGGAGGCAGAGTTTTGACAAATTGATCAAGCCGCTGGAGGCGCGCGGCTGGGTGAAATATGAGGTGATCGAACTCGAACCGGCCGATGTTGACTTCACGCAACTGGCTAAGAGACTTCGAGACTTGCCCCGGCGCGGAAGACGCACGGGGCGCGCGAGCCTGACTGAGAGCGGAGAGAAATTTATGCATGTCGTGTTTCCGCGGCACGTGAAACTGGTGTTTGCGTTTATGCGGGCGCTGGAGATGAGGGAGCAGGAGTCGTTGAGCAAGACGTGCCGGAAGTTAAGAGAGGGCGACGTGGTGAGGATGCTGGATGAGATTACGCTGGAAGATTAGCCGATTGTGGCGGATGGCGGAAATTCTCGCACAAGGTGATATGCTTCTCTTATGCCTGCAAACATCGACATTATCGTGCGGAGTGCCGATTCGACTGAGACAAAGCTGCTCGTCGAGACGAAGCTGAGGTTTGCGGATCTGGCCCGCGTTGAGGAGCAACTCAAGAGTGCCATGCTTGAGGTGTCCTGCCCGGTTGGAATCATTGTGACGCCTGAACAAATGTGGGTCTATGCCGACGAATATACATCAACAGGGCCCGCGTCGATTCACTTGGTCGGCGAGTTTGCCATCAGCAATTTGCTACGGTACAAGGCCTCAGGAAGCGCCGCAGAAGGTAGAGACTTTGAAAGTTTTGTGCAGCACTGGCTTGAAACGTTGCCGCAAACCGCAACACGCGCTCGCATTTCAGACGCGCGGCTATGGGATACGCTTAATAGGTTTGTCCTGCCAGCCATCGAGAGCGGCGAGGTCCGCGCCGCTGCCCCACGGTACTGATCGCTTCGATGCCTTCGAAGCACGTCTTCGTAGAGACTAACTGGGTTGTGGATTGCTTTGCCCCCGCCCCTTTCGCGACTGCTGCAGCTCTGAGCCTGCTGCAATCGGCGCGCCGCGAAACTCTCACGCTGCATGTGCCGAGCATTTGCCTCAGCGAGGCTCGGGCCGTCATCCGCAGGAAATTTCAGCCGCGCAATCAGGCCGACCCCATTCGAAATTATTTGCGATGGGCTAAGTCGAACAATCGTATCGATCCAGAATCGGAGGCAGCGGTCAGACGTTCGCTAGACCAATATGAGGCCTTCATTCTTAGCGAATTGAGCCAGTTAGAGCCGAACATCGAATCAATAAGAAGCGAGAACGGTGTGGATGTATTCCCGCTGACGGAGAACATGCTGGAATTGGCCGTGAAATTGGGGGCGGAAAAGCTAGAACTCAATCCTTTCGACTATTCGATTCTGCCTGCGATCCTGAAACGGGCGGGCGATATCAAAGCAGATGGAAACGATGCCGAGCTTTTTTTCTGCGAATTGGACGGCGATTTACAGCCGTGGGACAGGAACGGGAATAGAAAACCCGTTTTGGCGCGGCTCTATGACGATGCCCGCGTATGGGTCTACGGAGACTTTGAAATGTCAGCGCCAGCACGACCGGAAGACTGGGAAAAGTAAGTCGCGCGATGGGTGGGGCGATGAGAGTACCTTACGCGAAGAAGTGGCAGAAGGAAGCGGACAAGCTGAGGAAGATCGTGCTCGACTGTGACCTCGTCGAGGAGATCAAGTGGGGCAAACCGTGCTTCACGTACCTCGGAAAGAACGTGGCAATCATCATTCCGCTGAAGGAAGCGTGCGCGCTCTCGTTCTTCAAAGGCGCACTGCTCAAAGACCCGAAACACATCCTGCAAAAGATCGGTCAGATGCAGGCAGGCCGCTGGATTAAATTCACCTCTCTCAAAGAAATTGCGGCTATGCAGCCGGTTCTGAGGAAGTACATTTACGAAGCCGTTGAAGTCGAGGAGTCGGGGAAGAAAGTTATCCTGAAGAAGATTTCAGAGTATCCGGTTCCTGAGGAGTTGCAGGCCAGGCTGGATGCGCTTCCTGAGCTGCGCGCGGCGTTCGAAGCGCTCACACCGGGACGGCGGAAGTCGTACATCTTTCATGTCTCGGGTGCGAAGCAGGCGACAACGCGGGCAGCGCGGGCGGAGAGGTGTGTGCCAATGATCTTGAGCGGCCAAGGATTCAACGAGCGCATAGATTGAACGCTGCGACGGCGTGGCGCTTTTAGCATTGCACGCGCCCTCCGAGCCCGCCTTGCGCCGCGCTCCCAATTGCTTTAAAGTTCCGCCACTTGGAAGACGGGTGCCCGAATGTCCTCATGGAACGAAACGGACGATCGTTGTCAAGGTGAAGGTGTTGACGATGAAAATCCGATCGAGAAACTTGACGACCTCTTGCCGGACAGACTGCGTCTCGGCTTTCGTCTTCTTCTTGCGGGCGCGTTGCCGCTAGCGGGTGATTACTTCTGGCCGCGGATATCGCCCGCATCTTTCAAAAGCGCATCCGCGATATTCCTGAAATACTTTTCGTGGGTCGGCTATGTTATGGAGCGCCATTACAGCGGCGCGCCGCTATCGTTTTCGGAATTTCTTTTTCTTGTTGGCTTACTATGCGAAGTGTTCGGCCTGTTCATCTTCGTTCGCCGACTAGTCTGGCGAGCGGAAGACCAGCGCGACCAAGAGATCCCAAAACTGGACTTGAAGTAACCTACAGCGCGCTAGCCGGACAAGTATCCCGCTACTGTGCAGGGATGGCAGCTTGCGGGCAGTCGGCCCACCCGCCGATCCGCCGGGGTCGCGTCTACAACTTCAGAGCGACTGAGGACGATATCGCCTTTCCTTCTTTGTACTACAAAGTACTTGACACACATTTGGAGAAACTCGTATTCTTTGAGAATGGACGAGTTCAAGCGTTCTGTTGCGGATTCCCTACGATACTGGGAAACGCGGCGCATTCTGTACAACGCGCTGCTAACTGCCGTAGCGATATCTTGGGTGGTGTTCACATGGCCGCACTTTCGTTCTGTGCAGCTATTCGGCATCCCTTCCGGCGAGACTCATCCCGTATTCTTAATTCTTGTCGTTCTCGGTTTTCTGGCTAATGTCTGCTACTGCGCAGCGTACCTTGTAGATATCCCCCTCCAACTCACATTCGCTACATGGCGCAGGTATCGCTGGGCCTTGCTGCTTATAGGGATATTGTTCGCTTTCCTGCTCGAGAATTACTGGATTGCCGACGAAATCTATCCGTTCGTAACAAAATAAAATCTGGCACCGGTTGCGTCTTGCCGAACGCGAGGCAGAGTGCGGAAGCAGCATCGTCCCTTATCGCACATGCGATACTAAATTCGTGTAACATTGCGCCACTACAAGGCGCCACTACAAGGCGTCACTACATGACGCCGCACACGCCCGGCGGGTGCTGTGGTTGGGCTTCAACTTCGAAATCGGGAGGACTCGATGAAAATGCGACTTCTAGCTTTGCTCGTGATGACTGCGGCTGCCATATCGCTGGTGGCCCAGACGGAGTCGCCTGCCCAGACGCCTCCCGCGCAGACAGCTCCTGCCGCTCAAACGCCGGCTACTACTCAACCGGCTCGACGGCCACTTAGTCCGTCGGGAATCGCTTCGGCGCAAGTCCTCGGCCAATGGGTGAAGCCAAACCGCCAGACGTACACGATGGGCGGCGAGACCTATCAAGGCGGCAAGTGGATTGACATTACGTACGGGCGACCGCTGATGCGCGGCCGAGAGGCGTTTACCGGAACCGGCAGCGACTACGGGAAGTCAACCATCGCGCAAATCCCGGGCGGGCCAAATGCGCCGGTATGGCGCGCCGGGGCGAACCTCTCAACGCGCCTCAAGACCGAGGTTCCGCTGGTGATCGGTGGTGCGACGATTCCGGCAGGAGAGTACAGCTTGTTTATCGATTTGAAGCAGCCGACGGAGTGGACGTTCATCGTATCCAGCTATGGAGCGGCGACGAAAATCGATCCCAACAATAAGGATGCGATCTACGGCGCGTTTGGTTACACGCCGGACAAAGACGTGGCTCGTGCGCC
>DATEKE010000056.1:0-5041 GCA_035277605.1 Terriglobales bacterium | reverse complement strand
CGAAATCCAGATTGGCTTCCACCCATGGGCACGCCCACCGCTCCTGTCGTGATCATCTCGAGATTCCCGTCACGTCCCGACGCGTTGCGGTGATAGTGACCGGCGAAGACATAATCAACGCCGTACTGGTGAAGCAGTTCGAGATAGTGGCCCCGGATCGTGAGTGGGATGTTGAAGTACTGATCAGGTTCGTCGGCTCGCTCCAGAAAATATGGAATGTGCTGGAAGATGAAGATGTGCTTGACCCCTTCGCGGCGCGCCCGCTGCAGTTCGGTAACCAACCATTGCTCTTGTTGCTGCGACTCCTGCGGCACATTCTTCGGGTTGGCGATTAAGTTTGAATCGAGCACGATCCCGCGAATGTCGCCTGAATCGAAGGTGTAGTAATCGCGTCCAAAACTCTTTCGATATTGCGCTAGAGCTTCCGACGTCGGTTGATTTCCGACATCGTGGTTGCCTGCCACGTTGTAGACGGGAATATTGGGATCGATCTCGCCGATGATGCGCTTGTACTCGCTGATTTGGCCGGCATCGGCAGTCCGATTTACCAAGTCGCCGCAGACCACCACAAACGCAGGCTTTAAGCGATTGATACTGGCAACGACAAACGAGAGATTAGCTTGCTCCTGCAGCGTGTCCTGATTTTTCGCGAACATTCCCATTTGCGGATCGGACATGTTCACGAAGAATTGCGGGCCGCTGGCATGCGCGAGTTCGCATGCCAGCAGCACCGTGAGAGCGAGAAATCGTCTCATCCTCTCAGAATTGATAGCGCGCGGCTATCTGCAGAATGCGGGGATCGCCCGCAGAAGTGATCTTGCCGAAGGTGGACGCGCTACTTACGTTCGCGCCCGGCCCATTCAGATGCACATTGTTGAAGGCGTTGAAGAAGTCAGCACGGATGGAGGTCTTGTGTCTTTCTCCGAACGACTTCTGCAATGACCAATCGAGGTTGAACAGGCCCGGCCCACGCAACAGGTTGCGTGGAGACGTGCCAAAGGTTCCGGGAGCATTCAATGCGAAGGCGGCCGTGTTGAAGTACTCGGCGATCTGTTGAGCCCTGGAGCGATCTCCGGACAACGTTGGGTCGCCAATCAGATCTGCGCGATCTTGGCCGACTCCGCTCAGCGAGCGATCCTGGCCTGCGGCGACGGTAAACGGTGTGCCGCTGCGCCATGCGAATGCTCCGGCTGTCTCCCAACCGCCGGCAACAGCGCGCAGCAGCCAGGGCGCAGCGTTCAACTGTGGCAGATCGTAGATTCCCCAGATCGAGAGGTTGCGCGGAGTATCGAAATCCGACAATCCGTAATTGAAGTGAGGATCGAATGGGTTGGGATCGGAAACCGTGAACTGATTGTCCACCGACTGATTATCGAGGGATTTCGAGTACGTGTAGTTAGTCACGATAGAGAATCGCGAACTGAAGCGCTTCTCTAACGTCAATTGCAGAGAGTTGTAGTTAGAGATGCCGTCGTTGGTCATCTCAAGCAAAGAAGCGTAGGTTGGCGCGAGCGCACGCCGCGCGTTGGTATTGCTGACCGTCGCTCCCGGCTTGAAGATCGCCGGATTGCGCTCGTCAAAGTACTGCAGATCGCGTCCTTGAGTTCCGACGTAGGCTGCACGGAACACGAGGTCAGAGGCCAATTGCTGTTCAATAGTCAGGTTAAACGCGTTTGTGTGTCCCAGGCCCCAGTGAGTGTTGAAGTATTGGTACTGCTGCGGAAGGACGAACTGAGAGCTGGCATTAGCATTCACAGGAGCAAACGGCGGAAACGGATTCGTAACTCCCGCGCTGGCATACGGATCGAACAGGTTCGTGCCAAACAGCGTTACCGACGGGCTGAACGGCGCGTTCTGCACAAAGTTGTTGTACAGCTTCATGAACGGCATGATGTAGAACATTCCCCATCCGCCGCGAACCGTCGTGGGGTGTGCTCCCTGCCGCAAGGCGTAAGAGAATCCGAGGCGCGGAGCAAAGTTGTTGGTGTCGGCGAATATGCCACCATCGGGGAATTCGGGATCGCCGGCAAACGCTAGACCAACGGGAGCATTCGGGAATCTGGTCGACTTGAATCCCGGAATGAATCCGCCCACCTGATTCTGAACCGGATCGGTGTAGGGAAGGAACGGTTCCCAACGCAGTCCGAGATCGAGTGAGAGACGCGGGTGTACGCGCCAGGTGTCCTGCACGAATGTGCTGATCTGAGGTCCGCGCGTGAACTTCGCCTTACCTGCGGTCTGTGTAAACGAGCTCACGTAGCCGGTCATGAGATCAGCCAGCGCGTTGCCGGATCCAGTGCCGTCGAACTTCAGCACCGGCTCTTCCTGGAATCCCGTTTTGGAATCGAACTTCTGGTACGGATCGTAAGTGGCTCCCATGTGCAGCATGTGATTCCCGCGCATCCAGGTCACGACGTCCGACACCTCATAATTCCCTCGAATCCACTCGCCCGGAGGCTGCGAGCCGCCCGTACCCCAACCGGAAAAGCCGGTCACATTGAGTCCAGTCTCCTGGAATTGGGGAGCAGGTTTGGTGGCGTTGATCGTGGCAAAGTCGAAGATAGAAAACGGAGCCGTGCGGGTCTGAATGGAATCGAGATTCAGACCGTCGAAAGTGACTGAGTTGAGCAAGGTCGAGCTGATCGTCCAGTTATCGCTTACCTTGTACTCTTTCGTAGTCTGCACCTGGCCGATCTTGTAGTTCAGCAAAGTGCTATTGCCATTCCAGCCGGGATCGCTGTAATGCACGTAAAAGAAGCTTCCGGAGAGCTGGTGTTTGCCCAAGTTGTAGTCCAGCTTCGCAAGTCCCTGATGATCGCGGATCTCACTTGGAACGGCATATCGTAATTGTCCTGCCGGGTCGCTGGAGGTGGGAATCTTGCTGAATAACGAGCTGGCGAAACTCGAAACCGGAACCTGATTGCCTGCGAATGGAGCCTTGGTAAACGGATTCACAAGCTGCTTCTTGATGGCTGAGAAATCGCCCTGCCGCTCTGCAGCGGTGGGAACTACTGCCAGGTTCGCATTGGAATTGCTGGCAATTGTTGTGCCCTGATAAGAACCGAAATAGAACAATTTGTCGTGGAGGATCGGGCCGCCGATCGAACCGCCGAACTGATTGCGCTTGAGAGAATCCTGCGTGGCAAAGTAGTTCTTCGCGTTCAGGGCATTGTTCCTCAGGTACTCGAATAAGGACCCGTGCAGCGAGTTGGTTCCCGATTTGGTAACGATATTTACGACCGCCCCTCCCGAGCCGCCATAGCGCGCGTCAAAGTTGTTCGTCTCTACGCTGAACTCGGCAAGAGCATCGGGATTGGGAAAGGCCGCGTTCAGGTTCGAAATGTTGTCTTCGTGAGTTGCGCCGTCGAGCTTATAAGCTACTTGGTTGCCGTAAGTCCCATTCACCGACACCGCAATGGTGTCGCTGTTGCTGGCATATGGCGCTTTGTCGGTGCCCTTGCCCGTAACCGTTCCAGGCGCCATGAATACAAGTGCCGCAGCATTCCTGCCTTCCAGAGGCATCTCGTGAATGTATCGCTCGTTCACCACCTGGCGCAGCGTTCCCGATTCGGCATCGATCATCGGAGCGTTCTCGATCACGTTTACCTGCTGCACCGCGCCGCGCACTGTCAGCTTGACCTTTACATCCGCGGGCACGTTTACATCGAGCTGAATTCCGCTCTGATGAAATGCGGCAAAGCCGTTCGCGGAAACGTTTAGCTCGTAGCTGCCCGGAGGCACGAGATCGAAGATGAAGCGACCTTCACCGTTGGTGGAGGCATGCCTCACAGCTTGCGTGCCCGACATAATCAGATCGACTTGAGCGCCGGGAACGTATGCGCCGGAGCTGTCCATCACCTCGCCGGAAAACCTGGTTGTAGGCGCGACCTGAGCGATCAGAAGACCGCCGAACATGAGCGTCATGATTAGAGCGCTTGCAAGCTCGGCACAACGGTGAACGAGAAATCTGGTAAGCGAATGAGGGCAAAAGCGGAGAGAGGCACGGCGAAGGGCTTTCATCGAAGAACTCCTTGGGCAAGGCAGCCTTGGAATCCTTCTCCTGAGTTTTGGGGCCGCCTTCACAAATTGCTCCGACAACGTTGTCGGTCAACAGGCGACGGATGTTAGTACGGTCCAACCGCGATAGTCAACCCGATTTTCAGCACGTTTTGAAGAAAATTCAACACCTACGGCAAATCTGGTATGAGGCAATAAGGTTTTTACTTGTGTCTTTGACAACGTTGTCGGAAGATGAGGCATTCGCAACCCGGAGATCGTATTGCATTTGCAGAATGGCAGGAACGGAAAGGCGACACTCGTCGATGTGGCGAAATATGCCGGAGTATCGTTGAAGACGGCTTCTCGCGTCCTCAACAATGAGCCTGATGTAAGCGACATCACCGCCGAGCGCGTGCGCGCGGTGATGGACCGGCTCGGTTATCACCCGAATTTATTGGCGCGTGGCCTGAAGACGCGCGCCTCGTCGATTATCGGCATGATTGTTCCTGATATTTCCGATCCGTTCACGGCCGCAGCCATTCACTCCGTCATGCAAGTTGCGCGAGAGAAAAATTACACCGTCGTGCTCACGTGCTCGGAAGGTTCGCCGCAGACCGAACAAGCCCAGATTGAAACACTGCTGCGCCGTCAGATCGAGGGTCTCATTGTTATGCCGGCAGATCAGCGCAGCGCATACCTGGCAGATCTGCACACACATAACCTGCCCATCGTCGCCTTCGATCAGCCGATTTCCAATAAGGAAATACCCGCGGTCGCGGTCACTAACCGTGAAGGCGCGCGCCTAGCGGTCGAGCATCTACTCGGCCATGGATACAAAAGGATTCTTGCTGTTGGAGCCAAGGCTTACCTCCATACGATCTCGCGGCGGCTCCTCGGGTATCGCGATGCCGTAGATCGTGCCGGCTGCGGCCGCATGGAACTTATCGTGGGCACGGAGCAAAGCATTGATCGGCCTGCCTTGCATGGATTCCTATCTGGGAAGCAGGCAGCCGAGGCCATCTTCACACTTAATTCCGTTGCT
>DATEKE010000055.1:0-6199 GCA_035277605.1 Terriglobales bacterium | reverse complement strand
CGGGACTGCAGTTTGCCGGGCCTATGGCAGTGGAGGCGCCGCCTGCTGCGGGCGCAACCTCGGTGGAGCACCCGGTCGAGGCTAACGTTGTCCGTCCATATCCGAGCTGCGTGGCACCGAGAGTGTAAAGAGCGCGTCCGGTGTAGTCGCCGCCGTAGTAAGTGAATAAGTCGAGCTTGGGAGTGGCATGGAATTCCAGACTTCCCAAAGCGGAACCACCGCGCAAAGGCTCGAAGCTGCCCTCGGGTTTGAAGGTTACATCAGCCAACGTGCTGGAGCCGTAGCGGCCTACCCCTGCCCCGGCGAGAACGTGCAGGCCAACGTCCAGCTTCTTATGCAGCGTCGGCACGCGAATGTTGCCGCCGATTCCGCCGCCGGTAGCCGTTGAATTGAAGACTCCGGCCGCGCTCTTGGTTCCCGCATTGGGATAGACGCGATCGCGCAAGAAGCGGGCGATGCCGTAGATCTCGTAATGTCCCCAGCCGGGCTCAAAAGCCGCTTTTGCTACGAAGTCAGGCGAGATGTTGAAGCTGTAATTGGCTTGATTGTTCATTAGACCGCCGAGGTTCCCGGGAAGCTGAAAGACTACGCCCGGCCCAGTGGTAGTACTGAGCCCGCCACCGCCAACCGTGAGCGTCTGCGGTTCCTCGACTGCGAATCCGATTGCGGCTTTTTTCCCGAAATCTTTCACTACGCGTGCTCCGTATTGCCGTTCCCAGGTGAAGCCTGCGTTGTATTGCGAATCGATGGTCATCGGGAGATTTTCCGAGCGATTGTCGAGCAGCGATTTCGTTTCGGTGGCAAGACTCCACATCTGTCCACCGGTGAAGATCCAGCCGCTTTCGGATTGCACTTGCGCGAATATCTGTCGCTGACGATTGGTGTAGCTGTTGCTTTCGTTGCTGTTTGACGTTGTGCCCGCCGAGAGCCAATCCGATTCGTAATATCCGCGTAGAGTCAGGCTGCCGACTTTGCCTTCGGCTAGTAGGGCAATACGCGACTGGCGCCCGCTGGCGTTGAATTCGCTCAGGTTCCCATTTTGGGCGCCGTTGAAGGGAATGGAGCTGAACGGGGTGTTTTCGTCCGCAGCCAGACCACGCTGCCGCCAGATCGTTTCCGCGGCGATGAAGCTGCCGGTGGGACTGATCGTGATCCCTTTGAAGCGAAGAGTTGTGGGGCTCTCGAACGCTTCGCTCACCTTCTTCTGCTCTGTCTTAATCGAGTCGCTGATGCTTTGATCATTAGCTTTCAGCGAGGTGACAGTTTCTTTCAGGCTGGCCACTTGAGTAGTCGCATCGTTGTTCGCAGTCTGCGCTTCGTTGGCTTTCGAAGCGGCTTCCGTGGCTTTGGCGCTTGCGTCGGCGGCGGTTTGCTGCGCCTGCTGGATTTGCTGATCGCGAGCGGCGAGCTGATTTTGCAGTTGCTGAATCTGCCGCTGCTGCGCCGCAAGCATATCGCGCAACTCCTGCAGCTGCGATGCGATTGAAGGGCCGGTACCCGCTGCGGTCGTGCGACGCCGCGCTGTGGTTCGGGTTGTCCTTGTTTTCGCGCTCGTCGCGCCCTGCGATGTGGCGGTGTTCTGGGCCATCAGCATCCCGCCCGAAAGCAGACATGCCAAGCCACAGCGAAGCAACAATTTCATTTCATTCCTCCCGATGGACCGTTATTAGTGTGTGCTGAATAAAGACAGATTGTGCGTGTCAATTTGTGACGCGGACCCACTCAGTAATCATTGATTGCTTTCAGTGATAGTGATGGATTGTGAACGTCCCTCTACCGCGAGGTCAAAACGAAGTGAATGGCGTGTCTCCGGCTTGATCTTTGATAAAGGGAGTAGCCGGCTCGTGGCACTAAAATCGAAGCAGACATGGAGACTCGTTCCATCAAAATCATCGGCGCGGGACTGGCGGGATGCGAGGCGGCCTGGCAGTGCGCTCGGCGGGGGATGCAGGTGGTTCTTTACGAAATGCGGCCGCTGCGAACCACCCCGGCGCATCGCACCGGGGACTTTGCCGAACTCGTCTGCTCCAATTCCCTCAAGAGCGAGAGTGAAAATTCCGCGCCGTGGCTGCTGAAGCAAGAAATGCGGAGCGCCGGGTCTCTCCTGCTGGAATGCGCTCACGCTACCGCTGTTCCTGCCGGGCACGCTCTGGCCGTCGACCGTGAACAGTTTTCTGCGCGAGTGATGGAAGCAATCGCGACCGAACCGCTGATCGAGGTGCGGCGCGAGGAGGTACGGCGGATCGATGAGATTTCCGGAATCACGATCATCGCGAGCGGTCCGCTTACCTCAGACGCGCTGTCGCAGGACATTGCTCGGCTCACCGGAAGCACACATCTCTACTTCTACGATTCGATCAGCCCGGTTGTGGAGACGGATTCCATCGACCAGTCCAAGGTGTACCTTGCCGCACGGTACGACAAAGGGACGGCGGATTACATCAATTGTCCGTTCACGAAGGAGGAATACGACCGATTTTACGATGCGCTGATCGCGGCGCAGGCGGTCGAGCGACACGAATGGGAGAAGCTCAATTACTTTGAAGGATGTCTCCCCCTCGAGGAGATCGCGCGGCGCGGAAGAGATACTCTGCGCTTTGGACCCATGAAGCCAGTTGGACTGAAAGATCCCAGAACGGGAAAGATGCCATATGCCGTCGTACAGCTACGCAGTGAGAACCTGCGGGCCGAGTCTTACAACCTGGTCGGCTTCCAGAACCATTTGAAATTCGGAGAGCAGGGGCGAGTACTGCGTCTCATTCCGGGACTTGAGAATGCGCGGTTTCTTCGTTACGGTCAGATTCACCGCAATACGTATCTGAATGCCCCCACGCTGCTCCGCGAAACCTTGCAGATGAAGCGGCACGCAAACATCTTCTTCGCCGGCCAAATCTGCGGGGTGGAGGGTTACACAGAATCAATCGCCACGGGATTGCTCGCAGGAATGCACGCGTCCAGGTTCGCGCGCAATGAAGCTACGACTGCGCCGCCTCGTGAAAGCGCGCTCGGCTCTCTGATGCACTATATCTGCAACGCGGAAGCGAAGAGCTTTCAGCCGGCAAATATCACCTTCGACCTTCTTCCCTCATTAGATGGTGAAACGCGCAAACGCATCCGAGACAAACGCGAGCGGCACCGCATTCAATGTGAGCGGGCGCTGCAGGCTTTCCAGCGCTGGTGGAACGGCTCACCACAAAAAGTGACGCGCGAGGCCGAAGTGCCTGCCAGTCCCTAAATGGAATTTTTCACCTAGTTCGGACTAAGGGTGGGCAAAAAGTTCCCGAAAAGGTAATAGTCAAAAAGGTACTTGTCTCGATAAATCAACTACTTAGGGATGGCACAGCAACTGCACAACTCACGGGCATGCAGCAGGAGGGCGCAGTGCCCGAACGAAGTCAGCGTGCCATCGACATCATGCGCTCGGTGCTGCCGGAAGCACGAAAAGTCTCACGCGTGCATCTAACTGTTCCCGCATCCGTGAGTTGTCCCAGCCTGAATTGTCGCGATCGCCTCGCGATCTTGCGTGATCTGAGCACTACAGGCGCGTTTTTCTATGCCGAGCTAGACGCACGCGAGGGATCTACGCTCACTCTGCAGTTTGTTCTTTCCGCTTTCGGGAAGGATATTCGCCTGGTCTGCGAGGCCACTGTAGTTCGCGTGGATCGTTTCCCGCGGGGCGCAGCAACCGGGGTCGCGGTCGAGTTCACGCACTGCGATATGCTCCCATCGCAGTCTTGTTAAGAGTCGCTACTCGGGATCGACATCCTTTAACATTTCCCGAAGCCGGAATGCGGCAGTCTGATTCGAATCCGCGCGCCAGGTGTGCTTCTCTTTTAGATGCGCTTCGAACGCCGGCTTCGCTTCACGTTGACCAACCAGCGGATCGATCCTTCCTGCGGGAGTTAACGAAAACGTCTGCTGGCATGCTGAGCAGCGCGCGACGATTATGGAGCTTCCATCGGGAATGGAGACAATCAGAGTGGGAGTATTCATTTCGACCTCTTACCGGAATAACCCATTGTTGGCTGAAAATTCGCGGTCAGGCAATAAGGTTTACGAGGGAAGCAGGTTACCGCGAGGAGTGTCCGGAGGTTACCTGGCCAGCGCGTTTCGGGCTTGCAGCACGCGATCTACCGCCTGCTGAACGCTATCGCCGATAGCGGAGAGGTGACCCATCTTGCGCCCCGGCCTCGGAACACTCTTTTCATAGAGATGCAGCCGGACGCCGGGAATCGCGAGTGCGCGATCGAAGGCCGGCGGCTTCGGTCCAAGCCAAACATCCCCTAGTAAATTGGAAATGGCCGCCGGTTTGATTACGGAAGGATCGCCCAGCGGCAGATCGCAAATCGAGCGCACCGCCTGCTCGAACTGGCTGGTTACGCAAGCACGCTCGCTGGCGTGGTAGCTATTATGCGGACGCGGAGCTAGCTCGTTCACCAGCAGCTTGCCGCCATTGAGGACGAACATCTCGATGACAAGCAATCCGACGACCTGAAGCTGCTGCGCGATTTGCAGCGCGACATCGCTTGCGGCTTTGTGCAACTCGCTCGAAACCGAGGCGGGAATGGCTGACCAGTCGAGAATCTGGTTCTCGTGATGATTTAGAGCCGGGGGATAGACCGCGGCTTCTCCGCCAGGTCGTCGCGCGACGAGGACAGAGATTTCACAATCCAGCGGCAGTGCGCGCTCGACTACGCACGGACGTGAACCGAGCAGTTTCCACATCTCTTCGGCTGAATTCGTGTTTGTCGGTTGCACCCGGATCTGGCTGCGGCCGTCGTATCCTCCGGAAGCCGATTTGATGAAGCAGTCGCGCTGAAATTTCCCAACGGCAGCCGAGAGTTCTGCGGCTGTTGTTGCCGCGCGCCATTCTCCAATCGGGAATCCTCCAGTCTGCAGCCAAGTCTTCTGACGAATACGGTCTTGCACAATGTTCAGCACGGCCGCATCCGGACGCACCGGAGCGTAGCGCGCCGCTTCCTCGAGACTGGCGATCGCTATCTGCTCGATTTCGAGCGTCACCACATCTGATCCGCGCGCGAGATGCGCAGCCGCATTCACATCGTTGTAGGCTGCGGTGAAGCAGCTATCAACAACGAAGCTTGCTGGACAGGAACGATCGGGATCGAGGACCTGCACGCGATAGCCGAGTGAGCGCGCTGCCATGGCGGTCATGCGGCCAAGCTGACCGCCTCCGAGAATGCCGATGGTTGCGCCGGGAAGGATGGCGCTCACGAAGGCAGCTCCATTTTGAGCACTTCCGCCTGTCGCGCCGCGCGCCAGGCGCGAATACGCTCTCGTAAATCAGCATCTTTGAGCGCACAAATCGATGCTGCAAGAAGTCCGGCATTTGCTGCTCCCGGCGGTCCGATGGCAAGTGTGCCGACTGGAACTCCTTTGGGCATCTGCACGATCGAGAGGAGGGAATCCACGCCATTGAGCATCGTGGCCGGAATCGGTACTCCCAAAACGGGAAGAATGGTTTTGGATGCAACCATCCCGGGAAGATGAGCAGCGCCTCCCGCGGCCGCGATAATCACCTGCAGTCCGCGTTTTTCGGCGCTTGATGCGTATTCGAACATCCAGTCCGGAGTTCGATGCGCGGAAACGATGCGCTTCTCGAAGGGAACCTGCAGGTCGCGAAGAATCTCAACTGCGGGCTCAAGAACCTGGTAATCGCTGCGACTGCCCATGATCACGCCGACCAGCGGCGAGCTAGAGGTCATGGATAAATCTTAGCAGTCGGCATTCGGCCAGCTAAACAAAGGCAAAACGCGACACGGATGGCACGGATTCAACGGATCACACGGACAGCAAAAACAATGATGCACAGCGATTGCCGGCCGCTTAAGCCGATTGCTGATTTTCGACTGCCGACGACTGCCTCTTTCCCTGAATCTCGATATAGACATTGATCAGCGATACCGCCGCCGGGGTCACACCGGGAATGCGAATCGCGTGGCCGAGCGTGCGTGGACGCACACGTGTTAGCTTTTCGTTCATCTCGCGCGAGAGGCCGCTCACCTGCGAATAGTCGAACCATTCCGGGATTGCGCGCTCTTCGGCTTTCTTCAGGCGCTCGATGGATCGCTGCTGCTGCTGGAGATAGCCGGCGTACTTGATCTCGGTCTCGACAGACTTCAATTCGTTCCGAGCTTGCGCGGAAAGATATTGCGGCAGCGCAGAATCGCACGCCTCG
>DATEKE010000054.1:0-18173 GCA_035277605.1 Terriglobales bacterium | reverse complement strand
TGCCCCGGTCGCCAAGGATCTCAACCTCTTTTCCCGTTTTGAGATCGGGTGCGCGTTCAACCGGCACCTGAACGTAAGCCTCCAGGCTTCCCGGCTTGTCCACGGTCGTGAGTAGAGTGCTTGTTGTAACTCGGTCACCGACGTGAACGGGAATGTCTCCAACAATTCCCGCCATTGGGGCTACGACCTTGTAGTAGTGAAGCTGCGTTTCCTGCTCGTTAACGGAGGCCTTCAATGCCGAGAGCTGGTCTTTGTCGGCATCGAGATTCGCGCGAGACTGATCGAGTTCCGCCTTACTAATGACTCCAGCCGCAGCGAGTTGCGTCGAGCGATCGTATTGCTGCTGCGCCCACTTCAGGTTTGCCTCCTGCGCCGCCGTGCTCGCCTGCTGGTTGCGAACCGTCGCCTCCTGCTTCAATGGATCGATCTGCATCAGCGGCTCGCCGGCATTCACGCGCTCGCCGGAGTGGACAAAGATGTTCGTGATCGAGCCCTCAACCTGAGGACTGATCGTCGCCGACTGCCGCGACTTGAGTGTCGCCACGTACTCCGAGGAATCCGTAACCGGCTGCGGATTGATGAGGTCTACCTTCACGCGCATCGCCGGCGGCGGCCCCTGCGGTCCTTTTGTCTTTGAACTGCAACCAGACAGTGCAGCCGCTATACCAAGGATGACAGCCAGCCAGAGAAGGGCTCCGGACTTGCCCAAATTGGAACTTCTCATGGAGATAACTGAATTCATAACCCGATTCAACCAAGCCTTTTGAACAGACGCATCACCCTGGGCGGTGTCATCGGTTCAGCATGTTTTTCTTCCCAACGAGCGTCTGGGAGCCTGCGGCTCAATGGGGGAACAGCACGAGATCGGCTCTAAATGGGAACTTCTAATGCTACCTGCGAGAATCGGGCACTGTCGAGTCGTCCATACGTTAACGAGTATGCATTTTCCACAATTTTCTTTTCGGGACTGTCGATTTTCTGCGGACTTATTCGTTGATACAGTGAGCGGGCGAGAGAGCGATGCGGAAACAGCCCGCGTGGAGAAGCTCCCATGACGATCAAGGGCATCCTCACACTGTTTCATCTTCTGCTATTGGTTTCGGCGGCCTTCCATGCCAAACCGCCTGCCAGTGCTGAAGAATTGCAATCTACCGCCGCCTTTGCGCGCCTCAAGAGCCTGGCCGGAGACTGGCAGTCGGTGGGACCAAATGGGGAACATTCCCGGCTCAATTATCAGGTGATCTCCGCCGGAACGGCCGTGATGGAGAGCTTCACCAGTGACGCCCTTCCGCACAACAGCGGATCGATGATCACCGTTTATTACATCGATAAGGGCCAGCTGGTCCTGACGCATTACTGCATCGCCGGGAACCAGCCCCATCTCCGCGCAACCCGTTATGACTCACAAACTGGTGAGCTGGATTTTGATTTCGTGAATGGAGGCAACATCGTGAGCGGCGAAGAAGGACACATGCACAGCGCTCGCATCCGCTTCGTCGATGAAGATCACATCGGCAGCGAATGGCAATTTATGCAGGCACGCTCCTCAAAGTTCACGGAACTCTCACAGTTCACGCGCGTAAAGTGAAATCAACGACTGTCCGAATCGAGAGGTGATCAACACATGCCGCAATACTTGCTCCTCTTCACGACGATGCCACCGGCTGGGCGAAACTCAGCGCCGACGAACGCAAGTGGTGGATGGAAAAATATGGCGCTTACCGGGAGGGTCTGAAAGCAAAGAAAGCCTGGATTGGCGGGCAGAAGCTGGCCGATGAACCCGGACTCATCCTTCGCGGTGCCGGCGATGATGTACGGGTCACCGATGGTCCCTACAGTGAAACCAAAGAGTGGCTTGGGGGTTACTTCCTTGTCGAAGCTCCGACCTACAAGGCCGCCGTCGAACTCGCCCGCGACTGTCCTACGCTGTTGCATGGCGGCACAATAGAACTGCGCGAGGTGGACGCGAGAACGCCAAACCCCACCTAAAAAGCGGATCCCTGATCTATGACTCGAAAGATTTCCCGCAAGAACCAGCAACTCTGGTGTCTATCCCGTAGAGCTTCGTAACTTTTCACGCAATTGGCTGGATTAGCTCTATTGGAGGACGTGCGTATATGCGTGGTCGAATCCGTTTCATTTTGGTTCTGGGAATTCTGGGCGGGAGTGCCTTTGCACAGCGAGTGATTGCAACGGCAACTCCCAGCGTGAGTGATCGCCTTCCGGTGCGCCATGTGGCGCTCTACAAAAACGGCGTCGGATATTTCGAGCACGACGGGCGGGTGCACGGCAATCAAAGCGTCACGATTGCCTTCACCACTTCGCAGTTGAACGATGTTCTGAAGTCGCTCACCGCCATCGATCTTAACGGTGGGCGCATAGCCGACGTGAGCTACAACTCGACTGCGCCACTTGATCAGCGCCTTAGCACTCTGCAACTCCCCATCGGCGAGAAAACCACGACAGCCCAGTTCCTCGATGCGCTTCGCGGCGCACGAGTCGAGGTTCACAGCGGCTCAGAGAGCGCCGTCGGCCGTTTGTTGAGCGTTGAAACCGTCACCTCTCCGGAAAAAGATGATGACGAAAAGACTTCGCAAGCCAGGGCTCATACCGAGCTCTCGGTGATTACCGACTCCGGCGATCTGCGTACATTTCGGCTTACGCCGGCAACCAGCGTTCATCTCCTCGAGCACGATCTTAACGAAGAGGTCAGCCGTTATCTCTCGCTCATCGCGTCCAGCCGCGCGGCGGACGTTCGCAAAATGACCATCTCCACGGAAGGCAGCGGCGACCGCGAGCTTTCCGTCAGTTACATTAGCGAAGTTCCAGTTTGGAAAAGTACATACCGCATCGTTCTTCCCTCTGACGCAAAAGAAAAGCCGCTCCTTCAAGGCTGGGCGGTAGTGGACAACACCGTCGGTGAGGATTGGGACAACGTTGAACTCTCCCTCATCGCCGGCGCACCGCAGAGCTTCGTGCAGGAGATTTCGCAGCCCTACTACGCGCGCCGGCCGGTGGTTGGTCTTCCTAATTTGGCAATGTTGACGCCGCAGACCCACGAGCAAACATTGCAAGAGATGGCGCAAACCCCGCCTTCGCCGCCAATAGCCGGTCCGGTGGGAGGGCCGATATCTGATGCGTTTGGTTCAGCAGACAAAAAGACACGGAGCTTCACCGGTAATGGCATTGGAGCGGGCGTCGGTGGTGGCTACGGGGGAGGAATATATGGCGGAATTGTGGTGAGGAACGATGCCGCGGCTCCAGTCGAAACCAGAAGCGTCGCCCAGATGCTGGAGTCGCAGCAAACGACTGCGGACACGCATGACCTCGGCGATGTTTTTGAGTACAAAATCAAACAGCCAATTACGATTCACAAAAACCAATCAGCACTGGTGCCTATTCTTCAGGCCCGCATCGATGCCGAAAAGGTCACGCTCTGGAACCCGCGCGAGCCGCGCGCTCTGCGTGCACTCTGGCTCAACAACACCAGCGGCCTCACGCTCGACGGCGGCAGCTTCAGCATTCAAGAGTCACAGACATTTGGCGGCGAAGGCTTGATGGACGCGATCCGTCCTGGCGAAAAGAGATTGATCTCCTATGCAGCGGATCCGGCGGTGCAGATCAAGTCAGAAGTCAAAGGCGAGGGACAACGCGTGACGCTGGTTCGCATCCATCGCGGCGTCCTCTTCCATGAGTCGCAGGAACGAGAGCATCACACCTACATCGTCCGCAACGAAGACGCGCGTCCCCGCGAAGTAGTCATCGAACATCCGCAGCGTGGCGGATGGGAGCTCGCCGGCGGCGCCAAGCCGGTAGAGACCTCTGCCTCGGCATATCGCTTCCGGGTAAAAGTCGACCCCTCACAATCTTCTTCTCTGGAGTTTGATGAAGTCCATTCATTCGGCACCAGCTTCGCTCTGACCAACATCACACCCGATCAGATTGCGATCTTCGTCCACCAGGGCTGGGCAAACGACAAGATTCAAGACGCCCTGCGACCGGTCATCCAGCAGAAGAACGAGATCGCACACTACGAGCAGCAGATCGCCGGCACGAAGACCAAAATCAGTTCAATCTTCGACGACCAGAAACGCCTGCGCGAAAACCTGACCGCGCTAAAGGGAGCCGAAACGCGTTCCCTCGCCGAGCGCTACACGGGTGAGTTGAATCGCGAAGAAGACGAATTGGCTACGCTGCGGAAAGACCTCGCGCAATTACAGACCCAGCGCGATGGGGCCAATCAGAAGCTGAACGACATGATGGAGAAGTTAGAAGTAGAGGTGAAGATCTAGGCCTCCGCACTGGGGCCGCAAAGAAGAAAATTGACCTGCAGCGCGCCAAACTCATGCTTGTTTCCCTCGCGGCCTGGAGTACGGTTTATGGCACTTTATGAACCCCTCTGTCTATCGGAACAAGTAACCTTGGTACCTGAGGCCCGGCCACGAAAAATCTGTTGATTCTTCTACTCTGGGCAGGAGCTTAGGCTACGGAATTGCAGAGGTATACGCAGGTGCCGGTGTGAGAACCGGCTCGGTACCAGCAGTATTAAGAAAACTAAATATTTGATTCTGCTCCTTTTGTCCCACTCAGGTCAGCGATTCCGGAGCCATGGATGCTGTGGAATTGCCAGGGACAAAGGTGGTATTTACGTTCTCATAAATAGTAACCAGGTAATAACGTACGAAGCGCATGAAAAACTTTCGTATCGCCGTCCTCATATTGCTGATCGCGATCGCGGCACCATTCGCCCTGCATCGGCGGGCATGGGCACTGCACCACTCTGTTGACACTGAGACAGCCGCCTCCGCTACCCTCCCGGTGCACATCATTTCGCCGGAAGCTGGCCAGGAAGTCGGCAACGCGTACGCTGTCGTGCAGTATCAGCTGTCCTCGAAAGCTTCAGGCCGTCCTATCTACGAAGTCCGGATCGACGGGCGCGATCCTGTTCGGACCACGGATACGAATTACACCTTCAATGGACTGATGCCTGGCAGTCACGACCTCGCAGTTCAGGTTGTAGATGCAAATGGTGCTCCCATTTCGGGAACTCGATCTGAGGTGCACTTTACGGTAATCGCAAGCGCTGCAACCACAAATGCAACCGGAGCACCAAGCTCAAGTCTTCCACCGTTGCCGCAGCCTCTCGCGAACGACCTGCCGAACGGCAACGGCTCGCTTCCGCTGCTCTCGATTATCGGTTTCGGGATTCTTGTGGGTGGAGTGATCTCTGCCCTGCGCACCCGCCCAGCTCACAAGTAAATCGCGCTGCTCTGGATTTCTGCATCTAAATCTCTGCGACGTTCTCGTGTCTGCTATGCAGAGATTCGATGCAACAAAGATCGGGAATATGGGTCACTCGGTATGGGCTCGGCGACATCGGCTGACGGAGCGCCTCGAGTGGCGCAAATTCCAAGCCTTCTTTCTCCACCAGCGACTCTCGGCATTTCTCCTGTTAATTGGCACTGGCATTTTGGGATATGTCGGTTCTGAATACTGGGCGATGTACCACGAGCAGAAGGTGCTCCAGCGCGAGTGGCAGGAGCAGCAAAAGAACACCGCGTCAACAAAGACGAACGTAAAAGCTATTCAAGACGACGGTCTTACCCGCGTTTCGATTCCGAAAATCAATTTAGACGTGATAGTAGTCGAAGGCACGAATCATCGCGCGTTGCGCGTTGGTCCTGGCCACTTGAAAAGCACCCCGGCTCCCGGTGAGCTTGGCAACTCGGTGATCTCAGCTCATCGCGACACGTTCTTCAGGCATATTTACGAGTTAGCTAAGGGTGACGAGATTCAGGTTCGCCGCGGTGGCCGTACATATACGTTTCAGGTAACTGGAAAGAAAATTGTCGAGCCGAGTGACATTTCGGTGTTGAGAAGCTCGCCGGATGCGCGCCTCACGTTGATTACTTGCTACCCGACCTATTACATCGGTCCGGCGCCCCAGCGATTGATCGTCTTTTCCAAACTCGTAAGCGACTCCGGAACGGGAGCGCAGCAGGCGCAGACAGCGTCGGCTACGGCAGGGCGCCAAGGTTCCTGAGACTCGCTTTCTATTTACAATCCTAGAGTGCACACTTCCGATGTAGTCATCGCCGGCGCAGGCATCATCGGTTTGTCCATTGCGATCGAGCTACGAAAGGCCGGCGCAACGGTGACCGTTCTCGACCGCGGTGAGCCAGGCTGCGAAGCGTCGGGCGCTGCTGCTGGAATGCTCGTGACCAATGATCCCGATTTGGGAGCTCCAATCCGCGAACTGGCCGAGGCGAGTGCGGCGCTCTATCCATCGTTCGCAGGAGAGCTGGAACTTCGTTCGGGGATGCACAGTGATCTTGAGGCGCACGGCACGCTGTATGTGGCGGCCGAATCCGAGCGCCTTGATAGTCCAACACTGTGTGCCTCTGAGCTTGCGAAGCACGAACCGGGCCTCGCACAGCATCCATGCGTTCACTTCCTTTCAGAGCAAAGTATCGATCCGGCGCTGCTGACGCGGGCTGCAATTGAAGCTGCGAAACGATTGGGAGTAACAGTTCATCATGAAGCCTCCGTCGAGGCTGCGACACTAACGCGCGAGCATCTGATGGAAGTGCGTACTTCGCGAATTGCCTATCAAACCGCAACGTTTGTGAACTGCGCCGGCGCGTGGGCCAGTCAGATTGCAGGAGCGCCAGCGCCGGCACGTCCGCGCAAGGGCCAGATGCTCAGCGTGCTTCCGCGCGATTGCAAACTTCGCCACGTGATTCGCTCGCGAGAGGTGTATCTCGTTCCGCGGAAAGATGGCCGCGTGATCATCGGAGCGACCGTCGAGGATTGCGGATTCGACAAGACGGTCGATTCAGAGAAAATTGAACAACTGCACCAGAAAGCAGCCAATCTTGTTCCATCGATTGGTGAGGCAAAGATTCTGGATGCCTGGGCTGGCTTACGACCGGGTTCGCCAGACGACCTTCCGATTATGGGAGCTGGGCGTCTGCCGGGAAGCTACGTGTCAACGGGGCATTTTCGCAACGGCATCCTGCTTGCGCCAATTACCGGAGTGGTGATGGCGGAGTTGATACAGGGAAAGAATCCGCGCCTGGACTTAAGCGCGTTCTCTCCATCGCGTTTCGCTCCCGCGCAGGCTCTTGCGGTATAGCTTGCGCATCGCAGTACAACTTATGCTAGATCGTTTCAATCCATCACCTTCGTAGAGCGATAGTTGTTTCGAGCGTGGAGGTCACAGTGGCAACGCAGATCAAGTTTGGAACTTCGGGATGGCGAGCGATAGTTGCCGACGAGTTTACGATGGAAAATGTTCGCCGCGCAGTCACAGGCATCGCGCGCTATGTAGCGTCAAAAAACAAGAATGGCGCAAGACTTTTGGTGGGCCGCGATCCGCGCTTTATGGGCGAAGCTTTCGTTGCCGAGGCCGCCGCGGTTCTCTCGCGAAATGGAGTGAAACCTCTCGTCATTCCCGAAGCTGCGCCGACTCCCGCGATCGCTTACTCGGTTATCACGCACAAAACCGACGGCAGCATCAACTTCACGGCATCCCATAATCCACCCGAGTACAACGGAATCAAATACTCCACTCCAGACGGCGCACCTGCGCTGCCGGAAGTCACAAAGGCCATCGAGCAGGAAATTTCAGCGGTGAACCCGGGGCTTACCAACGGCGCGGGCCAGCAAAAGGTCGCGAACGAGGAGATAGATGTTCGCCCGGCGTACTTGAAGCGTCTTAGCGACTTGGTGGATCTGCCCGCGGTTAAAAAGTCCGGAATAAAAGTTGTCTTCGATCCATTCTGGGGCGCAGCTCGCGGATATTCCGACGTTCTGCTACGAGAAAACGGAATTTCAGTCTCCTGCGTACACGATTACCGCGACGTACTTTTCGGAGGACACGCGCCTGAACCCGAAGGAAAGCTCCTGGACGAGTGCCGTGCCAAAATGAAACAGACTGGCGCAGCGATCGGCATCTGCACCGATGGCGACGCAGACCGCTTCGGCATTGTCGATCAAGACGGGACATTCGTGCAGCCGAACTACGTAATCGCTCTGCTGTTCGATTACCTTCTCGCAACACGCGGCTGGAGAACGGGTGTGGGAAAGTCCGTTGCCACTACCAATTTACTAAACGCGATTGCGGGCAAGAACCAACTAGAGCTTTACGAGACGCCGGTCGGATTCAAGTACATTGGCGAGCTGATCAAGGAAGACAAGATTACGATCGGCGGTGAAGAGAGCGCCGGACTCACCATCCGTGGACACGTTCCCGAAAAAGACGGGGTCATCGCCGGACTCCTCTGCTGCGAAATGGTTGCAACGCGCAAGAAGTCGATCCGAGGACTTCTTGAGGAGCTATTTAACAAAGTTGGTTCCTTCTACCCTGTACGCGAGAACTTTCGCTTGACGCCCGAAGTGAAGGAGAAGTTCACTAAGAAGGTTGCTGCCGATCCTGCTGAATTTTCAGGACGTAAAGTGTCGCAGGTCGTGCGTACCGATGGACTGAAATTGATTTTTGGCGACGGCTCATGGGTGGCCTATCGCATTTCGGGAACCGAGCCGGTGGTTCGCGTTTATACGGAAGCTCGGTCCGAAAGCGATTCGGCAAAGCTGAGCGCCGCTGCCAAGCAATGGGTTCTGCAATAGCGAATGGAAAAACTTAAATCGATGCTCGAAGCAGCATGGCAAAAAGCCTATGACTGGCGACGTAGAGGCGCGACGTTAGGGTTATGTCTCGTCGCGGTGTGGGTTGCGTATCACGTGATTTTCGGAGCCAACGGCATGCTGATTTACTCGCACAAACGGACCGAATACCGCGCGCTCAATAAAGAGATACACGAACTTAAGCACGACAACCAACAGCTCACGCAAACGGTTGACGCCCTGAAAAACGATCCGCAGGCAATCGAAAAGGAAGCGCGAGAACAACTGCGTTTAGCCCGGCCCGGAGAAGTCATCTACACCTTGCCCCAACCTGCGCGTAGTCCTTCCACCTTTACCGCACAGAAACACTGACCGAAAGCGCTTCCCCACTGGTATCATCAGGCTTCTTTTCCCCAGACATCGCTGCTGTCCATCGCAATCCTTCGAGGTAGCTATGCGTTCATTCCTCTTCGCATTTAGTGTTGTGCTGTTCACAACCGGAGCATGGGCCCAATCTGAAAAGGCTCCTCAACAGGTTTCAAGCGCCGATGTGCAGGCACTCCTCGCACGCATTGAAAAGCTAGAAGAGCGTGTGACCGAGCTGGAGGCCAAACAGGCCACGATTCGGACTAGCGCGGCTTTCACAACAGCCCAGTCAAATCCGGAGTCGGCACCAAGTGCTCCAGTCACGCAAGCGCAGCAGCCGAAGCCCGCTCCAATGACCAACATGGCGGAAGAAATGCAAGGAATGCATACCGTGCTGGCGCGTGCGGGCGAGGAATATCCGAATCTTAAGATCAGAGGATTTGGCGATATCGACTTCGGTGCAAACAGCGCACGCGGAGTGAATAGCGGATTCCAACTCGGACAGTTCGTCCTGCACTTCGCTTCTGCCCTCTCGCCCAAGGTCAGTTACTTCGCTGAGGTCAGCCTCACGGCAACACCAGGCGTGTACAACGTCGATCTGGAGCGAACCATCATTCGCTACGACTGGAACGATCTGGCAAAAATTTCATTTGGCCGCTATCACACTCCGGTGAACTATTGGAACACCGCCTTTCACCATGGAGCGTGGCTGCAAACGACCATCGCGCGTCCCGACATGATTGTCGTCGGCAGCCGCTTCATTCCCGTACATTTCATCGGTGCGCAGTCAGAAGGATCGATTCCATCGGGTCCGCTTGGCGCTGGTTACAATTTGGGAATCGGAAATGGACGCTCCTTAAACATTGCTCGTGCCGGCGATAGTGGCGACGTCAACAACAATCGTGCCTGGCTCGGAAATTTCTATCTTCGTCCGCCGGCGCTGCGGCATTTCCAAATCGGCGGATCCGTTTACCGCGACGAGATTACGTTTCCCAGCACAACTCTTCTCACGGACGGTCAAAACTTCCGCGAGTGGATCGCCTCCGGACATCTAATCTGGAATGGCGAAACGCCGGAGTTCTATGCTGAGTTCGCCAACGTTCATCACCGGAGCGAACTCACTGGACGCACCCTCGACAGTCAAGGTGGATACGTCCAGATCGCTTATCGCCTGCCGTTTGACGCTAAGAAGTGGAAACCGTACTACCGGTACGATTATCTGCAGGTACCGGCGAATGAACCAACGCTTCCTGACTTTGTAAACGTGCGAAAATCGACGCTCGGAATGCGTTACGACATTTCGGACTTTGCAGCATTCAAAGCCGAATATCGCAATGGCAGAGGCAATCCGTTGCCGCAGCGATCCAACGCTTTCGCATTGCAGACTGCATTTACCTTCTAAGGAGCCCCATGATTCGGAGAACAAGAACACTGCAACTGCTCTTGCTGACGATCGTGCTCCTTGGCTTTATGTTCAGCGGGAATGCGCAATCTAGATCAAATGACGTCGCCGTTGTCGTAAATCCTGCTGCGCCTGTGAGTGATTTGACCTTGAGCCAGGCGCGTAGAATCTTCCGCGGCGACCAGCAATATTGGAATGCAGACCTGCCTATCGTCCTTCTGGTGCGAAATCCGCCCAGCCGTGAGCGCGACGTTATCCTGAAGCAGCTCTATTCAATGACGGAAGCAGAGTTCAAGCAGTACTGGATCGCCAAGATCTTCCGCGCCGAAGCCACATCTGGTCCGAAGATTGTCTATTCCAACAGCATGGCCGCAGACCTGGTGAAGGTGATTCCGGGAGCGATCGCGTTCATGGCGGCGAGAGATGTGGATCCGGGGCTAAAGGTCGTCAAGATCGATGGCCATCTGCCGGGGGATCCACAGTATCCATTGCGCTGAGTACGGTGGCAGTTAGCTAGCAGCGGCAACAGCACTAAAGCTTGCCTCTGCAGGACGGCCGGCTAAGGCAATCTCCACGACCGTACAGTCATCGTTAAGTGGTGTTTCGCCGCAGAACGCAGTGACCTGGGCAAAAACAGCTTCAAACGCATCCTCGCTTATCACTGCGGCCTCAAGCTTCTCGTCCCCGAACATCTCGTCTTCAGCGTTTGCGGCTTCGGTTACACCATCAGTCACGAGAATGATCTTTTCGCCCGGCTCAAGTCCGATCGTTCGCGATTCGTATTCCATGAACTCGAGCAGTCCCACCGGAGCGTTATTGGATTCAAGACGTTCGATGCGGTCTTTTCGGATAATCACCGGTGAGACGTGCCCGCAATTCACGTACTCGATTCGTCCGCTGTCTTCGAGAGCGACGATGCAGATGGTCGCGTACTTTCCCGCAACATCTCGCTGAGTAAAGAAACGATTCGCGCCGGCAACAATCTCTGCCAGTGGAACCTGGGCTGCGAGTTCTGCTCTCATCATTCCTTGCAGCATCGATGCCATGATTGCTGCCGACATTCCCTTTCCGGAGACATCACAAATGATGACTGCGACTCCATTCTCGATTGGCACGACGTCGTAGAAATCGCCGCCAATCTGCGTGCAGGAGATGTTCCTAGCGCGAATCGTCGCAAAAGGCAGCTCCGGCATGCGCACCGCCATCAGACCTTGCTGGATGGTTGCTGCCATAGCTAGCTCTCGTGCCTGGCGCTCGCGAATTTCCTGGTTGCGGTGCTCGAGTTCGGCATTAGCTTCGGTCAACTGCTTGCGCGAAACATCGAGCCTCTCGGCCATGATGTTAAAAGTCTGCGCGAATCGGCCTAACTCGTCTTTCGTCTGCAGATGAATCCGGTGCTCGAGATTCATGTTGCCGATGAGGTCGGCGCCATGTTGCAAAGCGGCAAAGCCCCGCACGATGGATCGCGAGATCACGATGGCCACGACCAGCGCCACGAGAACAAATAGGCTGAACGTGATCGCATTCAGGCGCGTTGTGAGTTTACCGACGCGCGCGAACTCTGCTTCATCGTTTTGTACGCGCTGTTGTTCAGCTTTCTGCATTGCCGGAAGTGTGTCGATGAGGAGCTTGTAGCTGAGTGCGTCGGCTTTGGCCGCATTGGCGATGGCCCAACTCTGTTCCACTCCCAATTGGTCGTAGAATGCGCGCCAGCTTTGAGCTAGAAGTGCATACGTTGCGTCAAGTTGGCCCAGAAGGGGACCCTCACCTGCCACCCTGAATTTCTTGAACTGATCGATCTCCGTGGTAACGTCGTTCAGCTTTGCATCGAACAGGTCACGTGCGGATGAATTCGGAGAACTTTGATCACTTTCCGTCGCCAAATTGTTCAATAGGGCGACTTCTTTGTGCAGGTTATCAATGTCCTGCTGAATGCGCCCGAGCGTCACCTGACGATTCAACGAGCGATCAAGACGCTCCATGGTTAAAGTGCGCAGATGGGCGCTCCACAAGTAAACGAGAATCGTCGCCGCAAAAAGCAGGATGAGACTGGCAAACGAAAGATTCAGGCGACGGCGGATTGTCATGGATGGCTTTGCGGCGTCCGGGTGCTTGGGAGGGAGCAGCCGCTATTTTACTGCCACTTGGGACGACTGGGCAGATTTTATTGCCCGGCAGCAGGTCTCTTGGCGTAGCGGGCAACGTACCGTGCTCATGACAATCGCGCACGAATTTGGAGACGAGAAATCGTTTCAGCTTTCTGCGAAATTAGCCGAGCTGTTATGTTGAACATACTTGCGGAAGCGAATGGGATCCGGTGATCCTCCCGGTCTTCAAAACCGGCGCTCGACACCTTCGCGGTGCCGAGGGTGTGTTCGACTCGCACACGCTTCCGCCAATTAGTCGCACCAACGTCAACGCCTTCGGTTACTGACTGCGACTCTGGATTGGCGAAGCAGTGATGCCGCTCCTCTTTATATACTCGTTAAATGATGAAGCAGATTGCGCAGTGGGCAATCGATACAGCCACGAAACGCGGCGCTACATATTGCGACGCGCGCATCGTCAACGACCGGCAGCGCGGGCTCGCTACGAAGAACGGTAAGATCGGCCACGCCGCCGACTCGGAATCGCTGGGCATCGGCATTCGCGTGATCGTAAACAACGCTTGGGGATTCGCATCGACGGACGATCTCTCCCGTGAATCCGTAGAGCGAACGGCAGCCCGTGCTGTAGAGATTGCGCGCGCATCGTCGCGCGTCCAGCAGCATCCGATTCATCTCGCACCGGAGAAGGCGGTGACCGCCGACTGGGCGAATCCCTGCAAGATCGACCCGTTCAGCACCTCGATCGAGCAGAATCTCGCGCTGCTCATGGCGTGCGACAAGGAGCTCCGTTCCGTTTCGGGAGTCACTCTGGCGGAAGCGCAGATGACGCTCCGCCGGTACGAGCAATGGTTCCATTCGAGCGAAGGCTCCGACATTCATCAGACTCGCTTCGTCACCGGCGTGGGCTACGATGCTTACGCGTTCGCCGGAACTGAAATTCAAAAACGCTCGTATCCGAACTCGTTCGGCGGCCAATATCAGAACAAAGGCTACGAGCTGATAGACGAGCTTCATCTCGTCGAGAACGCACGCCGCATCGGCGAAGAGGCTGTGGCACTGCACAAGGCCGATCAGTGTCCGGAAGGCAAGTTCAACATCATTCTCGGCTCTTCCCAACTTGGGCTGCAGATTCACGAGTCCGTCGGACATCCCATCGAACTCGACCGGGTTCTGGGTATGGAAGCCAACTTCGCTGGAACGTCATTTCTCACAATCGATAAGCTGCGCAACCTGCGCTACGGAAGCGATCTCGTCAACGTCGTAGCCGATGCCACCGAGCAGCACGGTCCCGGATTGGGAACATTCGCCTATGACGACGAAGGCGTTCCCGCACAATGTACGCCGATTATCACTAACGGTCAGTTCACCGGATATCTCTCCTCGCGCGAAACCGCGGAGGCCATTGGCGAGCAGCGCTCGAATGCCACCATGCGCGCCGAAGGCTGGAATCGCATTCCTCTCATTCGTATGACCAACGTCAGCATCCTGCCGGGCAACACGCCGCTTACGCTCGATCAACTCATCTCCGACACCGACCACGGCATTTACATGGAGACCAACCGCTCGTGGTCGATCGACGACAAGCGCTACAACTTCCAGTTCGGCTGCGAGATTGGATGGGAGATCAAAAAAGGGAAGCTCGGACGCGTCCTTAAAAACACCTCCTATTCCGGCATCACCACCGAATTCTGGAACTCGATGGATGCCATCTGCTCCCGCGATCAATGGCAACTCTGGGGCACTCCGAACTGCGGCAAAGGACAGCCGATGCAAACCATGGGAACCGGACACGGCGCCGCGCCAGCACGTTTTCGCAATGTAACTGTGGGAAGCGCATATAAAGGCACCTAGCAGTACTAGCTCCGGCTTTTCGCGGACGCAACTTGCTTATTCGTACCGCAGTGCAGCCAGCGGTTCCACGTTTAGCGCACGTCTCGCGGGAATGTAACAAGCAATAAGCGCGATGACGACTAGTCCGAGGGCCACCGCCGCGAAGGTCCACGGATCTGAGGTGCTGACGTGGTACAGGAGACCGCGCATCACGCGTGTCAATCCGAACGCAGCAAGCAGACCAATCGCTACGCCGAAAATGGCGAAGCTTGCATTCTGTTTCAGTATCATCTTGAGCACATTTTCATGGCTCGCGCCCAACGCCATACGAATGCCGATTTCATGCGTGCGCTGTGTGACGGAATAAGACACAACTCCAAAAATTCCGATGGCAGCGAGAATGAGTGCTAGTCCTGCGAATGTTCCTACCAGCAATAGGCTGAACCTCGCTGTCGCAATCGCGTGCGCACCGACTTCGTCCAGGGTTCTCACTCCCGTAATGGGAAGATCCTTGTCCAGCACGAGAATTTCTTTCGGCAAAGCAGCGGCAAGTGAGTTCAGGTTGGAGCTGGCACGCACAGTGACGATCCGCTCATCGCCGTCACTGAATTGCCAATCGGCCCAATAGAAGGCTGGCTTAGCCGAGGCGGCGTCCGGCGTGTCTTTAACATCGCCGATGACACCGACGATGGTTGTGCCTTTGAATCCCCAGAGATCGAGACGCTTTCCTACCGCATCCTGCCCAGGGAAGAACTTCTGCGCGAACGCGGCGTTCACAACCGCAACGTGCGGCGCTTTAGGATCATCGGTACGTTCAAAGAAGCGGCCGCTCAGCAACGGAATTCCTAATGCGCGGAAGTAGTCAGGCGAGGCGAAGTGATAGCGCGCCTCTGGCGAGTGGTTTGGATCGAAAGGAACCCCAGCCAATTGGAACGAACTGTTTTCGTCGTAGCCGGTCCAGGGAATGTCGGAGCCGATGCCAACCGATTGCACTCCCGGAAGCGCGCGCAGACGCTCAGCTAGTTGTTGATAAAAGCGGATCTGAACGGATTGCTCGGGGTAACGCTTGCTAGGAAGCTGAAGCTGAAAAGTGAGAGCCCCGGCAGGATTAAATCCAGGATCGACATGCTGCAAGTTCATGAACGTGCGCAGCAGAAGTGCGGCGCCGGTGAGCAGTATCAGAGCGAGAGCTATTTCCGCGCTGACTAGAGCACTGCGAAGGTACACACGGGTTCCGCCCGAGGTAGCCGCACGGTCACCTTCTTTCAGTGATTCGTTGGCGTTGGTCTTCGCCAAAGCGAGAGCCGGAGCCAAACCGAATAGTAAGACGGTGAGCACAGTAATAGCCGCGGCGAACAGCAGTACACGTGCGTCAATGTGCACGAACTGCAGGCGCGGAAGTTTCTCCGGACTGAGAGCAACCAGGCCACGCACTCCAAGTTCGGCAAAGAGCAGGCCAAATAGGCAGCCGAGAACCGCGATTAGAAAGCTTTCCGTTAACAGCTGGCGAATGATTCGCATCCCTGCCGCACCAAGAACTGAGCGAATGGCAATCTCGCGATACCGCGAAGTGGCGCGAGCAAGCGCGAGATTCGCGACGTTGACGCAGGCGATCAACAGCAGGAAAGCCACCGTTCCCATTAGCACGGTGAGCATCAACCGCGCCCGCCCAACGATTTCTTCCTTCAGAGGCACGATGAGCATGTGCCCGTCATAACCCGGAAGCTCACGACCGAGTTGTTCCGCAACGGCATTCATCGCTGCACTTGCAGCGGCAACAGTAACTCCCGGCTTGAGACGCGCGACCATATTCAGGTAGTGGCATCCACGATCGCATCCGTCCGGCTTGTGCGGTTCGAGCGCGAGCGGCCACCACAAATCCACTGTGTCGCCGTGCGCGGGAGTGTGAAAATCGCCGCCAACGTGCTGTACGCCAGATGGCATCACGGCAATCACGGTGTATGGTTCGCCCGAGAGCTGAAGAGTCTTTCCGACGATGTTCGGATCAGCGTCGAAATGCGTACGCCAGAAGCGGTCGCTCAGGATCACAACGTGATTGTTGTTCTTATATTCCTCTTTTTCGTCGAAGTCGCCGCCCACTGCGGGGTGATATCCAAGCACACGAAAATATTCATGCGTGACGCCCATGCCTGAAAGGTGCTCAGGGCGATCGGTCAATGTGAGGTCGAGGTCGCGCTCGGCGTACAGGGCGGAGCTGGAGAAAACGGAGGTACGCTGCCGGTAGTCATAGAAGTCGGCAACCGCTATCGGGAAGTGCGGCTGTGTGGGCAGTACGGTGAAGACACGAACGAGTTGTCCCGGCTCCGGATACGGTAATGGTCGCAGGAGCACGGAGTTCACCAGGCTGAAGATTCCAGCGTTAGCGCCGATGCCGAGAGCAAGAGTGAGGACAGCAATCGCCGCGGCCCCGGGACTACGGCGTAACATCCGCATCCCGTAACGGAGGTCCTGCGTAAAAGTTTCCATCGGAGCTCCTTATTGGAGAGTGCCTGAGAACTCTGAACCTTCCCCTCCGCCGGGGAAACAAGACCGTAATGAGACGTGCTAGAGCGCCCGACGTTTGCAAATACCGCTTGCCCCAGCGGGTTAGCCTCAGAACGAGGCCACTCTGACAGGCCAACGCAATACTGAAGTTTCTACTTGACAATTGTGCCCCGCCATACGATACTGAAGTATGTACTTCAGTATTAGCAAAACGAGGAAAGGACCTTGATTTATGCAGCAGCCATCCGCCGTTCACAGCACATTCGTTCTTGAGCGCAGTTTCCCCAAGCCTCCCGAGAAGGTGTTTGCCGCATTTGCCGATGCGACCAAGAAGCGCCGCTGGTTCGCTGAAGGCGAGGGACACAAGATCGAGGAGTACGCCATGGACTTTCGCGTTGGCGGCACCGAGCGTCTGCGCTATCGCATGAAGGAAGGTAGTCCGATCGCAGGCATGTCTCTCATCAATGAAGGCCGCTTTCAGGATATCGCTCCCGGCCATCGCATCGTGACCGCCTCGACCATGGACTTGAACGAAAAGCGCATGTCTGCCTCGCTGATCACTTTCGAGTTTTTGCAGAGCAACAAGGGCACAGACCTCGTCTGCACGCATCAGGGCACATATATCGAGTGGCCGGACGGGCCGAAGATGATCGAGGCCGGCTGGCGCAAGCTGCTCGATAATCTCCTCGCAGAGACGGGGCGCTGATTGCACCTTTTTGAGACAACAGATTGAAGATTGCAGAGGTACAACATGAAGAGGGTGTCGAAGATGATCGTGATTCCGGAACTGGGAATCTTTCCCGGCGAAACTCTGAAGCAGTCGAACCGGCGGAAGCCCAATTCTCTTGGCTCCCAGATGCAAAGCACTCTTGTCCCTCCGCTCTCATACAACGGTACGCAGGTGGAAGCTCATGGCCGGAGTCTGCCAAAAGATGACGTCGGCGGGGATCTGATGGACCTGGTGGCGAACGGCTATGACGTCACTGCTTACGTAGCAGACGTATCCGGACATGGTTTCCGCGCCGGCGTCTTGATGGGAATGGTAAAAACAGCAGTGCGCTATGGATTATTGCTGGGCCAGCCTCTCACCAGGCTGCTCGACGATTTGAATCGCGTGCTGCCCTCCGTCAAGGAGCCGAATATGTACACCACGTTCGCGGCCTTGCGTTTTGACGGCAGCCACGAAGCGGAGTATGTCTCAGCCGGACACGTGCCCCTGCTCCACTACCGGCGCTGCACACGCGACATTACCAGATACTGCGTTCCACAATTGCCGCTGGGCCTCATTTCATCGGATGGATACACCAGCACGAAAATTCAATATGAACCGGGCGACA
>DATEKE010000053.1:0-22061 GCA_035277605.1 Terriglobales bacterium | reverse complement strand
GATTGCCTTGCTCGCTGCCAATGCCGGTTACGTTCCCGCCTCTCGGACCATTGCTCGGGGTACCTGCCTCCTGGTTGTCCACGCGAAAGTCTGAGTAGTAGGCGAGAAAGTCGAATTTGTCACCGAGAGTTTTGATCAGACTGCAGGTCAAATCGCGCGCATTCGGAAGCGCGTAGTAATGAAAAGACTCGTAAACGATCGGATACGGACCATCGCCTTGCTTTAACTTCGAGAATTCCACTTCGGGACTGCGGATTGAGGACAACTTCAGGGGTGCGGCAGCAACGTGACTGGCTGGCGTCGATGAATCTCCAGCCGCAAAGGCTTCGGCTGAGACGTCCACCTGAGCAACATCGCGAAGGGCAGGGGGCAGGATTCCTTGAATCGAGATGTTGTTGCCGCTCGTTTTCACTTCCCTCGACAAACCAGGACCAAAGGCAACGTACCTCGATGTTCCGCCGCCGTTGCGCTGCCGTGGCGCGAAGCCGCGCACTGCCCAAACCACATCGGACTTTTCTGAGTCCTCAGCCGCGGACCTGCCATGAGGCTTGAAGTGGACACGATACCCAATGCCCGGCAGATTGGAATCGCCGTCTTTCAAGACGGCTGCGCTGGTGTTGAGGTTGATCTTCAAAAACGTGCCCCCAACGTTCGCGGCGGTCACTTTGCGCAAATCGAGATATCCAGGGGCGCCAGAACGCTGTTTGTTCGTGAGAGTGGCAATAGTTTTTTCTGCAGCGTTCGTCACAATCGGGAACACACCGACCACCCCGTCCTTCGCGGCAAGCTCTTTGTACGACATCTTGATAGTGCCGTCCCGAAATAGAGCTGCCTGGAACTGATTGACGGTTTTCGTCCAGGTGAAATCCTGAATGTTGCCCCAAGGCTCGGTCAGGTCCCACGTAACGAGGACGCGATCATCCAGCTCTTTTACGTAGCCTTTTCCGCTCATTCTCAGTTTCAGGAAGACACAAATGCCTGAGACCGAATTGATCAGCGTGCCGGGAGCTTCGGATAACTGCTCAAAGCGCGCGAGGGAGACGCCTCCAAAGCGGAAGCTGCCGGATCCTGGCAATCCGCGACGAGCACCTTCGCCTTCGCGTTGAGGCTCGCCAAAGCGAATCGATCCGTTTGCTCCTGCGGAAAACGAGCTCCACTGCGCTCCCGCAAACGGAAACTGGAATTTGTGCAGCGTGACTTCCGCTTCCGAGATCTCGTTTCCAAAGTCGGAGTCCCACTCGAGCGGAAGATTTTCAACGCGGTAGCCGTTGGCACTGGGACTAAAGCGCAGAGTCCGGCCATTGATATCAAAAAGGTGCTCCTGGCCGAGGACTCCGTCGTCCAACTCCAGAACGATGAGGTTTCCGTCAGTTGAGACTTTGCCGATTGGCTTGCCCGCGCGCTGGCGATCTTGTGCATTGGCAAGTTGTGGCAACGACATCCAGCAGCAGATCAGGCAAAGCAGCAACCGTCCGATCTGTGCCGGGAACGGGGGGCGATGGGTCGATCGATTCAGTTTCCGCACAGGCAGCTAGAGACTTGGCCTGAACTGTATAAAATATCCAACCGCTCGCGTCAAGCGCAAAGCTGCCTTACCTCATTGCAGAAAAATCTGCGAACCCCACGCGCACCACTGGAAACGAGCGCGGACCGCGCCCTTGCGGCAGCTGTGCAGCATCCGGCGGAGGAGGTATCGTCTCCGCCCAGGCGCCATATACTTTGTCGCGGTATGCGGTCAGCCATGTGTAATCACCCAGAAATGCCTGCTGAGTTTCAAACGAGGAATCCGACCACGCATAGTTCGTGAACGTCTGGGCGCCATCCGTTGAGCGGGCGAGGGAGAATCCAGTCTTACGATTGGCAGGATCATCGCGCCGGTCGTAGAACTGCACATAAAGATGACCGGTCACCGGATCGACTGCCATCCACTGGAAGAACTGGTCGATGCCATCGTGAATCGGATCGTTGTTGACTCGAATGGGATCCGACCAGCTTTTGCCGTGATCGGCTGACTTCGAGAGAAATACATCCACATCGCCGTTGCGGTAATCGCTCCAGCAGAGATACAGCGTGCCACCGTGATTCTGTCTCGCGTCCACTCCGATCTGCGGGAATCCCATCGCACGAGGAACTCCGGGAATGCCTCCCGCTCCGCCGAAGTACGGAGGCGCTACATCGACGACCGAGCGGGATTGCGCGAACGTTTTCCCACCGTCGTGTGACTGCGTGAAAGCAATCGTCTCGCCGTCGTTCCATATGGCATAGATCGTGCCATCAGCTCCGACGACGCCAACAAAGCCAACCAGCGATCCGTTATCGTCACGCGGCAGTCCGGGGTGGGTGCTGATGCGCATCGGCAGTGAGAACGTCTTCCCGTGATCGGTCGATCGAGCGAACAAGATGATGGACTTGTCGAGCTGCCACTCAATCCACCCCACATAGAGATTTCCGGCATAGGGACTGTGCGCCTGGTTATCCGCGAAAATGCGCGGCATATCTTCCCATTGGATATCGGGTTCATTGCCTTGCCACGCCTTTACCGCCGTGGCATCTGTCTCCCAGGTCTTTCCTCCGTCCGGTGAACGCCGCACGAAAATCCCATTGCGACCCGCGCCATGCGCCCAATATGAAACGCTGCCCAGCTTGTCGAAATGCAATGTCGACAAGTATGCGCGTCCGGCGTTATCGAACGTCACAGAAACATCTCCGCCGCCACGCCAACCGGACACCGGAGGCAATTCGGCGACATTGAAACTCTGGGCTCCGTCGATGGAGTATGCGATGGTCGCGGGCTGGAAAGCGGCGATCACCTGATTTGGATTATTCGGATTAACGGCAATCGATGGTTCTGTGCCACGAACTCCCTGCGGCGAGATGGTCACCACATGCGCCCCTGGAGCAAGCGGCAGTCGAGACTGCGCAAACGCAACTGTTGTGCAGGTTAGAAGTGCAGCGGAGACGATGAAAATCAGCGCGGAAAGTATGTACGAGCTTCGCGACCGAATGGGTCCATCCATAGACGCGGAGCAGGGTACCACGATCGGCTCCGAAGGCGGCAGATTAGAGTCCGCCCAGCCGCTCGTCTTGACCCATTTTGGGACTTGCCGAAAATGTGTGAAATGTGAGAAGCCTGCCCGATGAGGATCTTCAATCCGTGCTTACTATCTTGCGCGGAGAAGATGGCCTAGATGGGGAGAGCAGTGAATGTTTTCTCTGGTGAGCGGTCGAGAACCACAGGATTACGTAAGGGCCGACCGAGGCCTTCAAATCGAACTTCCACCACATCGCCTTGTTTCAGTGTGACACCTTCTCCTGAACTGAAAGCATCGGCGCCGAAGAAATGTACATGTATGTCACCTGGGCGCCGGTGGCCCGCATGCTTGAAGTGATGATGCTCGATGTTGCCGAGACTATGGCACATCGCTGCGTCGCCGCTTCTGATTGTTTTGCTCCATATCAGCTCGCCGCCACGCTCGATTCGGACTTCACCCGCAACTGAATCGAAAGGCGCATCGCTTACCAGTTCTGGTCCGACAGAGCAAGACATTAGCTTCGACGCCGCCAGATAAAGATAGTTTTTCTTCTCGACGACATGGTCAGAGAATTCGTTTCCAATCGCCAGACCAAGGCGACGAGGCAAGCCAGCCGAATCGATGAGGTAGATGCCGGCAATTTCGGACTCCTCACCGCCATCTTCTGCGTGTGGCGGAACTGTGAGCGGCTCGCCGTGGGCTCGCAACAATGTGCCGCAGCCTTTGTAGAACCATTCCGGGGAGATGCCTATTTTTCCTGCCTCCGGCTTTCCGCCTTGAACCCCCCACTCATACATGCGCATGCTGTCGGTCGGCGCCACGCCGGAGGCGTGCATTGCCTGACGATTCTCGGCGCTTTTCAAATGCGTCAGCCCGGTGCCGCTCACCAGGCATCGCGCCGGTTCTTGCGGATGATCGATGGCAGGCAGGACTCGCCACTCCGAACGGCCATCGTAAACATCGTCGTATGAGAGCGAGTGCGTACTGATCCGGTCCGTCGCGTAATCTGTCAACGATTTCGCTGTGGCCACTGCTTTCTGAGCCAAATCGTAAATTGAATCAACCTCGTCGAGCAGATGTAATCGGTCGTGTTTCACTACGCCCACACGACGCTCCCCATCAGCCCTTCGGATCTGCACGAACCTCATCGCAGAGCCTCGACCACCGCAGAAAAATCTTTTTCTCCCCAACCATTCTCGTGTGCGTGCTCGAAAACCTTTGCGGCCGCCGATCCCACATTGAAACGAATTCCGTGTGCCTCGGCTTCGTGCGTCGCATAGTTCAAATCTTTTTGCATGAGGCGGAGTAGAAAATTGACCTCGTAGTTTCGAGAGGTCATTCTCTTGGAAAGAGCATTGATCAAAGGACTTCCGGGTGCACCATTATTCAGAATCTCAAGCGAACGCTCTCGATCGAGCCCACTGCGCTCAATCAGAGCCATCGCCTCAGCCAACGATGCCGCCTGCACTCCGCAAAGGTAGTTGTTGATGAGCTTGATAAGTGCTCCGCTGCCAACGGGACCAATGTGCATGATGTTCCGACTCATCGCCTTCAGTACGGGCCTCACTCTTTCGAGCGTAGCGGCCTCGCCGCCGACGAGAAACAGCAGTTCGCCGGATGCTGCCTGCATCTTGCTTCCCGTAACCGGCGCATCCAGAAAGCTACATTCCCGTTTCTGCACTTGTTGCGCCAATTCGTGAATCCACGCTGTGGAAAGCGTGCTGCACTCTACCGCGACCATTCCCGGCTTCAGTGTTCGCAAAATTCCATCATCTTCAAGCCACACGTGTCGCGAAGCAGCGTCATCGGCGACCATGGAGATCACTACATCTGCTGCCCTCGCCGCATCCGCCGGTGAAGACGCAACTTGCGCCCGTGCGGTCCGCAGCGCCGTTGCTCGCTCCGCTGTTCGGTTGTAAACCGTCAACGGGAAGCCGGCCTTTAGTATCTGCGTTGCCATGCCAACGCCCATGGCACCCAATCCAATCAGTGCTGTGCGCACGAGTACTCTCCTCTGCAGTTGAAAGGCTGTATCAAAGATCAATGCATCCACACACCGAACCACTCCCAGCGGCTGACGTCTTCTAGGCGGTTAACATCGAATGCCGCTGCGCGGCAATGAGCGGCTGCACTCGACGAATGGTGACGAGGATAAGACAAAATGCGGCGACGTGGAACGTGCTCACGATTGCAAAGACAGTCGCATAACCAAAGCCGTGATCCAAGAGGTACCCGACGATCAGACCAAAGATCACGCCGCCCATCGATCCGCCAAACCCAACCAGTCCTGCTACCGAGCCGACGATGTGACGAGGAAACAAATCGGCGGGAACGATCATGATCAGCGTCGACCACGACTGTTGTCCGAAAAAAGCAATGCTGAAAATCACGATGGCGAGTTCCACCGGCGTGTGCGGAACAAAGACTATGAGCGGCATTACGGCAGCACTAGCCCCCAACGCGGCTTTGCGCGCAAACGACAGCGACCGTCCTCGACCAATGAGCCAGCCTGAAAACCAGCCACCCACAAGGCATCCGATGCCCGCGGCCGCATATGGAATCCAAGCGTAGTATCCAACCTTTTTCGTGTCGAATCCGCGAACGTCGTACAGATATTTTGGAAGCCAAAATAGATAAAAATACCAAGCCGCATCGCTGAGAAATTTCGCAAACACCAGTCCCCAGACTTCCCGGAAAGAGAAGAGTCTGAACCAGGAAAACGACGCATTTTCGCTACTGCTCGCAGAGATAACTTCCTGGATCTCCTCGCGTTCGGCCACACTCAGCATGTGGTTTTCCGCAGCGGGAAAATATATCAAACGCCAAACCAGCACCCAAATTAGTCCCAGGCCTCCTACAGCGACAAAAACCCATCGCCAATTCGCCGCGAGAATGATGACAGCGATGCCCGGCGGCGCGACCACAGCCCCAACCGCCGTCCCTGCATTGATGATGCCCATCGCCAGCGATCGCTCCCGTATTGGGAACCATTCGGCGACAGCTTTTGTTGCCGCCGGAAAACCTCCTCCCTCGCCTACGCCAAGAAGAAATCGACACACAAGCAATGCGCCGAATCCCCTAGCCAGACCATGAGCAGCACACGCGAGTGACCACCAGAGCATAATCAGGGCAAAGCCGAGCCGCGTCCCGACTGCATCAAGCAACCTTCCTCCACCGACATACATAAGCGCATAGGCGACCAGGAAAGCGGCCTGCAACTGCGAGAACTGTGTATTAGAAATGGGAATATCGCGCTGAATCGCCGCGATCGCGACTGGTACTGTCTGCCGATCTAAGTAACTGATTGCGATTGCAGTGCTGATCAGGACGGCGATTTTCCAACGAAGTCGCATGAACGGGTGGTTAGTTCCGCAAAACATCTGCTGTGAATGCTGAGGTTAAACTCCTCAAGCCAATGCTTCAATGTCTGCGACTGATAGACTCTGTCCAAGTTCCGGGCACCTGAAGTCAATCGCAAAGCTTTTGAAATCTTCTGAATTGCTTGTTCGAAATCAAGTTGGGACAGTATCAAAAAATGAAAATCACTGAAATCCGATCTCGAGTAGTGGAATGGAGAGGAAAAACGGTTGCTCCGCAACCTCATTTCTGTACCAATCCCATGGATGTGCTGGATCTCGGGGGCGATTCCATGGCCGGATTCCGTTTTCATGGCTGGCTGATTGTCGAAGTCTTCACCGACCAGGGCCACGTCGGAATCGGCAACGCCGCATTGGCGCCGCGCGTCGCTAAGCAAATTATCGACGTCTATCTGAAACCTCTGCTGATCGGAAAAGACCCATTTGACACTGAGTTTCTCTGGCAACACATGTACCGGCAGACCATGGCGTTCGGTCGGAAGGGCATTGGGATGGTTGCCATTAGCGCGATCGATATCGCCATCTGGGACCTTCTGGGCAAAGCGACAAAACAACCTGTATTTCGATTGCTGGGAGGCAGAGCCAAGAAACGGATTCCTGTGTATGCGAGCCGACTGTACAGTCAGCCGCTCGACCAGTTAGCCGCGGAAGCCAAGTCTTATAAAGATCAAGGCTACACTGCGATGAAATTGCGCTTCGGTTGGGGACCAATCGACGGCGCGGCCGGCATGCAGAGAAATCTCGATTTGGTTCGAACCGTACGCGAGGTTATCGGGCTCGAGGTTGATCTTATGGCCGACGCATACATGGGTTGGAATCTCGACTATGCGCGCCGCATAATCCCGCTGCTTGAGCCTTATCGATTGCGTTGGCTCGAAGAGGCGGTAATTCCCGACGACATTGGCGGCCTCTCTGCCCTTAAAGCCATGAGTACAGTACCAATTGCGAGTGGAGAGCATGAATTCACTTTGTACGGATTTCGTGAATTACTTGACGCAAAAGCCGTTGACTACATCCAATTTGATACGAATCGAGTAGGCGGCATCACCCAGGCTAAAAAAATCGCTGCACTAGCCGAGGCGTACTCAGTTCCCGTCGTACCTCATGCCGGCCAGATGCACAATTATCATGTAGTCATGTCTAGCTTGAACTCGCCCCTGGCAGAATTCTTTCCGCCAGTCGATGTGGAAATCGGCAACGAACTCTTCTGGTACATCTTCAAAGGCGAACCAACTCCGACGAATGGATGCATCGATCTAAGTGAAGATATTCCAGGCTTGGGCCTCGCAATTGACGAAAACGCACTCAAACGGTTTGCGATTATGGAGTGAGAGCGAAACACCATGCCGCACCTCGCATTTCGAAAACAATACGTACCAATCGTCTGCGCAGCGGCCCTCACACTTCTAACCCCACTGAGCGCATTAACTCCACTCCATTGCTTTTAGTCACGATTCCATCTCTCAACGTGTAATCAAACCGCATGATGCCGTTCTCGAGGTCATCTTGAAAGTGCATATTGCGGATGTGCGCCCTCAATGAAGTGCCAAGATCCGTCAACGCCAAATCATGGGTGCTTATTATTCCAATAGCACCTCGCTTCAGAAAGCCACGAACGATACCTTCTGCCCCAATACGTCGGTCGGCGGAGTTTGTTCCTTGTAACAATTCATCCAGCAAGAACAGCAGCGTTAAATTTTGGCCAGTTAGATCAAGGAGGGTACGCAAACGGGTAATCTCGGAGTAAAAACGTGAGCTACCCTCCTGAAGAGAATCATTGATACGAATGCTGGCGCCTACCTGTACAGGTTTCAATCGCAAACGACGGGCTCGAACCGGCGCGCCGGCCATGGCAAGTACAGCGTTAATCCCAACGGCACGTAGCAGTGTGCTTTTGCCGGACATGTTTGAACCACTTACGAGCAGTACGCGAGCGTCGCCGCAAATCCTCACATTGTTTCGAACGCAATTCTTTGCCGGGATAAGTGGGTGTCCGAGTTCCTCGCTGCAGAAGCAAGCTTCTTCCGCGCTGAATTCCGGGAAAGGATCGTCCGGGTGTTCGTAACTATATGCAGCAACCGAGATCAAGGCTTCGAATTCGCCAATTGCGCGCAACCATGCGCGCACAGCGGCGCCGTGGGATTTGCGCCATCGTTCTGCAGCTAGCGCCACTTGCGCTGAGTACATCATCGGCACGTCTAGAAGACGCACGATTTGGTTGTGGCGAGAGTCGATGAACTGCATGATTGTCCTGAGATGGCCAATGGCCTGTGAACCTGGAATGTTGTGCGACAACAAAGATGTTTTTAGATCGCGCAACGGAAAGGCGACAAAATTTTCCCGTTCTAGCCGCAGGAGAACCGCGGAGAACAAATCAAGATCTTCGAACGCTTGCTCGGTACCGTCTACAACCGAACGAATCCATTTTCTAAGCCAGTAAGCCGTACACCCTTCGGCCGCTACAACGAAAACGAACGGGGTTGCTAATCCTGTAACTCCCCATAGGCAGGCTGTGATGATTGCCCCCGCAGCCGACAGTGAAGCGAGGAATCGCAGCCATTCCGGTATCTGCTGGCGCTCTTCCGCCCATTCTAGTAATGCTTCGGGATGAACACCAATCCGAGAAACGTCCCCGAGCACCGCTAAGTCTTCCCTCAAATCCAATTTCTCGCTCAGCTCGGAAATGGAGAGATGCCGAGCTCGAATCGTGTCAGTATCAGCAGGCGACAGCAGCCATCGCGCGAGGGTATTTTCACCCATGTGTGTACGGGCCGTAGAAAGAAGTTCGAACATACTGCCACGCCCGAATAAATCGAGATCGTTGGCGTAAACGTGAGCGGATTCAGCAAACCGTTCCCCGGTTTGTCCGCTGCCATTCCAACGATCCAGAATTCGCTCTATCCCCTTGCGATAGACCGTAGCTGCTCGTTCAGCACGGGTCCGAGCCCGTAGAACTCTAGAATGAAAGGGCACCAGGATGGCGAATAGTGCGACGGGAATCGTCAGCCACCACAGAGAAAGAAAGTGATGTCTGACACTGAGCCACAACAAGAGTCCTGCAGCGAAAGCGAGTAGAAGCCGGATATTTCCAATCCGAATATGAAGCCGCTCATAATGCGACACTCGCGATTCGTGCTCTCTTAATCGATTCGAGTATTCCTCAAGCGGTCCTCGCGCACCGGCAGCCATTGACATGAATGAACCATTATCGCTTGCAGCGTGGCGGCAGGGAATGCGTCTTAAATTATGTTGTGGTGCTTTGTCTCCACATATCTGTCAGTGGGTTAACTCTGGAAGGGCGAAACCGAGAGTTCTTCGATTCTGAAGACATGGGAACAGACGCGATGTAGTTCCTGCGATTTCCCGACCCAGGAAACGTTCCATTTTATAAACCACGGCCTGAATCTCACCACGGGAGTGGTTTCCCATCGCGAAAGAATCCTCCGGTCGGGCCGTTGTTGGGCAGTGTTGCTGCCCAGACGACGCTGGCGGCACCCTCATCAACAGAACGAGGGGCCCCAGCTCCGCCCATATCCGTCGCGACCCAGCCTGGGCACACCGCGTTAACAAGGATGTGATCGCCGCGAAGCTCGCCGGCCAGCGTGCGTGTGAGCGCGTTGAGGGCGCCCTTTGTTATTTGATATGCGGGTGGACCGGCTCCCATGCTTGCCAGCGATCCTGATTCTGATGAGACGTTGACGATGCGCGCCGCTCGGCTCTTGCGCAGCAGCGGCAGGAACGCCTGGCACATGCGCCACGGGCCGAGCAGGTTCGTGCGAATGGTTGCTGCCACCGTACCGTCGATGTCGGCATTCGCGGCCGTCTCCCAGGTGTCGTAGTTGATGCCGGCATTGTTAATGAGAACGTCGAGATGATCGTAGCGGCTCGCTATCTCAGCCGCGGCTTGGTCGATGCTGCGAGCGTCGGCGACATCGAGGATAAGGGATTCAACTCTGCCGATCTTGACCAGTTTACTTGCTGCCGCTCTCGCCTTTGCTGCGTCTCGCGCTGTGAGCACAACGGCGAAGCCTCTGACTGCGAGCTGCCGGCACACTTCGAATCCGATGCCGCGATTGCCTCCTGTGATCAAGGCAAGACGTTGTGCAGCGTCGTCGATCCGATTCATGGAAGTGGTCTATCATGGCTTCGCTGCCATGACTCCTTCCCATACGGGATGTTCCGCAAGCAGGGCCGCTGCGTCGGCCGCGCAGAGCGGTTTAGAAAAGAAGTAGCCTTGTCCATACTTGCACCGTAGCTTCCTCAAACTCGTCAACTGCTCGGCGGTCTCGACTCCTTCTGCAATTACGTCGAGCCGCAGATTGTTCGCCATGGGCAGGATGGTGCGTGCGATTTCCATACCTTCGCTTCCCTCATAGTCCATACTGCTGATGAAGGAGCGATCGATTTTGAGTGTGTCCAGCGGAAAACGATGAAGATAGCTGAGCGACGAGTATCCGGTGCCGAAGTCGTCGATGGCGAGACTGATTCCAAGCGATTTGATCTCCTCCAGCATTTTGACGGCGGCCGCCGGATCTCCCATGACCGTGCTCTCGGTGATTTCCAGCTTCAACGCAGCAGCAGGGAGTTGAAATTCGTTGAGCAACAACCCAATCTCCTCGACCAGGCTGCGCTGCACAAACTGCTTGGCCGAAAGATTCACGCTCATTGTCAGTTGCGAATAGCTATCGAACTGCTCTCTCCACTCTGACATTTGTCGGCACGCTTCGCGCAGGTTCCACCAGCCCAGATCACGGATCAGCCCAGTCTCCTCCGCCACGTAGATGAACTCCTGCGGTCCGACTAAGCCGCGTACCGGGTGCTTCCACCTGAGCAGAGCTTCGAAGCCGACGATCTCCCCGGAGCCGAGCGAAACGATTGGTTGATAAAAGTTTAGAAATTCTTCCCGGTCGAGTCCGCGGCGAAGGTCCGTTTCAAGCTGCAGACGCGCCATCACACTGGCCCGCATGTCCGCGTCAAATACCTCATAGCGTGCTTTGCCCAGGGACTTGGCTCGATACATTGCGGTGTCAGCATCGCGCAAAATCTCTTCCGGCTCGTCGTAGCTTGAGTTGCTCAGCGCAATTCCGATACTTACCGACGTAAAGACTTCCCTGCCGGCCAGAACAAAAGGCGAGGTCAGCTCTTTCATGAGCCGTTCAGCAGCCTTTTTCGCGTCGGCGGGTTCTTTAAGATCTTCAAGCAGTACGGTGAATTCGTCTCCCCCGAGCCGAGCCATGGTGAATCCCTGTCCGAAGCGCGCAACCGTGTCGCTTGAGCGCAGAGACTTTTCGAGACGAGTTGAAACACCCACCAACAACTGGTCGCCTGCGAGATGGCCGAGGCTGTCATTGATCATCTTGAATCCATCGAGATCAAAAAACAGCACGGCGAAAAGCGAATCCTTGCGACGTTTAATGTGTTTGATCGCTCGCCCGAGGCGATCAATAAACAGAAGACGATTGGGCAAACCGGTCAGCGGATCCGAAACTTTCGCTTCGGTGATGTCGGTCAATGATCCGGCCATGCGCAGCGCCTTACCGGCTGCATCATGAACTGCCAGGCCGCGGCTCAGGACCCAACGGAAGGTTCCGTCCCGGTGCAGCATGCGATGCTCGCTCTCGAAATGCGGAGTGGAACGTTTTTGATGAGCCGCGATTTCCTCTGCTACGCGATCTCGATCGGCGTCATGAATGCGCCCAACCCATTCTTCGGGGCTGTCGCTAATTTCATGCTCCTGATATCCGAGCATCGACTTCCATCGCGAAGAGTAGTAAACGTTGTTCGCAACCAGGTTCCAGTCCCACAGCCCGTCATTAGCGCCCTGCGCCGCAAGCGCATAGCGCTGCTCACTCTCTCTAAGGGCCTCCTGCGCCCGCTTGTGAGATAGCTGTGTTCCAATACGGGCCAGAGCGACAGGAAAATCGATGGGCTTGGTCACATAATCGTTAGCCCCGAGATCGAGTGCCCGCACGACGTCTTCGCTTTGATCTTTTGCCGTGACCATGATGATCGGGAGTTCTATCGGCGAATACGATGTGCGAAGTGTCTTTAACGCGTCGAGACCACTGATCTCCGGCATCTCAATATCGAGCAACACGAGATCGACGGCGTCTTTCTTGACGCGCTCCAGCAGATTCCGTGCATGCTCGGCAACATCAATGGCATAACCTTTGCGTGCCAGCCGGCGAGCCAGCATGTCGCGATTCATTTCATTGTCGTCAACAATCAGTAGTCGGCTCTGCTCGGTCTTCATGACACGCTCTTTTCCACGAGCAAGTGCTCGATTTTTTCGCTGAGGCGTCCGAATTCCACCGGCTTGGTGTCATAGTCGTCGCAGCCGATCTCGAATGCCTTCTGCCGGTCCGTAGAAAGCGCGTGCGCCGTGAGGGCTATCACGGGTATTCCCTTTGTCTCTGGATTGCTTTTGAGTAAGCGCGTTGCCTGCCATCCGTCCATTTTGGGCAGACTGATGTCCATAAGAATCAAATCGGGATTTTCCGATTTCGCCAGTTCGAGCCCGTGCTCGCCATCGTGCGCCATTACCACTGCGTAGCCCTTCCGTTGCAGGCGGCGCGAGAGCATATCGCGATTCATTTCGTTATCTTCGACCAGCAGGATTTTTGGCATAACTAACCTCTGACGCCTGCGGCGGGCGCGAATTGTTCGCGCTTTTCCGTTGTGCGGCTGCTTGAATTCGGGTTGAGGGAATTGGAGCTGGAACGACTGTTGCGGTACTTTTCGATAAGTACAGCAAGGCGTTCCCGATCCAAAGGTTTCACTAGATAATTCGAAGCGCCCATGCTGAGGGCCATGGCTTCGTTATCGATGATGGTCAGCATAATTACAGGAATGCTGGAGAGTTCCGGATCTGTTTTAAGCTCATGAAGTACTGACCAGCCATCGCGATCGGGAAGAAGAACATCAAGCGTAATAAGGAGCGGACGCACCCGCCTGGCCAACTCGATGCCTTCTTCACCGCTGCCCGTCGCAATTACTCGCAATCCAAGCTTGCTCAAGGAGCGCGACATCAATTCGCGGCAAGTCGCCTCGTCATCGATGACCAGAATTGTGTCTTGATTAACGTTGTCAGACAGCTGCGGTTGTGCCGCTTCCGAGGGCATATCGGAAGACGGGCTTTCCTGTCCATCGATCTTGACTTCGACTGGTATAAGGACTGTGAACGTCGATCCCCGTCCCGGCTCGCTCTCCACATGAATCTGGCCGCTCATCATCTGAGCAAAGCGGTGACTAATCGCCAGGCCCAGGCCCGTTCCGCCATACTTGCGCGAAATCGAAGTATCAGCTTGAGCAAACTCCTGAAATAGCTGTTGACGCTGCTTCGCGGTTATGCCGATACCGGTATCGCGGACCTCAAAGCGAACTAACTCCTGACCTTCCGCTGTGATCGGCTCGACGTTTACCGATATGATTCCCGAATCAGTAAACTTACAAGCATTACTCACCAGATTCACCAGAATCTGGCGGACCTTAGTCACATCGGCTCGCATTGAACCGACGCTGTCGGCAATACGTACGTTAATAACGTTGGAATTCTTGGCTGCGGCCGGCTCGAGCGTACTGACAATCTGTCGAATCATCGGAGGCACATCGAATGTCTCGAGGTGGAGCGTCATTTTTCCGGCTTCAATCTTGGACAGATCGAGCACATCATTGATGAGGGAAAGCAGGTGTTTACCAGCTGTCTGGATTTTCTGTAGATCCTGAATGGCTTCGGTATCGCCCGACTCGCGCGTTTCCTCTTCCAGCATTTCGCTGTATCCGATAATCGCGTTCAGTGGCGTGCGCAGCTCATGGCTCATGTTGGCCAGGAAAGCGCTCTTCGCTCGACTGGCTTCCTCTGCCGCGTGCTTGGCTTTGAGAAGTTCCTCCTGCGCTTCCTGCCGTTGGGCAACTTCCCGCTCGAGCTCTTCCGTTCTGGCATGCAGCTGGTCATTAGCGTTCAGCAACGCCGTATCGCGCTGCTGGATTTCGGCGAGCATGTTGTTGAAGCCATCCATCAGCCTGCCGATTTCATCCCCGTAGGTATTTGCCGCGCGTATCTCATAGTTCTTATTGGCCGACACAATTCTTATCGTGTCTTCAAGTTGCAGGATCGGCCGGGAGATCATTCGCTGCAGCTTCGAGGAAAGCAGTAGAGCAAACAACCCTGAGGCAAAGACAAAGACGAAAAAAATAAGCGCGTAGCGCTTGGCGCGGAGCGACCACTCGCGCATGTCGGAACGCAACAAAAGCGTACCGAGGTGCTCTCCGTTCAGATTCACATCATGAAGTACGTCGAAGTATCCACCTTCGAAACGATAGCCGGCGCGAGACAAATTCGGAGGAACGACCGCTGGTGCAGCCTTGCTGCCGGGAACATACTGAGCGAAGATTTTTCCGTCGGGCGTGTACAGAACTGCCGCGACGATATCTTCCTTGGCCTTAAGTGCGGCCAATGTCGCAGTGGCGACAGGTTCATCTCTGAAGGCCATGGCCGCAGCGCTGTTATAACCAATGATCTGCGCCTGCGTTTCCAGGTCCTGAGTAAGCAGATGGCGAAAGGAGATCAGATCGTAAGTCAGAAAACTGGCCGAAGAGAGCAGAAGCGCGACGCTGCTGGTCAGCATCGTGATTAACATGAGCTTCCGCTTGATGGAGAGGTTCTGGAGTTTCATTCCGTCTTCCTACCATCACCAGATTGCTGAATCACTCTAGCTAATACCAGCAGTCGAGAACTGATATTGAGGTCCGCCTCTTTGGCAGCATCGACATTCACCTCGAACCGCACTTTATTCTGTTCAACGGTCAAGTTGATGATGCCGCCTCGATCTGCAAAGCCGGGGATTTCGCTGATCGTCAGTACTGGAGTCCCTCTCGTGAGCCGGATCGTGTCTGCGACGTGAGAGCCCAGAGAAGAGCCAATAAAGAGAATGTGGCACTCCTTCACGTCGGCAGTCGGCTTGAGTCTCTTGATCAGGAATGGATGCCCGTTGACCTTCTTGCCTTCGAGGACCTTGTCAATGATTGGGCCAAATGGGTCGTTACCTACAATTCCGATCACGATCGGAGAGTCAGGTTGCGCGAAAGCGCTGGCAGGCCACTCAACGAGCTTGGCGAAGTTGTAGATGTAGCCGGCTTTGATCAAATACTCCGATGACGTCTCGCTGTCTTGCGCCCAGGTATGTGAAGCCTGGACCAGCGCCATCATCGTTGCTATACAAATGATCAATCGCCGCGCTATCATGATCGCTCTATTCTGCATTGGAGAGAAACTCTACCTGCCGAAACGCAATACACTAACTACGAGCTTATCTCAGTCCATTCTCCACGTGATTTGCCCATACACCGTGCGCTTCACTTCAGTAGGAGCTGTGTTAATGAAGTCCGGCAAGAACTCCAAGTGGCGATTGTTCAGCAAGTTCTGGCTTCCGATAGAGAGCTCCACACCAGAAGCCGCCTTCCAACTGAGGTGCATATCGAGCGAGTTGTAGCTGGGAATGCTTAGACCGGGCAGGCTGCCTACGTGACGCACGATAAAATCGTGCTCAAAGTGCCTGCCGAGATCCAACGATGATCTTAAGTACACCTGGTTATGAGGGCTCGATCCTGCTGGATTGTCGGGCAAGGGATCGAGGCTGTTAGAGTTCTTCTTAAGGCTCATTTGCAAGTAACTGTAGGAGCCTAAAATTCTCCATTTAGGCAATACTCGCCAATCGCTGAAGATTTCTCCACCGTAAGTACCGCCGCCCATGTTGTTGGCGGCATAGAAAGGAACAAGAACGTCCGTCGGAATAGGGCTGCCTTCAATCGAAGGCTGACCCGGTTCAGCAGTCCTTAAATGGGAGTACTGGTTGTAAAAGGTCGCAACATCTGCTGAGAAGTTGCTGGACACCTGCATGCGATATCCCAGCTCGTATGCCAGGAGATCTTCAGACTTGAAATCATGATTTCCCAATATGGCCACCATTGCGGGCAATGGAGTGGGATTGCCAGGGCCGCCAGGCGGAATTGTCTGAGAGTTTAACTGCAGACCCTCTTCCGTAATCGCCGGCGTGCGAACTGCTCGCGACACCGCCGTCCAGACAGACTGCGTCTTGGTCAGGTTCCAAAGCAAACGCGCATTCGGCTCGACCTCGAAGCCGGTAAATTGATTGTGTTCCAGCTTGCTACCGAGTGTCAGTCGCAAGCGACGATCGACGAGGCTGATTTCATCCTGAGCAAAAGCACTAAATTGATTGAGAGTGAGCTGATTCGGTGTTATCGCCACAGTAAAGCTCGAATCGTTGTTGTCGTTAATCGCGCGATAGCCAAGCCCCCAGACGATTTCGTGATTCGACCCAGGATGAAACGAATGCTGAAAGTCTATATCGAAGATATTCTGCCGGTCAGAAAACAGAGAATCGTCGATGAGCTTGGTGTGATCATAGTACATCTGCAGTGACATCGTTGAGGTAGCGAAGGAGTGGTTCCAGCGTCCCAGAATATTTCCGCCGCTAAAACTACCTTGATTCGGGAAAGTATTGCTAAATGGAGCTGTCAACGATGGTATCGTCAACGTTTCTCCGAATTTGCTGCGATGGACGTCTCCCTGCAATGTCAGCGAGTCGGGTCCGGACGGAGACCAGTCGGTGCGGAAACCTCCGCGCCAGGCGTCCCAATTGTCATTCGCAGTAAGATCTGTGCCCGGATACACCGAAGGACCTATATTGAAATACTTTCCGTACGCCCGATAGTACGTATCTTTGTTTAACTTTCCACCGTAACGAACATTGGTTGCTCCGCGCTCTTCTGTTCCTCCACCCGCGGTCACTACAGCGGACTGCGTCGACTGTGCTGGCTTCGTGATGATGTTGATTACGCCATCAACAGCATTCGCGCCCCACAGAGTTGCTCCTGGTCCACGGATAACCTCAATTCGATCCACGTCCTCGAGCATCACGTCTTGGACGTTCCAATACACTCCGGAGAAGAGAGGAGTATAGACACTCCGGCCGTCAATGAGGACGAGCAGTTTGTTATCAAAGCGCCCATTGAAGCCGCGCGAGGCGATTGCCCACTTGTTCTCATCGATGCGCGCCACCTGAATACCGGGCACCATCCGCAATGCTTCCGGTATGCTGGTTGCGCCGGAGCGACGAATGTCGTCCTGCGTGATTACAAAGACGGCCGCTGCCGCATCGGCGAGTTTCTGGCTCCTCTTGGAGACGGAGGTCACCTGCATGTTCATCAAATCTTCCATGCTCATAGCGGTGACGTCGGGAATATCGCTCTGTTGAGGCGCTGCGAAGGTGCTGGTCGTGAACAACAGGATCAGCGCAAGCGCTTGTCTCATGAATCGAACGGTTTGGGGGTTGACGGATAACATAGTTACGATCCCTTCATGCTTTAATCATTCCCTTGGGGCTTGGTCCGGTACGACTCTAAAAGTGGCTTTTCTCCCGTTACGGTAAATACGTTCGAATATGTAAGAGTGTCAGGACGGGAAAGATACTCGATAAATCTTTGCACTTGCTCACGAGCCTGTCGCTCGTTGCCCAGCGCTTGTACGATCTGAGGCAATGCGATATCTAATTTGAGTTTCCACTCTTCCAGGATTTTGGGCGACGGTTCCCCAGCAATGAGGTGATAGCACTCAACCTGCACTTTGAGATTTTCGAGACCCGAGCGTTGTGCCAGCCTAAACAGCTTCCTGCCAACGAAGGGATCAAAGCCGGTTTTGCTAAGCGCTCCGACGACCTGCTCAAGCGCACGCTGAAGTTCGCGTTCCTCCGGGTAGTTCCACAACAGCTGACCGTCCAGGTCTTGCAGCAATACGGTTCCCCCTGGCTTGCACACCCGAACTAATTCGTCCAATGCTTGTTCTTTTTTCTGTAAGTACTGGAACAGCATGCGGGAATAGACAAAGTCAAAACTATTTCTGGCAAACTGCATTTCCTGGGCATCGCCGCAGATGAATTTGAGCTGTCGATTGCCCGCGTTTTTCTGCTTGGCGGCCTGTACACGGCTGGAACTAATATCGATTCCCGTGCCGCGAATCGACGGATCAAGCTTTGTGATCTCTCGCAGCATCAACCCCGGGCCACAGCCTACCGAGAGAACTTCAAAGCCTGGAGCCACACGATCGGCTACGTACCTGTTCACCCAGGCAACGGGATCCACCTTCATTTCAAGGCGTTTTGCCTCGCGTGGATCGTCCATGATGTAGTCAACTGCGTATGCGGTATGCATCACTGGTGACTTCCTATCAGAGCTTCTCGCACGCTCTGTTTTTCAGCTCGCTGCAGCAACCGCGAGTAGAAACCATCGATATGGTGATAGAAGGCTGAGCACCCGTCTTTCAGCCAGATTCCCTGAGAGTAATGGCGCAGGAAATCGGCTCCCAGGTGGCGGCACGCCTGAGCCGCGTGATCGTTGGCGATCAAAGGAATTTCGTCGAGTTCGAAGTCCTGGTACGCTTCCACAGCGGAGCGCAGCAACGCACGTGCAACGGCTGAAGTCTCATTCTGGGAAACAGTTGGACTGATAAGGAGATCGCAGCGATTTTCAAGGTAGCTGAAATTGATTCCCAACGGCCCGCGATAGGCGATGACTGCTCCCAGGACTTCCTGGGTACCGGTTCTGTATGCGAGCCAAACGTGTCTTGTTCTGCGCAGACCGACGCGACGATAGAGCTGATTAATGCCGGCAAACTCCACGTCGCCCGCCAGACCCTCAGCGATGACATATATCTGCCCGCGGACTGCGGCTGCAAATGCACACAGGGTCGCCTTTTGCGTAGGCTCGTAAGCGACAACGTTGACCTCGGGCTCGGGGACATATGCCAGATTGCGAGATAGCGCAAAGTAGCTCAGACGCTGTACGGAAGAGCGAGCCGGACCTATAGCTTCGACGACCGATCCGAATACGCGAGCGGGAAATCGGTTTTGCGGACGAAACCAATTCTGTCCGGAATCTTCGTTTCTGTTGGCCATACTTCCCGCGCCGGAGGCGAGCATCACCGCACGCGAAGCAAATGGATTGTTTTCACTTACCAGGTGCTGCAGCATTGAACCACGCTGCGCAGTTCGCCACACCGTTAGTGAAGCCAAGCCCCGCTGCGAATCCCCGGAGGTGAGAACCGAAACCAAAGAATCCTCAGAACTGAGCATGCGCTGCCAGTTGTCTTTGATTTTTGTGATGTGCGGACGCAGGCGGGCTGCCTTCTCTGGATAGAGAAAGCCTGACCTCTCATAGAGTTCGAACAGTTCCTCTACCGAGACCGCGTTTACCTCGACGCCGTACTCGGCATATACGTCGGCAAGGTATGAACTTGTATGTATCGGTCGATCTGATACGGCTGTCGCCATCCTCGAAGTCTCCCCAACCCTCCGTGCGCGCTGAGCCAATCCATTTCATTTCGACCAAGCCAACCGAGGCGTACAACATCCACGCCAAGGCAGCCGAATCGGGGGGAGGGCTCCGAGTCTCATCGGCCACACGGATGCATTTACTGACGGGTCATCGTCTCAAAGTAACTCATGGCAAACAAGTTACGAAGGTAAGAAATCTTGAAGCTAAGCCCTATATGGATTGGGAACGTCGGGTACCGGAGTCATTTCGGAACAGCGTCGAAGTCGTCGTGAACCTTTTTTTGCTTCGGCTAGAAAGCGTGGTCTTACTGGCGGCGCTTGATATGTATGGAGTTAAGGTAGTTACGAAAGTAATGTAGTCCGCGTTTCAAAGAAATCGTTGATCCGATTCTGTCCCTTAGCGCGATACCCTCTCGACAGTGTTGTCGAGGCTTTCAGGACCAACACGGTGCATCCAGATGGGAACCGGCACTCAGGATGACACGCTATCGGAGGGGTAAAACATGATGACAGGAAGCTGTAAGAAAATTGACTTTTCAGTTTGGGCTCCTAATCGCGAAACAACATTTGCTTTTAGAAGCCTCAGAAACGAATGATCGAACCTCGGCAAGGCTTTTTACTCCACGCCGCAAAATTCAAAACTCAATTTCTTCACAGCTTTCCATCCCCGGTTTCCCGCACGTCCCCAGTTTTCTTTATGCTGTTCCGAGCGCTTGCTTGATTCTCTTCACATTGTTCTCGCGCTGGCTCTGACTGGGAATCTCCTGCGCCGCCTGCAATGCTTGCTCCAGAGCTTCGCGAGCGAGGGCGGAGTCGCCACTGTTTTTCAGTGCACCAGCTTTCATCTGCAGCAGCCATGAGCGCCCGGCAGCGCCGGGATCGCGCGCCAGCCCGCGATCACACGCCGCAATGGCGGCGTCGTAGCGCTTGGCCGCGCTTTCCATCTGTGCCAGCCGCATCGACGCGTTGTAGTTGTGCGCCATCGCCTGTTCCGAGCTTCGCAGCGCCGGAAGGATGCGCTCCGGATCGCCATAAATCTGAATCGCCTCGACACGGGCAATGTCGACCGCCGAGCGTTCTTCGTCGTCGTTAGGCTTGACCGCATCGAGTTCGCCGAGCCACTTATCTTCGAGACTCGCCGTCTGTGCAGTATCGTTTCGGGAGAGAGCAAGAAACATAAGAGTCCGGTAAAGCTCATTGCGCTCATCGCGTACCGTTTCGGGAGACGAAAGCGCCTGCCTGGCCAGCGGCTCCAGCTTCTCCGCAGCCGGACCGCGCCAGGATGCAGATTTGTCCGCCTGCACCAGGCACCACATTCCCGCAACAACCGTGTTTGCGAACGCATTGTCATGCTTCATGCCAGACGCTTCGCGCGCCGCAGTCTCGGCACATGGTTGATACTGCTCGTTGATTTGAAGCGCCGTCACCAGCGAATACTGCGCCAGCGGACGTCGCGGCCAGTTCGGCGGCGCCACCCGCAGCACTTGCTCATATGCGCCCACCGCCTCTGGAGACTTCGTGCTCAGCAGCGCATCCGCTCGCGCCAACGCTGCGTCGGCCGGCGTCTGGCGATTTTCTGCGAGATTGATGCCACGGTCGAGAAACGCCCTGAGTTCCGACTCCGACATCGCTCCCGGCTGATCCGACAGCACTTTACCCTCGGCGCTGATCACATAAAACGTCGGAGTGCCGCTCGCTTCAAAACGGGAAAAGAATTCCTGGTTCTCCGGTTTATCGAAGTTCATTTCCAGCCAGACAAACTGTCCGGCGTACCTGCTGAGATCGGCATGCAGAAGCATGGTCCTCATCAGGCGGCAACTCGATCACCAGGGCGCCCAGCACTCGACAAAAATCGGCTGCTTGCGCTGCTTCGCCTGCTCCAGAGCTTGCTTGTAGTTGTCCTGAACGAACGGCAGCTCAGCAACCATCGTCGAGCTAAAACCGGCAACGATCAGCAGAGACAGCAATAGTCTTTTCATGGAATGCAAAGAATGACGACTAGACCCACCGAAGGTGAGCAACGCTGGTGGGACGTGAGGGCAGAGCGGTCGCGCGCAAGCTGGCGGCATAGAGCAGATCCTTGCGATCTCGGATCCAATAGAAAAGCCGCCGCTGCCGCTTCCGCTCCAGCTCGTCGTGGTCTGGTTGTTTTGTTTGTCATAGTTGTAGCTCAGGGTCCCCAGCGGTGTTGCCACCGAGATCAGACGTGCTGCGCCGTCGTACCCATATGTGGTCTTACCTGTGGCGTCGGTCATGGTCGCGCGCTGGCCGAGATTATTGTAGGTGAAGCCCACCTGCGTCGC
>DATEKE010000052.1:0-4425 GCA_035277605.1 Terriglobales bacterium | reverse complement strand
GCCGACGAATAATCCGTTGATTAGACATTCGGAGCCTTCTCCCGCCAGCACCGGATGAACGTTGTTGCGGACGATGCCTCCGCCGAGGAGCACAGAGTGCGATGCGACGTTCGCGTTTCTTCCTTGCTCGATGCGCAGAGTCGAGATATTGAACGACTGCTTGTGCTCGCGCTCGACCATGTAGTGTGAGACGATCGCTCCGTCTTTCGCGACCAACTCAGTCGCGGTGTTGCACAGCGATCCGGCTGTGTCGCCCAAGGACACGTAATCTTCGACGATCGCAACCTGGCTTTCTTCCTCGACAACGAAAAGGTTGCGCGGATGATTCATGCTCGGCGCATCAGCTGCAGTAGAGATGAACAGCAGATAGATCGGCTGCTCAATGACTGTGCCGCGACGCACGTGAACGAACGCTCCGTCTTGCGCGAATGCAGTGTTCAGCGCGCAGAATGCGTCCCGCTGAACGTCGAGATAACGTCCGAGATGATTTTCAACAAGAGCTGACTCTGTCCCGATCTCTTTGATGAGCCCGTTTAGCGTGAGGCCCTTGGGCAATTTTTCAAATGACGAGAGTTCAGAAGCGAAGTGGCCGTTCACGAAAACCAGTTGGCACGCTGCTTCGGTGAAGCGCAGACCTGCAAGGCTGGTCTTGGCTACTTCATTTTTCGGAGCGAGACGAAACTGGGTCTGCGCAATCGCCGAGACATTCGTAAAGCGCCAGTCTTCGTCGCGAGTCGTCGGCAAGCCCACCTGGCAGAAGCGCGCGAAAGCTTCGGCGCGCAGGTTGCGCAGCCACGCCTGGTCGCGCCCTACGGCGACCTTCTCGAAGTCGCTGAAGATCTCAAGATATGTTTGCAGTTCCTTAACCGGAGCGATCACCTTCTGCATCACCTTTCTTATGCGCTGACGGGCTCAGCACTTTCAATCCAACCGTAGCCCTTCTCTTCGAGTTCAAGCGCCAGCTCCTTGCCGCCGGAGCGCACGATGCGACCATTGACCAAAACGTGTACAAAATCGGGAACGATGTAATTGAGCAGCCGCTGATAGTGTGTGACGACGATCATCGCTCGCTTCGGACTGCGCATGGCGTTCACGCCTTTGGCAACGATGCGCAGAGCGTCGATGTCGAGTCCCGAGTCGGTCTCGTCGAGAATCGCGAGCCTGGGCTCGAGCAGCGCCATCTGCAAGATCTCGTTGCGCTTTTTCTCCCCGCCCGAAAAGCCTTCGTTCACGGATCGATTCGTGAACTTCTCGTCCATATCGAGCAGCTTCATCTTTTCGCGATAAAGGGGGATGAAGTCCATCGCGTCCATTTCATCCTGGCCGTGGTATTTGCGGGTCGCGTTCACGGCCGAGCGCATGAAATACGCGTTACTGATGCCGGGAATCTCGACCGGATACTGGAAGGCCATGAAGACGCCTTCGCAGGCCGCGTCTTCGGCTTTCATCGCGAGCAGGTCTTTGCCTTCGAAAAGAATTTCACCCGAGGTGACTTCATAGCTTTCCCGCCGCGCGAGGACCTGCGCCAGCGTGCTCTTGCCTGACCCGTTCGGTCCCATAATGGAATGCACTTCGCCCGGGTTCACCGTCAGGTTTATGCCTTTGAGGATCTCGTGGCCGCCCACGGTCACGTGCAGATCCTTAATTTCCAATAAGCTCATTCATTCCTCTCTGAATTTCGGTACCGTCCGCGGTAGCGGATAGGTCACCCATTCGCTACCGCGAACGGTACTGACTTGTGTATAGCCCTCTATCCCACGCTGCCTTCGAGGCTCACGCTCAACAACTTCTGCGCTTCGACTGCGAACTCCATCGGCAACTCACGGAAGACGCGCTTGCAAAAGCCATTCACGATCATTGAGACGGCATCTTCAGCTTTCAGTCCGCGCTGCCGCAAATAGAAAAGCTGGTCTTCACCGATCTTCGATGTCGAAGCCTCGTGCTCCATGCGCGCCGAGGCATTCTTCACCTCGATGTACGGGAACGTGTGCGCGCCGCACTTGTCGCCGATCAGCAGCGAGTCGCACTGCGTGTAATTGCGCGCGCCTTGTGCTCCTTTGAGGATCTTCACTTGTCCGCGATACGTGTTCTGTCCGTGCCCGGCGGAGATGCCCTTCGAGACGATCGTGCTCTTGGTGTTCTTCCCGATATGAATCATCTTCGTGCCGGTGTCGGCTTGCTGATAGTTGTTGGTCAGCGCGACCGAATAGAACTCACCAACTGAGTTCTCGCCCTGCAGAATGCAGCTTGGATACTTCCAGGTAATCGCCGAGCCGGTTTCCACCTGTGTCCAGGAGATCTTTGAGTTCGCGCCCAGGCACTTGCCGCGCTTAGTAACGAAGTTGTAGATCCCGCCCTTTCCTTCCTTATCGCCGGGATACCAGTTCTGCACGGTCGAGTACTTGATCTGCGCGTTGTCGAGCGCAACCAGTTCGACGACTGCCGCGTGGAGCTGGTTCTCATCGCGAATGGGAGCGGTGCAGCCTTCGAGATAGCTGACGTATGCGCCTTCGTCGGCGACGATCAGCGTGCGCTCAAACTGTCCGGTTTCGGCGGCGTTGATGCGGAAGTACGTCGAAAGCTCCATCGGGCAACGCACGCCCTTGGGTACGTAAACAAACGATCCATCGCTGAAGACTGCGGCGTTCAGGGCGGCAAAAAAGTTATCTGTATATGGAACGACTGAGCCGAGGTACTTCTGTATCAAATCGGGATGCTTTTGGACCGCCTCGGAGAACGAACAGAAAATTACGCCGGCTTGCGCGAGCTTGTCCTTGAAGGTGGTCGCAACCGAGACGCTGTCAAATACGGCATCGACCGCCACTCCCGCCAGCATCTTCTGCTCCTGCAGAGGAATGCCGAGCTTTTCATAGGTGCGAAGAATCTCGGGATCGAGCTGATCCAAACTTTCGAGTTTCGGCTTCTGCTTCGGCGCCGAGTAGTACGTGACTCCCTGATAGTCGATCGGACCATACCTGATGTTCGCCCAGGTCGGCTCCGCCGCAGCTTTCTCCTGCGCAGCCCAATAGCGATAGGCCTTGAGCCGCCACTCCAGCATGAACTCCGGTTCGTGCTTCTTGGCCGAGATCAGCCGAATGATGTCTTCGTTCAGGCCTTTCGGGATTCTCTCTTCCTCGACGTCGGTAACGAATCCCCACTTATATTCGCGCTCGGCTAAATCTCGAATCGTATTAACGTTCGTGCTCATTGCACTCTCCCAGAATGGAACCTGACTGCGGGTAGCTGATGACCTTCCGCGTCTTTGATGACGGTGAGCTGCATCGGTTGAACTAAATCGGCCAGCATCACCTTTTCCAGCGCCCCGCGCACAACTTTGCTGATGATTCGCTGGTTGCTCTTGATCGGGCAGCACGTCTCGATTTCGCAAACACCCTCGATGTCAGTGCTGCAATCGGTGAGGGCGATAGGACCTTCGAGACGGGCGACGATGTCGGCGACAGAAATCGCTTCGGGTACCCGCGAGAGGCTGTACCCGCCCTTAATGCCGCGATGGGAAACTAGCAGGCCGCCCTGCATGAGCTGTTTAAGCAGCTTGCTCACCGTTGGCAGAGGAAGCTTCGATTTGTCGGCCAAGTCCCTAGCTGTATGGAGCTGGCGCTCGTGCTCCCGTGCCATGCAGGTCATCAAAACCAGCCCGTAATCCGTAAGCTTGCCTAAGCGAATCATTGTGTTTTCAGCAACTTGGCTATATGAGCCAAACAGGACTGAAACAGTCTGGTTTTATTGTATTAGGGCCAACCACCGGCTTGCAAGGCACCGAAAACGCTATTTAGACCCTGGCAAAAGCGAGGATCTCGTGACTAGCCCGACAGGAGGCTCTCGAAGACCAAAGATGACAGCAGTCGGGCGGCTGTTAGTTTCCCAAAAGAGCACGGCGGATGCCGTCAACTGACCTCATCGCTTGTTACATAAAACCACGGTCATTTCTAAGGAAAGTGACTCCTTGACGAGTGGGACGAGCCGCTATATTGTCTCTGCCGCGAGTGTAGCTGCCCTCGACTTCTGCCCAGGGAGTTCAACGGCCCGTGCCTGTTTCCCGTTTCCTGAAAACCTCTTTTTATACAGTCGCAGTTGGTCTCACCATCACAGCTATCGCACCCTTCTCAGCCGCGGACGGAATTCCACCCGTCACGGCTGAGGAGCTCAAGATGACCAGCGAGCCGCTCGCTCCCGGCGCGCCGGCAATCATCCTGTATCGGCAGGTTGATCGCGATGACCGGGGCAACACTGCGCATGAAAATGACTTTGTCAGGATCAAGATTTTGACGGAAGAAGGCCGTAAATATGCCGACGTTGAAATCCCTTTTGACCGAAGCAGCGGCAATAACGTGGTAGGAATCAAAGCCCGCACCATTCGTCCCGATGGTTCGGTGGTCGACTATGGCGGCAAGGTTTACGACAAAG
>DATEKE010000051.1:0-24689 GCA_035277605.1 Terriglobales bacterium | reverse complement strand
GTTTGAAGATGTCACTCTTCCCCCGTTTCTGCTTCAGGCCAGATCAGCGAAGCACCCACTGACAAAGCCAGAATTCCAATTACGACTCCCAGCGTAATCCCGAGCGGCGCCTCGTAGAAATGCGAGATCAGCATCTTCATTCCAATAAGCATCAGGATCACCGAGAGCCCGTAATGCAGGAAGCGGAACATTCCAAAGAAATGCTCGAGAGCGAAGTACAGTGATCGCAACCCAAGGACGGCAAACACGTTTGAGGTGTACACGATGAAGGCATCGCGGCTGATGGCGAGGATTGCGGGAATCGAGTCCACGGCGAAGATCAGGTCGGTGGTTTCGACTACCAGCAGGGAAAGAAAAAGAGGGGTAGCGATCCAGCTTCCATCGCGCTTCACGAAGAAATTCTTGCCTTCAAAGTTCTCCGTAATCGGAAAAAACCGCCGGAAAATTCTGAGCACCAGATTCTTTTCCGGATCGACATCCGGCTCGCTGCTTCGGAGCAAACCGATGCCGCTGTAGATCAGGATTGCGCCGAAGATGTAAATGATGAATTCAAAGCGCTTGAGCAGGGAAACGCCGATCAGAATAAAGATCAGGCGCATCACCAATGCCCCCAGCACTCCCCAGATCAGAACTTTGTGCTGCGAATCGCTAGGCACGCGGAAGTAGCGAAAAAGAATGAGGAAAACGAAGAGGTTATCGACGCTGAGCGACTCCTCGACGACGTATCCCGTAATGAACTGGAGCATGGCCCGGTGCCCATGCCACAGATACACCAAGCCCGCAAAGGAGGCCGCAAGAAGCACCCAAAAAATCGTCCATCCGACCGCCTGCCGGAAAGTCATAGTCGGACGCCGCCGGTGCAGGCCAATGTCGAGCGCCAGCATCGCGAGCACAAACAGGTTGAAGCCAACCCAAAACGGCCAAGATTCGGTCATGCGGGAGTTCTAGCGAGTCCTCAGCAGTGTACAGAATCGGGTGATCGGATCATCGGGTCATCAGGCGAAGTAAACAGCCAGAAACGAAGCGTCGCTTTAGTTCGAGCTGCAGCTTCCGTTTGAATCCCGTGCTCTCGGCACAGGTGACGCGGATGCACTCGGCCCAGAAGGTGCTTAGTTTCAGTCACCCGATGACCCGATCCCCCGATCACCCGATTCCTTCGGCCATCCATAATTCCGCAACTTGCAACAGTCTATGTAGGCCAAAACCGGCCGAGGTGACCTGATGCAATCGCGCGCGCAGATTAAGTCTCATCCCATCCATCCCATGCTGATCGTGCTGCCTATCGGCTTGTTTGTGGGCAGCTGGATCTTCGATCTGATTGGCAAGGCTACGAACAACGAGCTGCTCTGGGCTGCGAGCTATTACTCCGCCATCCTCGGCATCGTGGGAGGATTCTGCGCTGCCATACCCGGCACTATCGACTGGTTCACGGTTGTCCCTCCCCGCTCCAGCGGAAAAAGACGCGGTCTGCTCCATGCCAGCCTGAACGTGCTCGTACTCATCGGATTCATCGTGATTGCTGTACGCCGCTACAGTGCCATCGCTGAGCCAGGAGGATTCGAACTGGGTCTCATGACCGCCTGCATTGTCCTGCTCGGAATAAGCGGATGGCTCGGCGGTACCCTCGCCTACCGCAATCAGATTGGAGTCGATCATCGCTACGCGAATGCCGGAAGATTCAAAGAGCGGCGGCTGGAAAGCTGGGATCGTCCAGCATGCAATCAGAGCGAGCTCAGCGAAGGCCAGATGATGCTGGTACGCGTAGGCAACGAACGCGTAGTCGTCGGCCGCTGTCCGCAAGGCATGATCGCCTTCAGCGATCATTGCACACACAAGGGCGGACCGCTGTCGGATGGCGCACTGGTAGGCTGCACCGTCCAATGCCCGTGGCACGGCTCGCAGTTCGACGTACACACCGGGCGCGTCGTCGCCGGTCCGGCGAAAAGCAAGATCGACGTTTATGAAACAGAGATTCGAGGAGGAGAGGTTTACATCGTGCCACCTCAAACTCTTTCTCAAACCCAGACGGAAGCGAAGGAGCCTGAGGCTGCGTGAGCCTGATCGGGGCAAGCGATGAATGGTTATCCCAGCCCTTCCGGGGATGAGCTTGCGATTGGGCAGTTACAATCAGCTTGTGAATTTCTCTGTGGACCGGCGGCACTGGATGTTTGCGGTCCTGCTCTTCACCCTGAATATAGTCGGACTGACGATCACAGCATCGCGAAGTTCTGTAGCGTTCGACGCCAAGACAGTTCTTCTCATGATTGCATGCTCGGCCATGATGAGCTTTTTGACCGCGTTCTTAGTCGTCGGCTTGTTCGACGTAATGTCCCGTCGCTCAAAGTCGAGGTAGATCGAGCCCAACCATGCCAACAAGAAAACGTCATCGAGAACCCCTCGCTGGAGCTGTTCCAGCCGAGGAACTTCAGGCTCAATTCCCCGACATCGGCTTACCTATCAAGCCTCCATTCCCGCCGATGGAGGCGCGCAACGCGGCGCGTCTTCCCGAATCGGGAGACTGGCTTTACGAACCAAAATGGGACGGATTTCGTGGCCTTGTTTTCCGCAAAGGGCACGAGGTTCTATTGCAATCGAAAGCCGGACAGCCTCTCGGTCGTTACTTCCCTGAATTGATCGGGGCTTTGCTGAAGTTGCCGCAAAAACAATTTGTGCTCGATGGAGAAATCGTGATCCTTAGTGGCGGGCATCTCGATTTCAATGCGTTGCTGCAACGCATCCATCCAGCCGAGAGCCGCATTCACCGCCTCTCGCGTGAAACGCCGGTTACGTTGCTTTGCTTCGATTTGCTGGTCGATGCCAAAGACAAGCTGCTCACCGATCAATCGCTCGAGCAGCGGCGCCAGGCGCTGGAAGACTTCTTCAAAGAAGTTCCCAAGGGAGTTGGGGTAAGACTCTCGCCCGCTACACGCATCTTCGCGACCGCCGAGCGCTGGATGGGCAATCTCGCCACCGTGGGCTTTGACGGCGTGGTTGCAAAGAGAATTGACGAGCCCTATCACTCCGGCGATCGCAATGGCATGGTCAAGGTGAAGCGACTACGAACAGCAGACTGCGTGGTCGGCGGTTTTCGGTATGCGACCAAAGGCAAATTTGTCGGCTCACTGTTACTTGGGCTCTACGACGAGCAAGGCAAGCTGAATCACGTGGGCTTCACTTCGAGCTTTAAAGCGGAAGATCGACCGAAGTTGCTGAAAACGCTTGAACCCTTCATCACCGATGACAAAGCACTCGGTTTCAGCGGCAATGCTCCCGGAGGACCGAGCAGATGGTCAACCGAGCGCTCAACCGAATGGGTGCCACTTCGGAACAAGCTGGTTTGCGAAGTGCAATACGATCACTTTTCCGGCGGGCGCTTCCGCCATGGCTGCAAGTTCCTGCGATGGCGTCCTGATAAAGCACCTGAGCAATGCACCTATGAGCAAGTGATTCCAGGGACGGCTGGGGATTTGGAGAAGCTGCTGGCGGCGTGAGGTAGGTTACAGGGAACAGGTTATAGGGAAAAATCGCTTGTAATCAGCCGTTGAATGTTCGGAGACGGAGGTGAAAGTCCAGGCATACTGTTCCCTGTCCCCTGTAACCTGTCCCCTGGTTCTACTCAGTCCCCACTTCCACCGGTTCTTCCATTCGCGACTCCGGAGCAACCGGTGTCGCACGAGGCACTTTGCGCGCCTCTTCAACGTACCGATTGCGCGCGGCACGTAGCTTCAGGAAAGATTTCGCTTCCTTGTACAGGCGCCTGCGCTCATCGTTGTTGAAAATGGCTTTGCGGACGATGCGATAGACCTGCTTTGGACGGAAGTAGTACTCGTCATAGAAGCGGTGAACCATCTCCATCACATAATCGCGCGGCAGGCCGGGATACTCGATGTGAGCCATCTGGTGCCCGCCGGAATCGACCATCGACTGGCTGTTGATAATGAAGCCGTTCTTCTCGGCGAAGTCATGGAACTCGGTACCGGGGTAAGCGTGAGCGAGCGAAACTTGGATGGTTTCGCAATCGAGCGATTTTGCGAAATTGATGGTGTTGCGAATGGTCTCGCGCGTCTCACCCGGCAATCCCAAAATGAAATCTCCGTGAATGACCAGGCCGAGTTTGTGGCAATCGCGCGTGAAGTCGCGAGCGCGCTCCACCGTTGCGCCCTTCTTGATGTTCTTCAAAATCTGCGCATCGCCTGACTCGTAACCGACGATCAGCAGACGGCATCCGGCGTCGCGCATGGCCTTCAACGTTTCGTAGTCGGTGGTCACGCGCGAAGTGCACGACCACGTAAGCTTCAGCGGCTTCAGCTTCTCGCAGAGTTCGACTGTGCGAGCCTTTTGAATGTTGAAGGTGTCATCGTCGAAGAAGTACTCCTTCACGTTCGGCCAGTACTCTTTCGCCTTGGCCATCTCGCGGGCGACAGCGTCGCTGGAGCGTTTGCGCCAGGCATGTCCACTGAGCGTCTGCGGCCATAGGCAAAAGGTGCATTGTGCCGGGCAGCCGCGGGTTGAGTAAAGCGAGACAAACGGGTGAAGCAGGAACGGTACGTTGTAACGCGTGACGTCGAGATCCCGCTTGTAAACGTCCGTTACGTCTGGAAGGGCATCGAGATCCTGAATCTGCGGACGGTCGGGATTGTGCACCACGCGTCCGTTCTTGCGATATGAGATGCCGAGGATATCGTCAAGAGGCTTGCCCTGCGCGTACTCAACTACCGAGTAATCGAACTCGCGGCGACAGACAAAGTCGATGGCGTCGCACTCGGTGAGAGCTTTGTCCGGCGCGGTGGTAACCGGCGGTCCGACGAAGGCAATCTTCAGCTTCGGATTCACCGCTTTCATCGCATAGGCGAGTCTCTGATCTCCCTGCCATCCCGGCGTGCTGGTGAACAGCACGAGGAATTCGTACTGCTTGCCGATTTCGATGGTTTCGTCGGACGAGACGTGGTGAGGCGGAGCGTCTAGCAGGCGCGAGCCTTCCAGCATGCCTGCCGGATAAGCCAGCCACACCGGGTACCAGTACGATTCAATCTCTCGAGTGGCCGGCCAGCGCGAACTGGCGCCGCCGTCAAAGTTCTCGAACGAGGGAGGGTTCAGGAACAGGGTTTTCAATGGCATGCGTATGAACGTCAAATATAACATCCGGAAGCCGGACTCTTAATCCATTTGGGTAAGAAAATGTGCTCACTGGCGGGTTCGGCGCACCATTTGCGACCCCAGTAGGCAACACGGGCGCTCACTGCCATCCGATAATCGCGCAACCGGGGGCAATCGCGCGTCCGTGGGATCTGGCTTTACCGAAGCGGCACCCTAAAGCTTCGCTCCGATGCGAATCGTTTATTCAGCCCCGAGCTTTTTCAACAGCTCGTCGCGCAGGCGATCCTGAATATCGCCTGATAACTTGTGACCTGCTGCCCTGAGGTAAAAAACATCGAGCGCCATCTCTCCTTCGGTGTCGATGAGGGCGATCTCGATGTTGCAACTAAGCTGCGCCAGCGATTGAGCAATCTGATAGAGAAGGCCGGGGCGATCCTGAGCCACAACCTCCAGCAGCGTGCTGTGAGTTGACGATTCGTTTTCCAGCAGGACTCTGGTTTCGATCTGCACCTTCGGTCTGGCGGAGCGGAGAAATCCCGATCTGGAACGAATCAGCTCGTCCAGCGAACGCTCGCCTCGGAGTAGCTGGGCGATCTTCTCTTTCAACCGCTCGTGCTCAGAGGCATTCAAGTCGAGAGTGCGAAAGCGATCTTTGAAATAAAAACAATCCACGGCTGTGGCGCGGCTGTTCGAAAACGCATTGGCTTTTACAATTTCCATCCCCGACGCGGAGAGCGCGCCGGCGATTGTGGCAAACAATCCCGGCTTGTCACCGCTGACGATCGTCAACTCGTACAGATCGCGGTGCGGAAGCAGACTCAGTTCCACACCGCTTTCCTGCAACTTTGAAAAGAGCTCGAAGTGCTGAACAATCTGTTCAGGGCTGTAGATTTTCAAATATCGGTGAGGCAGTCCTTCAAGAAATGGCTCCATTTTCCTGGCCAGATCCGCAGGAAACGAATTGAATTTGCCCCTGGCCTCCGAATCGAGCGCGCCGTGAACGATGGAATCGTCGACGTGCCGATTCAAAAAATTTGCAGTCAAGGCATACAGATGCCACAGCGTCTCCGCCTTCCATTCCGTCATCGCTTCGGGATTGACCGACGAAATGTCCGCATACGTGAGCAGGGTGAGCATCTTCAACTGCTCTGGTGTTTCGACTTTGGCAGCAAGTGCAGCAATTACGTTCGAATCAAAGATATCGCGCCGCATGCATGCGGACATTTCCAAATGGCTTCGGATCAGGAACAGCACCGTCACCTGCTCCTGCAAATCGAGATTAAGCCGGAGCAGAACTTCCTTTCCGATGCTCAAGCTTCCCACAACGTGGTCCCCGCCCTCCATTCCCTTTCCAACGTCGTGCAGCAGGAGAGCTAAGTACAAGACTTCAGGTTTATCGAGTTCGTCCAGAATTTCCGCGAAGCGTTGTCCCCACTCCGATTCAGAATTCCTGAGCGTATGCAGGATGTCGATAGTGAGAATCGAATGCTCGTCCACGGTATAGCGATGGAAGTAATCGCGGATCACGAGTGCGTCGATCAGCTTGAACTCGGGAATGATGGCGTGGAGATAGCCTGAATCGCGCATCGCGCGCAGCGCGCTTCCGGCATGTCGGCCAACCAGAATGGGGCTGAGCTGTGGCCATAGACATTCGTGTGACGCGCAGGGAAACTGCGATGCCGATGCACGCAGATGCCGCTGTGCGTCGACACTGAGCTGCAAAGGCTCGCTCGCCATCCGTTGAAAGATCGCTAATGTTGTGTTTGAGGATGGCGCATTTTGAAGCTGCAGAATCGCAGGAAATGCAGGATCGGTTTTCGCCCCGGCCGCTCTGTGTTGAATGCCTCGTAATTTCTCCAGCAGCGAGGACGGTGTGCGCATCTGTTCGTTCGCCAACTGCAGACAAGCGCCGTGAATCGTGCGGGCGTTGCGAAAGTATTCGCGCATCCACTGCGCCGGCAGAATGGATAGCGAAGGAGCCCCGATTCCCGTCTCTGCGGCTGCGTCCTGCGCTTCCCAGCTCAACTGGTTGTCATCGCGCCCGTTGCGGTAATGCAGAAAGCAGCGCACCGAAACCAGAAAATCAAAAGCGGAGTTCAGTTCGGCGCGCAACGGAAACTCGAATAGGGATTCAGGCGCGGGCCACAATCCGGAAGCTCGAAACGATTTCGCCAGAGCCAGCCAGTTCGCAAGGTTGTAGTCGCGCAGGCCGCCAGGTCCCTCTTTCACTTGTGGCTCGAGGTGGTAGATCGTATTCGCGTATTTCGCGTGGCGCGTTCGCGCCGATTCGCAAACCAGGTTCATAAGCGCTGTGCCGGATTTGCGTATCAGATTGGGTAAAACTCTATTTCGGACTTCGTCGAACAGTTCACGGTCGCCAATTAGGAACCGGGAATCGAGCAGTGAGACCGTAAACTCGGGATTCTCGGGATCCAGCTTGCCGCACTCGTCTACAGTGCGCGCCGTGGCACTGGCGCGAATCTTCAAATCCCAGAGATCGAGATAAACTTGGCTGAGCGAATCCTTGTATGCCGCTTCATGCTTGGCGTCCGGAAAGAGGAAAAGGAGGTCGACATCGGAATGGGGCAGCAGCGATCCCCGTCCGTATCCTCCAAGGGCAACGATCGAAACGCAGTTCGGGGGAGCAATTTCCTTTGTGAGGAGTTGGGTATAGCAGGTGAGTACGACATCATCGACCAGAGCGGTGCGTCCGGAGACTACGGCAACGCCGTTGCCGGAATATTCAAACTCTCTCCGCAGCGCGGCGAGTCCTGATTCATACCGCTCACGCACTTCGCCGCTGGAGAGCACTACAGACATGCGCTGCGCCTACAGCGCGCTCACGCCGCGCTCCTCATTGCGAATGCGGATGGCTTCGTCGATGCGCGAAAGAAAAATTTTCCCATCGCCGATGCGCCCAGTGCGCGTGACAGAAATAATGGTCTGCACGGCGCGATCGACGAGTGCGTCCGAGAGAACGAGTTCCAGTTTGATCTTGGGCAGAAGATCGACCGTGTATTCACGCCCACGATAGATTTCCGTGTGTCCCTTCTGCCGCCCGTGGCCGCGCACCTCGATGATGGTCATGCCCTCGACGCCGATCTCGAGCAGCGCTTCCTTCACCGGTTCCAGCTTCGATGGCTGGATGACCGCCTCTATCTTCGTCATTCCCATGAATGCCTCATTTGGAACTGCACTGCATTTATTACCACGGAGACACGGAGACAAAAAGGAAGGCAAGTATTTCATCCTCAAGTTGCGGCCGAGCTAGCACTTTAAGGGTGCTGAGGTCTGGCTTAGTCGAAACTTGAAACCAGAAACTCGAAACCGTCTTTTTGCCTTTCTCCGTGCCTCCGTGTCTCCGTGGTGAATTATTCTCGCGATCTCACGATGCCGAAAGTTCCCAATAATACCCTTCCTCGCCATGCTGGCTCAGATCAAGTCCTTGAACCTCGTGATCTGCCGGAACACGAAGCCCAATCATCACATCGACAATCTTCAAAATAATCAGCGTGCCCACAATCGCAATTCCCCATGCGATCAGCACTGCTATGAACTGATTTCCAAGCTGACCCCAATGACCATCCACCACTCCTGAAGGGAGAACATTTCCTCTGGCGTCGCGGTAAATGGGATTGATGCTGCTCGTCGCAAAAATCCCGGTCAGCAGCGCGCCGATAGTTCCACCAGCGCCGTGAACGCCGAAGGCGTCGAGCGAGTCGTCGTATCCGAACACGGCTTTGACTTTCGCCACCATGAAATAACAGAAAACTCCCGCAATCGCTCCGATAATCAGCGATGACATCGGACTCACGAAGCCTGCGGCCGGCGTGATTGCGACAAGGCCAGCCACACTTCCAGAAATGGCTCCCAATGCACTGGGCTTGCCATTGCGCAACCATTCTGCCGCTGCCCACCCAAGCGCTGCCGCGGCTGCGCCGAAATGCGTATTCACGAACGCGCTCGTCGCCAGGCCGCCCGCTGCCAGCGCGCTTCCCGCGTTGAAACCGAACCATCCCACCCAGAGGAGACATGCGCCGACAAAGCTCAATACCACACTGTGTGGAGGCATCGGTTCCTTCGGATAGCCAAGCCTGCGTCCCAGATAGGCGGCGCAAACCAACGCCGAAACTCCGGACGTCACGTGTACAACTGTTCCACCGGCGAAATCCAAACTGGGAAAACGTCCTCCAAGCGCGGCATTTAGCCATCCGCCTTTGCCCCACACCATGTGAGCCATGGGCGCATAGACGACCAGAGACCACAACGTCATGAAGAGCAGCATGGCGCTGAACTTCATCCGCTCAGCGAAAGCCCCCGTGATCAAAGCCGGCGTGATGATGGCAAACATGAGTTGGTAGATCATGAACGTCTGCGCGGGTATGGTCGCGGCGTAATCGGGATCGGGGGCAATCCCGACTCCATGCAGAAACATGTTGTGCAATCCGCCGATGAAGCTATTCCCTGCTCCGAAGCAAAGGCTATAACCGACGATTGCCCAAACCACGGTGATGAGCGCCATCATGGCGAAGCTCTGCAGCATCGTCGCCAGAACATTTTTCTTGCGCACGAGACCGCCGTAGAACAGCGCCAGACCTGGTCCGGTCATCATCAGTACCAGTGCGGCGCTTACCAGCATCCACGCATTGTCGGCCGATGACTGCGCCGCTTTCACCTGCTGTTCCAATTGCGCGATGCGGTCGGCCGGCACGCTTTGTGCCACTCCAGCGATACTGAGTGCAAACACCACAAAGACACAGCCGCCCAACAGCCACAGCCGTCTGCGAAGGAGATCTTTGTTCATTGTTTTGTGGGTATGTCCAAAAGATGAACAACAGCTTAGCTGTGACTGCGCCCAATTCAGACGTTCTCTGAATTGAATCTTTTGATTGCGAAAATCACTTTTTCTTATGTGCTCTTTTCCTGTAACCCGTAGTGCATCGTTACGACAACACCGAAATCACTTCCGATATTGTCATCCCCGCGAGCGCTCGCTCCTCTAAATCTGACGAGGATTTGCCTTTGCGCTCGCGGGAATCTGCTGTTCTCGTCGTGGGAAAGCAGATCCCCCTCAGCGCAAACCAACTTTCGAAGCAGAAAGACATTATTGCGGCGCCGAAAGGAATGACAATTCAATTGGAGACTGTCGCAACTACGAAGTACACAGAAGCGGCGCGATCATAGTCGACATGGGTTGGTGCACGCGCAGAATCGAAGTCCGAAATGGGATTCCCAGCGGGCGGTAGCTCTGTGCCAGCATCTCCTCGATTTCGCTGCATCTCTCGCGTGCCAGAGCCACGATCGATGGTCCGGAGCCGCCGAGAAAGACGCCCAGCAAGTCTGGGTGTGAAAGCCCCAGTCCCGTCTTTAATCCCGGGACAAGCGGCTCACGCGTCGGTTGATGCAGACGATCGGCGAGAGCCTCGGCCAGCAGCGAATCGTCTTCACTTTGCAGCGCTTGCAGCAACAGAAGGACGCGCTGCATGTTTGCGACCGCATCTTTGAGTAGGACCGATTGCGGCAAAGCCCTGCGCGAGCGTTCGGTGGACAGAGCCACTTCAGGAGTGAGCACGACAAATCCGAGCGATGCCGGCCACGGATTGGAAAACGCATATACCGTTCCGTCCTGCTTCTGGCAGCAGACGGCAAGGCCACCGAGTAGAGCGGCGGCCGCGTTATCGGCATGTCCTTCGAGCTCTGCGGCTGCAGTAAGAAGACGTTCACAGCTCTGCTCGCCATAAAACAGCTCATATAGCCTGAAGCCGGCAATCGTCGCAGCCGCGCTGCTGCCGAGGCCGGAGCCCATCGGGATATCGCTTTCGACTTCGAGGTGTAGCGAGGGAAGATCTTGCCGATCACCCGCAAGCTTGCGAAACGCAGTTTCGATGCGATTCTCGCCATTGAGCGGCAGTTTCCTAAAATGGAAATGCAATGCTCCGCGTTCGGAGGAGCTAACGCGAGCGACGCGCAGGCGCAGGTAAAGCTGCACTGCCACTGCTAGCGTATCCAGGCCGGGACCGATGTTGGCAATCGATCCCGGCACCATAATCTCAGCGCCTTCCAATTCTTGAGAACTCATGAGTCTGCCTTCCACACTGCCTTGCCTTCATGCATCTTCAGGATGATGTCTGGATCCTTCAGTACGTGCCCGGTGAGAATCGCTACGACACGTGCGTCGCGATCGATCGCTCCGCGCTCTCGCAGGCGACGAATGCCTGCCAGCGTTGTCGCGGAGGCCGGCTCACAGCCAATGCCGTCCCGCCCGATGATGGACTTGGCTTCAAGAATCTCCTCGTCGTTCACGTCGAGCACGATTCCCTTGGTGAAACTCAGAACGTGCAATGCCTTGCGCCAAGAGCGAGGAGAGCCGATCTGGATTGCCGTCGCGCAAGTGTTTGGGTTGGAGACCACGGTCAGAGACTGTGCTCCTGCCGTCACGGTCCGCACGAGAGGATTCGCTCCTGCCGCCTGCACGATCACGATTCGTGGGACTTTGGAGATGAATCCAACCGAGTGCAGCTCTCTAAGGGCTTTCCCAAAAGCGGAAGAGTTCCCAAGATTCCCGCCGGGAACCACTACGAAGTCGGGAGGATTCCAATCGAGCTGCTCCATCAGCTCGAACATCGTCGTCTTCTGGCCTTCGATCCGGAATGGATTGATGGAGTTGAGGAAGTACTCGCCGGAATCTTTGCGTTGCATCATCTGCGCGAGTGCGTCGTCAAAGTTGCCGTCGATCTCGATGACCTCCGCGCCGTAGTCGAACGACTGTGCGATTTTTGCGCGCGAGAGCTTGCCTTTGGGCAGATAAACGTGGGCGCTCATGCCGGCCCGTGCTGCGTACGCTGCCATCGATGCAGCAGTGTTGCCCGTTGAAGCGCATGCCACTACGCTTGCGCCACGCCTCCGCGCTTCTGTCACGCCGACGGTCATGCCCAGATCTTTGAACGAGCCCGTCGGATTCCAGCCCAGATGCTTGAATTGCAAACGGCTCACGCCAGCGTATTCAGCAGTCTTCTCCCCCGCGAGCAGCGGGGTATTACCTTCTCCGAGTGTGACGATGCTCTCGTCGAGATACTGTGGAAGAAACTCGCGGAAACGCCAGACCCCGCTGCGATCTTCCGGCGCATTGGACAACCTACGCTCCCGCCAGAGCGAGCGGAGCCTTCCTGGATCGGGACGAAACCCGTTGCTGCTCATTTCAAGCAGGTCGCCGCATTTCGGGCACTCGAAAGCAGCAAAGTCCCGGTCCAATCCGTGACGGCATTCGTGATTGCTGCACTGCAATTGCATAATTTCAAATCCAGCGGACACTTAGGCCCGAAGGGCCGACAGAGGCGCAGCCCAGCGGCGTAAGCCCTGGGTAAGTAATCGTTATCGATCCGAGCCCTGAAAGGGCGGCATGTTTTCTCCGTCGGCAAAAACCGTGCCGCCCCTTCGGCTCTGTTCCGTTTTTGATTTCTACCCAGGGCTCACGCCGCTGGGCTCCGCTTCTTTCGGCCCTTCGGGCCTTGCATTCTGGTTTAGCGGATGATGCTGTCATGTATCCCGTTCACGCGTGAATCAATCTGCAAAAATCCTTAAGTTCAACGGTGCTTCGACCAGAAATTCGCTTTTGGCGATCTCCTCGAGCGCCGCGTCAAGGTTCGCGCCGCTGCACCCTTCTACAGTCACCACGAACGGCAGCGCGCTCTTGTCGAATCCCGGTTTCTGAAACACCGCATCGACGTTGATGTGATAACGCGCGAGCACGCTGGCGATGCTGGCCACGATTCCTGGACGATCTTTCACCACGAAGCGCAGGAAGTATGGTGCGACACAATCTTTCGCCAGTTCGAAACTTCGTGCAGGTCGTAGCGCCAAGCGTGTGGGATTGTGCGAGAGAGTCAACATATCCGAGATGACCGCAACAGCAGTCGCATCGCCGCCCGCTCCTGGTCCGGAAAATGCCGTGTTGCCTCCTAGCTTGCCGCCGGTGATTACAACGTTTTCGCATCCCTGTGCGCGCGCCAGCGCCGAAGTTTGCCGAACCAGCATGGGCTCGACCGTCGCAAACGCCTCGTCACCATTCACGTGCGCTTCGCCAATTTGACGAATCGTGCAGCCAAGTTCGCGCGCGTACTCGAAGTCGATCGGCTGTACGTGCGAAATTGGCCTGCATGGCACAGCTTCGACCGGAACTTCCGCACCGAGCGCCACGCGAGCGAGTATCACCAATTTGGCGCGCGTGTCATAGCCGGCAATATCATCGGCCGGATCGGCCTCGGCATATCCCAATTCCTGAGCTTGTTTGAGCGCCAGTGCGAATGGCTGTCCGGTTTCCATCTCGCTCAGGATGTAATTGCACGTGCCGTTCAGGATGCCGCAGACCGATTGCAGTTCGTCACCCGCGAGTCCGCGCTCGACGGCAGTTATAACAGGGACCCCGCCGGCGACCGAGGCTCCGAAGAGCAACTGGCAGCCGTTTTCGGCGGCGATCGCCAACAGTTCCGGTCCGAAGCGCGCGATGAGCTGCTTATTGGCGGTAACAACGGATTTTCCTGCTTCGAGCGCCGCCTTCACCCACGAGCGCGCAGGCTCAACTCCGCCAATAACCTCGACGAACACGTCGGCGTCGCTGTCCAGCACCGCATCGACGTCTTCCGTCCAACAAACGGATGACTCCACCCAGGAAACGCGCTTACGCTGCACGTTGCGGTTGAAAACGTGCGTGAGTTCCAATCCGGGAACGTTTCCCGAATTGAGAATACGCGCGACGGAACTTCCGACGGTTCCAAAGCCAAGGAGCGCGACTTTCCGCGACGCTGCCGGAGCGACTGACGGCGGAGCAGGTTGAGAGAGAACGACCGTCTGGCTTGCCATCGCCTATGCCTCCGCCACCTGCAGGGATGGAAGCCCGAAGCTGTCATGCACGATCACTTCCGGACCAGGCATGCTGACCGGCGCTGGGAACATGACGCGATGCATGCGGCGAACCGCCTCGTCGGCCTGATTCTCATCGACAACAAAGCTGAGATTCATGTCTGAAGCTCCGTGGAAGATCATCTTTACCGGCAATCCCGAAAGAGCGCTGAGTGCGCAAGCCGAAATCACTGGATCGCGCGCCACGTTGCGTCCTACCACGGAGACCAGCGCAACGCCTTCGGTAATTTTGACATTGGCAACGCCGTCGAGCGCCTTCGAGAGCGACTCTGCCGATTGGGGCGAGGTCAACAACAACGACAGATTCGAGCGGGAGACTGCCGCAAGATCAACCAGACAATCCTGTTGTTCGGCGATGACAAAGATTGAAGAAGTCAGCTTGGCGTCGAGTCCTTGCTTGGCAAAGACTTCTGCGAGAAGAATGCTACGCTTACACGCGATCGAGCGAACGCGCGGCTCGCCATCAGAATGTACGGTTTCGACGCGAGTGCCGCGGTTCTCCGGATGGCGCGAGTTCAGTACATAAACCGGAATGCCTCTCTCAACCGCAGGCTGGAGCGTTTTAGGATGCAGCACCTTTGCTCCAAAATGGGCCAACTCAGCTGCTTCTTCAAAGCTGATGGAGTCGATGTTCTGCGCGTCAGGACAGATGCTCGGATCGGTGGTCATCATGCCGTTCACATCCGTCCAGATCTCGATGCGCTCGGCGCCGAGCGCCGCGCCAAGGATCGAAGCCGTAAAGTCCGACCCTCCGCGGCCGAGAGTGGTAAGGACGCCCTCCTGCGTCGCTCCGATGAACCCTCCCATTACGGGAATACTGGCTTTCTTCACCAGAGGTTTTATTTGTGATTCAACTTGGGAAGCAATCGGATCCATGAGGGGGGCGGCGTGGGTGTGATCATCGTCGGTGACGATTACCTGGCAGGCATCGACGAAGATCGCAGGAAGATGCCGCTCACGCAGCGCCTCGCTGACCAGCACGCTCGACCAGCGCTCGCCGAAGCTCAGCAGCCGATCGGAAGTCCGCGGGCTAAGCTCGTTAATCGCGGCTACGGCCCGGAGCAGGGCGGCGACCTCTTCGAACATCGGTTTCAGATTCGCCAATACGTTCTCCGACTTCGCGCCGAGCAGCGCATGAGCAACTTCGGCGTGCCGCTTTTCCATTCCGTCGAGCAGGCGCAGAGCTTCGTCGAGCTTGCCCGCTTTGCTCAACCCGCCGAGCGCTTGCAGTTGGTCGGTAATTCGCGCCAGCGCGCTCACTACAACCACCGGCTGCATGTGCTGCCGATGGCGCACGATCTCCGCGACGCGGCTGATACTCTCCGCGCATTCCACCGAGGTACCGCCAAACTTCATTACCAGCATGGAGTCCTCCAGGTGCTCCATTCCGCAAAATAAAAAACCCACCGCCGGTTCGGCGGTGGGTTTTGGTCTCTTCCGGAACTTTTTATTGCTTAACTACATCCCTCCGCCGATTCGATTGTGGGCATACTTGTGCCTGTAATTGTAATTTCAATCGAAATTCGGCGAACGGCGTTCATGAATGCAAACATCCTAATGCAGACTTCGGCATGCGTCAACTCAGGCGTTAGTTACTCTTGGACGCCGTACGACACCGACGGGATGTTCAGTTTCGGAAGTGCCTTGGTTTCAGCAGAGTGGGAGCAGGTCAGTATCGTCCTCGGTAGCGGATGGGTGTATCGCGTTTGTTGGTGATTCACCCATTCGCTACCGCGAACTGTACTGACTCCGGTGAGCATTTAAGGTCTAGGCCGTCGGACTATATCGCAACAAAGCTTCCATCGATTCCGGCCGGGCGGCCTGCTCTTCGTTCTGCCAGATCATTTCTTTCAGTTTGCCTTTTTCCATGACCAGCAGCACGTCGCAGTTTCGAATGGTATTGAGACGATGGGCGATGACAAAGGCTGTTCGTCCGCGCATGACCTCCTGAAGAGAGGCAATCAGATCGGCTTCTGTACCGACGTCGAGTGCGCTGGTCGGTTCATCGAGAATGAGCAGAGGAGCATCTTTTAGAAATGCACGGGCGATCGCCAGGCGTTGGCGCTGCCCTCCCGATAGACGAGAACCTCCTTCGCCGATCTTGGTGTCGTAGCCCTGCGGCAGTCCCGTGATGAACTGGTGCGCGTGAGCTGCAGCGGCGGCGGCAATGATATCAGTGCGGCTAGATTCGAGACGCCCATAAGCAATGTTGTCAGCGATCGTAGCGGAAAAGAGCACCGGTTCCTGGCTGATGATCGCGAGTTGCTGGCGCAGCGCGGCGATGTCGAAGCTATGCAGATCAATGCCGTCCAGCAGGATGCGTCCGCTGCTGGGCTCGTAGAAACGCGCCAGCAGATTAACGAGCGTCGTCTTGCCGGAGCCGCTCTGGCCTACGATGCCCACCTTTGTCCCTGCTGGGATTGCGAACGACACGTCATCTAGAGCCTTTGTTCCGGAAGCATAGGCAAAGGTGACATCCTCGAAGCCTACCTGGCCTGAGACGCGATCAACCGGCACATCCAGCGCGTGGCTCTGTCCTAATTCCGGATTCTCTTCGAAGAGTGCGAACGCCCTCTCCAAGCTCACGCGCCAGGATTGCAACTCTGGAAGTTTGCTGCTGATGATCTGCAGCGGACTATAGAGCTGCGCAACATAGGCCATGACCAGTAACAGATCACCGAGCGTGATAATGTCCATCTTCACGTGGCGGATTCCGATGAGCAGCGCCGCCGCACTGCCGGCCGCAATCGCGAACGAGATCAGCAGATGGTAGCCAGCCTGAATCGATGCCAGCCGAAGTTGCTCTTTCATTCGCTCGCGGGAACGCAGACGAAAACGACTGTCCTCGAAATCTTCGGTATTGAACGCCTTGACCACGCGGATGGAAGCCAAGGCTTCGTTCATCAGCAGCATGGCTGAGCTGTCAAGGCTTTTGACTCCCTGCCAGGCTTTGCGAACCCGCCGGCTGGAACGCCGGGCGGCGATCATGAGCGCCGGCGAGATCACCAATGCAACCACCGCAATCGATTTGTCGATACGCGCAACGATGTAGAACATCCCGGCGAAGGTGAGCACCGAGGTCATCAGCGGCAGCACGCCTTGAATAAAGATGAACTGAATTGCCGGCGCGTCGTGCTGGATACGATATGCGGTGTCATTCACGCCGCGACGGTCGTGCGCTGAAAGACTGAGACGCTGCGCGTGCCAGAACAGCCGGTTGCGCAACTCGTAGACGAGTCGCTCGCCGGTGTAGGTCTGCAGCAGCCACGAGGCGAGTGTCTGCAGGTTGCTGAGGATCGCAAGTCCAATCAGCACGATCATCACGATCGCCAGATTCGCCATCTCCGTCCCAGCAAATCTTTCCGGAACCAGATGGTTCAATATCGGAGGGAGTGGATGATTGCCAATCACGCTATCGACCGCAATCTTCAGCGGCACTGGCATCAAGATCGAGATGGGGACGGAGAGTACGCCGAGGAGAAAGATCCCGATCAGATGGGCATAGCTGGGCCGGGCCAGTTCGAGCAGGCGCTTAAGAAAAACCGGGCGATTGGAATGAGTGCGATTGGGCAATGTCGTTAAAGAGAGCCTCCCGCCGCCGCGGGTGATGCCCGTGCTTCCAATGATATTTGCCTCGACATCCCAATCACATCAGGCCCGCGCCTGAGTTTTACGTCAGCAGAATGGGAGCAATTACTTAGATTTCACGGCACTTTTCACTTCCCGGGACTTCGGTAGACCTCTGCGCGATGTTGCAGTGAAAATGCCGATCTCAAACCAGACCGACGAATCCTACCTCTCTCCCAAGCACGACTGGGAATCGTCCCCATTGTGCGGTTCTATCAGGACTGAGCTGATGCGGCCAATTTGTCTTTTACGATGTTCTCAGCCGCCTCAATCACTTGATCGAGAGTCAGTTCAGTCGAATCAATTAAGACGGCATCGTTGGCGGGAACGAGTGGAGAGACAGCACGGGTGCGGTCGCGCTCGTCGCGCGCGCGCATTTCCGCCAGAACTGCAGCAGATGGCTCGGACGTAGGCGCCTGATGGAAGCGGCGGTTCCCACGAACTTCTGGGGCAGCGTCGAGGAAGATTTTTACGTCCGCGTTTGGGAATACGGCCGTACCGATATCGCGGCCTTCCATCACCACACCGCCGGAGACGCCGAGGTCGCGCTGCTTGCGCACCATCCATTCCCGAACTCCGGGATGAACAGAAACTCGCGAGGCTGCTTCCGTAACGTCTTTTTCACGAATGCGCTGTGACACGTCAGTGTTGTCGAGCTTCACGCGATTGCCGTCGATCTGCGGTTCCAGCGTGATCTTCGAATTCCAGGCCAGATCGACAAGCGCTTTTTCGTTATCGACATCGATGTCGTTTTCAATCGCCTTGAGAGCAAGGGCGCGATACATGGCCCCGGTCTCGATGTTGAGGTAGCCCAGCTTCCGTGCAAGACGCGAGGCGAGCGTGCTCTTGCCCGCTCCGGCGGGTCCGTCGATGGCAATGACCAAACCACGCCGGGCAGGAGCTTCAGCCATTCCATCTCCTTAGCGCAGTCCGCCGATTTCCCGATTCGGCACGAGCAGGCTGTGGAGTGCTTCGGGCGGGAATGTGGGCGACAGTGATCAGCGTGCGAGTCTCACTTGGAGTGTACGCAAATTCCCGCGCGGCCAGCAGGGCTCGAATCACTTCGGCCACTCTCGTTCTCGAGGTGAACGCAGAGAAGACGCCTTCGATTTCCTCTTGCGTGGCGGCAATCACCGCTTCGAGATATTTAGAGATCAGGGCTGAAAGAGCCTCAGCGTCAGACAGGCGCACGCCTTCGTTCACAGCATCTGTTGACCAGTGATGGTAGGTATCCCACGTGTATCCCGTTTCGGGATTGTGATCGACGGGGGCAATCTTGACTGCGGTCCACAGCTCCTGCAGAGCACGATCGAGCCCGGCTTCGGACAACGCGCCTCCGAGTTGCTCCTGAAGCTGCGCGCGCGTCAGCGTTCCGCTCTTTTCAAGTTTTCTGAAGACATGCTCCATCAAAGGAGAAGCCTTGCCACGAGCTCGACTATGAATTGGCTTCTTGGGCTGGCGGTCGCTGGCGAGTGCATAGAAATAAGGAAAGCTCTCGGATGAAACGATAAGCATCTCGCCTGAGAATTGCGCGGGAAATGCTGCCTTCTCCCGCAACAGTCGCCACACCAACTCGTCTACCTGCTTCGCCCGCGCATCCGAGAATGCTGTCTTCCGCTCCGGCAGCTTGGCATCTGAGCCGATAACCGCTGCGACGAACGTCGGCAGCACAGGCATAGGGCGAATCGGATACATCAGACACATGCCTACCGAGTTGACGAACTCGCGAGCATCTTCGAGCGTGCGCAGCGGTTCATTTTCAACCCGCCATTTCTCGCGCCGAAGATGTTGTAGCTCGAGTTCAGTCATAGTTTCCTGTTGTCATTCCGAACCGTTGGTTCTGCGGTGAGGAATCTCTATCATCTTTGAAAATCTTACGCGCGGCCGAAGCTTATCTCGACACGCGAGATCGGGAAATATTCTGGTCTTTCCGACGAGCACAGGCGTTCGTAGGGATTCCTCACCGCAACAGCAGCGGTTCGGAATGACAACCTCAATCGCTCTAGATTCTCTTAAACGCCCGCTGAAGATCCTTCACAGAATATCTCAGCACTACCGGGCGACCGTGCGGGCATGACATTGGACACTCTGTTTTCGCCAGTTCCTTCAGCAACCACTCCATCTTGTTTTGATCGAGAGGCATGTTGACCTTGATGGCCGCATGGCACGCGATCGAGGCGGCGATGCGATGACGGACTTCATCCAGATTCGTTCGCTGCTGCTCACGCTCGAATTCGACGAGAAGTTCGCCGAGCATCTGCTCGATGTCACAACTCTCAACACCCGCGGGAACTGCCTTCACCACAACCGTTCGTGAGCCGAACAGCTCCACTTCAAAACCGTTGCGCCCCAGTTCATCGGAAATTTCTGCAAACGCCGCCTGCTGGCCGGGAGTCAATTCCACGACGATGGGCATCAGCATCTTCTGCACGGGAATCGACTCTGTTTGCCTTTGCTTGAGCACGCGTTCGAAAAGGATGCGCTCATGCGCTACGTGCTGGTCGATAATCCACAGACCTTCGCTATTAACCGCGAGAATGAAGGACTCGCGCACCTGCCCCAGCGGGTGCAGCGACGCAAGTTGCGGCGCAATTCCCTCCCCCGCTTCCTCCAGTTCGTCGAGAACTTCGCCGCATTGCCAGGTCTTGCTGATCTGCGGACGTTCGATCTCTTCCACTCCGATGGCTGCTAGATGCGGGGCAGCAGTGATTCCGCTTCCCCCAAGTTGAAAGGCATTGTCGAACGCGAGCGTCGCTGTTCGGGCTGGGACGGCCGGAGCGGTGAGAGCGAACGCGGTGACTCGTTGTGCCACAGCTTCGTTGCGCGGCAAGGAGGCGCCCGGTGATAGCTCCGCCGCCGCAGTCGGCAGCGCCATTATCTCGCGCGTGAACTGCGGAACGGGTCGCGCTTTCATCAAGGCCGCGCGAACCGAGTCGCGAACGAAATCATGAATGAATGTCTGCTGGCGGAAGCGTACCTCTGTCTTGGCGGGATGAACGTTGGCATCAACTTCTGTCGGCGGCAGCTCGAGGAACAGCAGGACGACGGGAAAGACGGTTGGCGGAATGATATTCCGATAGGCGTCAGTTAACGCGTGCTGAACAAGACGGTCGCGCACCAGCCGCTGATTCACGAAGACAAAGATGGAATTGCGATTCAGCTTTTGCAATTCCGGCTTTGAAACAAAGCCGTGCAGGCGGATCTTGCCTGCAACCGGCGGTTCGTAATCTTCTGCGCGCCGCCAGGGCGGGGGCTCCGGGATTCCTGTGCGCTGAAGATCGGTTTCCGCCGCCACCGGTATGAGCTGATCGAGCGTCTCGCGTCCGAAGATCTGATAAAGCCTTTCGGAATGTGTTTTGACGGGAGAGGCTGTGAGCATGTTGTGTGTCGCCGAGTGCAGCTCGAAGTGCTTGTCGGGATGCGCGAGTGCGTAATGAGTCACAAGCGAGGCGATTTGCGACAGCTCGGTCGATTCCGAGCGGAGAAATTTCTTTCGTGCCGGCGTATTGAAGAAGAGATCGCGGACGGTGATGGCTGTCCCCGGAGGCACTCCGGTTTCTTCCACTTTGAGCAGCTTGCCGCCGGCGATCTCGATGCGCGTGCCGGCCTTATCTTCTTCTTGGCGCGTTTCCAGTGTGAAGCGCGAGACCGAGGCGATTGACGGCAACGCTTCGCCCCGAAAGCCGAGCGTCGCGATATTCAGCAAATCATCGGCATCGTGAATCTTTGAGGTGGCATGGCGCTCGAAGGCGAGCATGGCGTCGTCGTGTCCCATGCCGCAGCCGTTATCGGTGAGGACAATGAGCTTTCTGCCGCCACCTTCTACTTCAATGCGAATCCGTGTGGCGCCGGCATCGAGAGAGTTTTCGAGCAGCTCTTTGATGACTGAGGCTGGGCGCTCGACGACCTCTCCGGCAGCGATTTTGTTCGCGACGTTGTCGGAGAGAACGCGGATACGGCCCATGGGGGGATTTAATCACAGAAACCCGAACAGCGAACACGAAGGTCACGAAGTCAAAAAAGAGGTAAAGGACCTACCTCGGGTCCCTGTACCCCTTTTGGCTCTTTGTCTCGTTGAGCGGGAGAACCTTCTGCTAGTCGCTACGGCAGAACCTTCAGATCGCTTGGTCCTTCGGTCCTGGCCAGCAGCTTCTTCCAGCGGTCCCAAGCTTCGTCGCGGGCTTTTTTGTTGCCTTCGCTCGCGTCGGGAGCTTCGCCGGCGCGCATAAACCCGTGGCCTGCACCCTCGTATGTTACCGGCTCATAAGTCTTCCCCGCCGCTGCCATATCTTCCTTCGCTTGCGGGATTGTCGAGTCGATGCGATTGTCGTTTCCGGCATAGAAGCCATAAACCGGAGCAGTAATGTTCTTCATCGCTTCTTTTGAGGGAGGCGGCCCGTAAAACACAAATGCTGCTTTCAGATCTTTGCGGTTCGTAGCGAAGCGGAAGCTTTGCCCGCCACCCCAGCAGTAGCCCGTCACAAACAGCATCTTGTTGGTGGAAGGCAGCTTCAGAGCGTAATCGGCGACGGCATTCAGGTCAGCTGTAACCTGATCGGGATTCAAGTGACTCACGGCTTCCGTCACTTCACTCTGTCCGGCAAACGAGTTTGTGCGTCCTCCGTTGGGACCCATTCCGGAAAGTAGATCTGGGGCTATGGCGATATAGCCGGCTTCGGCAAGCTCGTCCGCCAACTCCTGCACCCAGTCGGACATGCCGAAGATCTCATGAATCACCAGCACCACCGGGCGCTTGTCTTTCGATTCCGGATAGGCCACGAATGCCTCGACCGAACGTCCGTCGTGTTTCACCGTAACCCATTCGCGATGGCGGGGAGACTTCTCCAACTTCGCCTTCGCCCAGTCCTGCGCGACGAGCGTTGCGGAAAACGTAAACAGCGCAATCAGCAAAAAAAAGCGTTTCATATATACCTCGTCCCAAATAGGAAAAATGTGAGATCGCGGCCAGGGCCGACGCAAGAGTGTACTACTTCATATGCGCGAGGCGAAAACGCCAGCAGATAGGTGTTTGTGCCGATAAAACGTTACTCGCGATTCCCCCGCTAAAGTGGCATAAAATTGTCGAGGCTGCACATGACCAGGCTCTCGTCTCCAGACCGGAAGAAGCAGATCCTAGAAGTCGCCACCGAGATGTTTGCGCGATACGGTTTCGACGGCGTCACCACGCGCCAGATCGCCGATGCCGCGGGAATCACCGAGGCCATTGTCTTCCGCCATTTTGCGAGCAAGGATGACCTTTATTGGGAAGTCCTCAGCGCGAAGTGCGCTCCCGGCGATGTGAAGCAGCGCCTCGAAGAAAAGCTTGGGCGCGACGCTGAGCCGATCGAGATCTTCACCGCCATCGCGCGCGATGTCCTGAATCGGAACTTCCAGGATCCCGGCAAAAGCCGCCTGCTACTGTTCAGCGCGCTCGAAAATCATCGTCTCTCCCAACGCTTTTTCAAGATGTACATGAGCGAGTGGTACGAGCTACTCGCATCTTACATCCGTCGGCAGATGGAAGAAGGAAGGTTCCGTAAAGTTGATCCCGTGCTGGCTGCACGCGGGTTCATCGGCATGTGCTTCCATCACTATCTTGTGCAGGAGCTCTTTGGCGGGAGCAAATACCAGAGCTACGATCTCGACGAAGTGGCGCAGACCATGGCCACACTCTGGCTGACCGGCATCTGCTGCGAACCAGCCGCCGACCCGGATTCACCTTCGATTACTACCAGCCCCGCCGCCGAAGATAGTCACGGCTCACTCTCTATCCGGAAAGAAGTCTAAGCCTCAGACGCTGAGTTTCCCTCCAGAACTGAAAACAGGGATATGTACAAGGCAGATTTAAGAATTTCCGCGAAAACCATCGAATTCTGCCCAAAAATCGTAAATTCCCGAGGGAGGCAGGGAAAGCAGCAGGGACTCTAGGGAATACGGCACCTAACCCGAGTCAGTTCAATGGAATAGCGGCGCGCTTCCAGTGCAACAAAAAACTCGAACAGGGAACCCTCAGGGAATTACGAGCGCAAAAAATCTTCTCCTCCGCACTTGACACGTAATGCTAATCTGCTAGCATGTGCTAGCCAGTTAGCACATAGGTAGCATCGATGACCAAGAACACTCAATGGCAGTTAGGGCGGCGCGAGCGGCAACTCATGGATGTTGTCTTCCGGCTCGGACGTGCATCGGTATCGCAGGTTCATGCGGAGCTTCCGGACGCGCCGAGCTATTCGGCGGTGCGGGCGATGCTCGGATTCTTGGAAGATAAAGGCTATCTGCGCCACGTGCAGGACGGTCTGAAGTACGTGTATTTACCTACCACCGACCGGAACAAGGCGCGCATCTCGGCTCTGGACCATGTAGTGAAGACCTTCTTCAGCGGATCGGTCACGGAAGCTGCCGCCGCGCTGATCGAACTTCCGGATTCGGAACTCCCGGAAGCAGACCGGCAAAGACTTCTCCAGGCCATTCAGAAAGCTAAGCAGGAGGGACGCTGATGCTTGCGAAGACTACTCACGACTTTGCGCAGTACCTACCCTGGCTAGCCACGATCGCAGTGAAAACATCGCTGTTGCTGCTGATGGCGCTTGCCGCCGGCCAGCTCCTCCGGCGCGCGTCTGCAGCGCTGCGACATTTGGTCTACGTGGCCAGCGTCACGGGAGTTCTTCTGCTGCCGGTCGCATCCATGTTGTTGCCCGGCCTCAGAGTGCCCATTCTGCCGCCAAGCTCGAATACTCCGAAATCCGAACACATCACTTCGGCTGTGGCTGAGAGCAAGCCGGCGGTCATCCCTCCTTCTCAGCCAATCAAAGCTCAGCAGCCGACGGCGCGCGCGGCAAAGCGCGAAGCCATAACTCCTACCGCAAGTGGCGAAGCTGTCTCCGGCGTGGTCGTACCCCAACCAGTCGAAACGGCGCAAGCGGCGACCCTTACCACGAATTGGCGTGGGATTCTGGTCATTTTGTGGATCGCAGGATGCGCGGGTTGTTTGCTGCGAATGTTCGTCATTCATCTGCAGCTCGGCAGGCTGGTCAAAGAATCCGTTC
>DATEKE010000050.1:0-15309 GCA_035277605.1 Terriglobales bacterium | reverse complement strand
CCCGCTTTGGGAATGGAGATTCCCAAGAACGAGATGTACATCCAGAAGAGATTCCGCCGGGGATCTTTCTCAGGCGGTGGTTCTGGCAGAATCGGATCGGGAACGCCCACCGGCTCACTATAACAACGCGAACGCATCCAGATCGCCTCGATGTCTGCACTTGACCGGATCACCAGATGACCCCGTCACCCGATTTTGTGAGTTTTCCACAACTATCTTCAATGCTTGCAATCTGATACAACGTGCAGCAGCTCAGCCGCATCGAAGTTTGGGAGGGTAGCTCCATTACAGCGCCAACAGCACCAGCAAAGGAAAAGACGACTACGCCGACTAGAACTCCAGCGCGACGAACCGCCAACCCTGGATTCAATGAAGCCGAAGCCATCGAAAAGGCTAAAGGAGGCGACCCCTATGCGTTTGAGCAGCTCTACGGACTGCACAAGCGTCGCGTCTACTCTCTTTGCCTCAGGATGACTGGCAATACCGCCGAAGCCGAAGACCTCACGCAAGAGGCCTTTCTTCAGCTATATCGCAAAATCGGCACATTTCGCGGCGAGTCGGCGTTTTCCACCTGGCTGCATCGGCTGAGCGTAAACGTGGTGCTGATGCACTTGCGTAAGAAGGGTTTACCCGAAGTCTCATTGGAAGAAACGCTGGAACCGCAGCAGGAAGATGGGCCTAAGAAAGACATTGGCGCCCGGGACAACGTGCTGGCCGGCTCCATCGATCGCGTGAATCTGGAGCGCGCGATCGAAAATCTGCCTCCAGGCTACCGCATCATATTCGTGCTCCATGACATCGAAGGATATGAGCACAACGAAATAGCGGAGATGATGGGATGTTCCATCGGAAACAGCAAGTCGCAACTTCACAAGGCGAGAATGAAACTGCGCGACCTGCTGAAGCTCAGCAAGGCAGAGAAGGCGGCACGGCGATGAGCGGGGGAGAGCGTAAGAAGATGACGTGCGCAGAATTTCAAGAGGTCCTGCCCTACATATTTGAAAGCGGCGGCGACGCCAGCGAGATGGAGCACCTGAAGACGTGCCCCGTCTGTTCCGATTTGGTAAAAGATCTTCGCTACATCGCCGACCAGGCCAAGCTATTGCTGCCCCTGCGCGATCCCAGTCCGCAGGTTTGGGACAACATCCAAAACTCGCTCGAACGCGAAGGGCTAGTTCGGCCACAGGCGAAGGCGCAGAGCGCCGGAAAAAAAAAAGTAACTGAATTCGGGAGCCACGAAGCTACGAAGCTGCGCAGCCGCGAAGCCACGCCGGAGAAGCACTAGAGCCTTTGGTTTTGCTGCATCGTCCTCGAAAATCCCCCGTCGGTCCTCGAAGAGTCAGTACCGTCCGCGGGTAGCGGATCGGTGAATAGCTGGCTGGACTCGCGGATCCAGGCCACTTCCGCCAAAAATAAGCGCCGACTAACCCATTCCCTACCTGGAACGATACCGACTCAGGCTTCGAAGCTCCGCGGCTGCGTGGCTTAGCGGCTTTCTTAAAAAAGATGGTCCGATTTTGTCGAAATCGCGTCTGCCCGTCCGACATACTTGCAGAGGAGGAGAAGCAGTTAAACCACGACAATGCGAGTAATGGTCATCGTAAAAGCAAATAAGGATTCCGAGGCAGGAGTTCTTCCGGACAAAGAGATTCTCACCAAAATGGGCAAGTACAACGAAGAACTTGCTAAAGCTGGCGTCATGCTCGCTGGCGAGGGTCTGCAGGCCTCGTCCAGAGGCAAACGCGTGAAGTTCTCTGGGGCAAAGCGCAGCATCACCGACGGTCCGTTCAGCGAGACAAAGGAGCTGATTGCAGGTTTCTGGCTGTGGAAGGTCAAGTCGATGGACGACGCGGTGGAGTGGCTGAAGAAGGCTCCATTCGACGGCGGCACTGAAATCGAAGTTCGCCCACTGTTCGAGGCAGAGGACTTCGGCGACAACTTCACGCGAGAACTGCGAAAACAGGAAGAGCGCGTGCGCAACCAGATCGCTGCGAAAAAATAGCCGGCCCGTTTAAGGCTATGGTGTCGATTTGCGCAGGTTCATTCGATGTACCAGTAGAGTGGAGCCGGCCCCTTCGGTCGGGTTCTTGCTGGATAACCAATACTGACTTAAGGAGAAGAGTCATGAAGTTCCTGAGTATCTACAGAAGCGCAGAGCGCGGCGTTCCGCCATCAGCCGAGGAGATGGCCGCAATGGGCAAGCTGATCGATAAACATATGCGTTCCGGAGCGTTGCTTGCCACAGAAGGATGTCTACCAAGTGCGTTGGGTGCACGCGTACGTTTATCAAACGGCAGAGTCAGCGTGACCGACGGACCATTCACGGAAACCAAAGAGGTCGTCGGAGGCTTCGCCATTCTGCAGGCAAAATCGAAGCAGGAAGCGATCGAGCTGGCGAGGGAATTCCTGCAAGTCGCAGGCGACGGTGAGTGCGAGATTCGTCAGGTGTTTGAAGCCGGCACTTGCGCGGACGCCGTCGCGTCTTAAGGAAAGGCGAACACGAAGGTCACGAGGCAAGAAGATGAGGTCACAGAGTAACTCTCTGTGACCTCTTCTTTGTGCCTTGTGACCTTCGTGTTCGCTCTTGCATTTAAGGCGTCGGGATCACAGCTTGCACTTCGTTCGAGAACGCACTCTCGTTTCCACTGCCGTCGACGGCTGTAACCACGTAGAAGTAAGTCGCACCCGCCTGGGCTGTCGAGTCTGTGTACGTCAAAACGCTCACCAGACCAGAGCTGGTCAACGTGTATGGACCACCGCTCTGCGTGCCGCGATACACGTTGTAGCCGGACACCGTCGATGTGCTCGCCACCCAGGTCAACGTCGCGCTGTGCTGCGGCGCATTTCCGGTTCCCGAAAGGGAAATCGACGTTGGAGACGTTGTCGAGTTGCTGACGAACGCGATGCTGCCCGGCAACGATCCAGCCGCCTTCGGAGTGAAGGTGACTGAGAACGAAGCCGTTTGACCCGCAAGGATCGTCAGTGGGAACGTGAGGCCGGTTAGCGAATAGCTGCTGCCGGTCACAGTAGCCGATGAAACGGTTACATTGCCCCCCTGCGCGCCCAGGGTTGCGGGAAGGCTCGTGGAGTTCCCTTCAAGCAGGCTGCCGAACGACAACGAAGTTGGCGAGATAGTCAACTGTGCGACACCTGTTCCAGTCAATCCTATGGTCAACGGAGTGTTAACCGCGTTGCTCACAACCGAGATGCTTCCCGAAACAGAACTTCCCGAGCTGGGATTGAACTGCGCAGTGTAAGTAACGCCCTGGCCAGCCGGCAGCGTGACCGGCAAGGTGACGCCAGTCAGACTGAATGCTGATCCGCTCACATTGATTTGCGAGATCGTCGCGCTTGCAGTGCCGGTGTTCTGAATGGTCAGCGACTGCGACCCGGTGCTGCCCACCGCGACGTTGCCGAACGGAATCGACGTTGGGGACGGCGTTAACTGCCCTTGCGCGATGCCGAAGTTCACTCCTGTGCTTGAACTTCCGCTGATCGTGATGGTCTGGCTCGCGGGATTGAAGGTTACACCCGTCTTTGCCGGAGTGATGGTGTAGGTACCGTTTGCCAATCCACCGAAGGTGTAATTTCCGTTGCTGTCAGCGCTGGTGCTCGCACTCGCTCCGCCGCTCAGTGTCACGGTTGCCGCGCTTCCTGACGAGGTCAGGCTGCCCGAGATCGTGGCCGTGATCGACAGTTGCTGTGATCCGCTGACGCCGGCCTGATTGGCCGAGATTGTGGTCTGGCCAACGGCAACGCCTGCAGCCAACCCAGTTCCGCTGACGGTGGCAACACTGGTGCTAGACGAATTCCACGTCACCGAATTTGTCAGAGTCTGCGAACTGCCATCGCTAAACGTTCCGATCGCTGTGAACTGCTCGCTGGAGCCGATGTTCAGCGAACCTGACGCCGCACTCACCGCGATTGACTGCAGCGTTGCAGAGCTGACGGTCAGCACCATCGTGTTCGACGCGACCCCGCTTTGTGTCGCGCTCACGTTGGTGGTGCCACCCGTGAGGCCCGTTGCCAGACCAGTGGCGGTAATTGTCGCTACTGCAGTATTGGAAGAGCTCCACGTGACAGAAGTAGTGAGATTTTGCGTGCTTCCATCCGTAAATGTTCCCGTCGCGGTGAATTGATCCGTAGTCCCACTGGCGATCGAGGAGCTTGCTGCGCTGATCGTGATCGTCTGCAGCGCGGCTGCTGTAACCGTCAACCCGACTGCATTTGAAGTCACGCCGTTCTGCGCAGCCGTAACGTTGGCGGAACCAGGGTTGTTTGCCGTGGCCAGGCCGCTCGCGCTGATCGTAGCCACGGTCGTGTTCGAAGAATTCCAGGTGACGGAGCTCGTGAGGTTCTGGGTGCTGCCGTCACTGAAGGTGCCAGTGGCTGAGAACTGATCGGTGGTTCCTTTGGCAATCGATGTTTTTGGCGCGCTGATATTGATCGCTTGCAGCACCGCAGCGGTAACCGTAAGCGCAACGGAATTCGATGCAACTCCACCCTGCGCCGCGCTGACGTTGGTCGACCCACTGTTATTGCCCGTCGCCAGACCCGAGGCGCTCACAGTGGCCACTGTGGAATTCGAAGAAGACCAGGTTACGGCGTTCGTAAGGTTCTGCGTGCTGCCATCGCTGAAGGTGCCGGTGGCGGTGAACTGATCGGTCGTCCCTTTTGCGATCGACGTCTTGGCGGTGCTGATGGCGATCGAGCGCAGAGTTGCCGCGGTTACTGTAACGGCGATGGCGTTCGAGGTAATCCCATTCTGGGACGCGCTGATGTTCGCCGATCCAACTCCCTGCGCCGTAGCTAATCCGGACGCATTCACCGTCAAGATGCTGCTATTGGAAGAGGCCCATGCAACCGAATTGCTGATATTTTGGGTGCTCCCGTCGCTGAAGGCGCCCATGGCCGTGAATGGATCTGTCGTCCCCTTGGCGATCGAGGCACTGTTTGCGTTGATGGTGATGGATTGCAGTGCGGCCGCGGTGACCGTAAGCGTAATCGAATTCGATGTGATGCCGTTTTGTGTTGCGCTGATCGCGCTGCTTCCAGCAGCAACCCCGGTAGCGAACCCGGTTGCGCTGACCGTCGCTACTGAAGCATTCGACGAATTCCACGTCACCGAGCTGCTCAGGTTCTGCGTGCTTCCGTCGCTGAACGAGCCTGTGGCCGTGAACTGCGCGGTCGTGCCTTTCGCGATGGACGTCCCGCCGGCGTTAATGGTGATCGCCTGCAGAGTCGGTCCGGCCGGACCGGAGGCGCTGAAGTTGATCGCACTTTGCGATGCGCCATTCATCGTTATGTTCTGACTCGCCGGCGAAAACGTGATTCCACTTTTTGTTGGTGTGACCGTGTACGCGCCGTCGGCAACATTGGCAAAGCTGTAGTTACCGTTTGCGTCGGCGGTCACGCTGGCGGTGGCGCTGCCGCTAAGGGCTACGGTCGCCCCCGCGGTGCTCGATGCCGGGCTCAGCGTTCCCGAAATGGTCCAGGTCTGCGGCGGGGCAGTCGTAGACTGGCCAACGTTTGCTCCGGCGGTTCCGCAGCCGCTGATGAATATCGATACGACTGACAAGCAGGCAAGAAAAATCCCAAGCTTACAAAGTCTTTCGCTCACGGGCACACTCGTCCTGTATTCAGTGCTTGGCCATAGCGGCCAGCGAGCCAGAGGATGGATGTCGGTTCTAGGAAGAAACGATTTACTTCAGCGTTCCTAGGGCAATCAGTTGCTTGCCACCCGGAAGTTGCGCTCGGTGGGTGGGGGAATGCGGCGCTGAAAAAAGTTTAGGCACGGCGGCTCAAGGCGCATAGATGCCGCCGGGCCGTGTCCTCAGGCGTATAGAACCAGAGGTCGCTGTACTTTGGGCCGATAAGAGAAGTGGGAGACGAGGCGAGACGTGCGTGGCGGGTTTACGAGCCGTTTGGAGAGTTCAAACATCTCTGGCATTCTGGACTACAGCTCCAAAAATTGGATTGCTTACAAACGCTTCAGGGCCAGAGGATGGATTGCGGCCAGAGAGACGAAATGACGATTACCGAAAGAACACAGCTTAGACGACTACCAAAACGTGGCGCACACGATCCAGAAACCATTCGAGCAATTCTGGATGCTTCTTTTTTAGCACACGTTGCCTTCAACGTGGAAGGCCAGCCGTTTGTAATTCCCACGCTTTTCGGAAGAGAAGACGACAAACTCTACATGCACGGATCGGCGGCCAGTCGTATGCTGCATCACTTGGAGACCGGTGTCCCCGCGTGCGTGAACGTTGCGATTGTTGATGGACTGGTGCTGGCGCGCTCTGCCTTTCATCATTCGATGAACTATCGATCGGTCGTTGCGTTCGGCACAGCCCGTAGGATTGAGGAGCGCGATAAGAAGAATCATGCGCTGCGTGTAGTCTCGGAGCACTTGATCCGCGGGCGATGGGAAGACGTACGGCAGCCAACCGATCGCGAGTTGAAGGCCACTTCGGTGCTGGAGTTTTCGATCGAAGAAGCCTCGGCGAAGATCAGGACCGGACCTCCGGCGGATGATGAAGAAGATTACGCGCTGTCGATGTGGGCGGGCGTGCTGCCGCTCAAGCTGGTCGCTGAATCGCCGATTCCCGATTCGAGACTGGCGGATGGTATTCCGGTTCCGGAGTACGTAGGACAATACCGAAAATCCTAGAGCGAACACGAAGGTCACGAAGATAAAACACAAGAGGTCACTAAAAAAAGCGCCGGATCGCTCCGGCGCTTCTCCTTCGAAGGTTGCAACTAGGAATGTTCGCCTGGGTGCAGCACCCGGAAGGTGTTGCCGCCCTGGCTCCAGACCAGCACAAGCGCATCTTGTCCTGCAGGCACGCTCGACAGTGCTTGCTGAACATCCTGCGCGGACTTCACTGGTTTGCGGTTCACCGACACGATGATATCGCCGCTGGCGATTCCGGCATTGTCGGCCGGACTGCCGGGTTGCACGCGCGCTACCACTGCGCCGCGAACGTCGCTCGGCGCTTGCAGTTGTTCGCGAACGTCAGGGTTCAGATCGGAGAGGCCAAGTCCCCAGCGTGCTTTGCCCTGCGGATTGCTCGCGGTCTGCTCGCCCTTGGTATTGCCGAGTTCTTCGACAGTGACGGGAAGGTTCATCGACTTGCCATCGCGCATCACGTCGAGATGAATAGTCGTGCCCGGCTGCTGCTGGCTGACAAGTACTTGAAGCTGACCGGCATCCGTGACTTCACGCCCATCAACTTTTGTGATCACGTCGCCAATCTTCAATCCTGCCTTTGCTCCGGGAGTATCGGGTTCGACCTGCGTCACCACCGCTCCGGATGCCTTCGTCATATCGAAGAACTTGGAGTTCTCCGGCGTAACGTCGGTGATGCTGACACCCATGTACGCGTGGGTTACTTTCCCGTTTCGGATCAGCTCGTCGACGGTCGGTCGAACGATCTGCGTTGGAATAGCAAACCCCATTCCTGAAAAGGAACCGGATGTGGAGATGAGGAAGGTATTGATGCCGACGACCTGGCCGTGCGCATCCACCAGCGGTCCGCCGGAATTGCCGGGATTAATAGCAGCGTCGGTCTGGATAAACTCGCCGGGCTTGCGCCGATCTTCTGACGGATTCGGGCGATTCAGCGCGCTCACAATTCCGCGCGTGACGCTAAAGCGGAATCCCAGTGGATTGCCGAAGGCAAGCACGGTTTGACCGGGACGGAGTTTGGTCGAGTCTCCCCAGGGTACGCTGGGGAAATTGGAGCCGTTGATCTTCAACACCGCCAAATCGGTAAGAGGATCGTGGCCCACCAATTTCGCCGGTAGCACGCGACGATCGCTCATGGTGACGCGAATGTCGGTGGCGCCATCGACGACGTGATTGTTGGTGACGATGTATCCGTCAGGCGAGATGATCACGCCACTCCCCAATCCATGCTCAATGCGGTTTTGCGGCTGCATCGGATGCCCGAAGAACTGGCTGAATCCCGGTGGTAAGCCTTCCGGCATTCCGTCATCACTCTCGGAAGCGTCAACCTTCGTCTTTGCCGTAACCGTCACGTTCACGATCGCCGGGGTCACGCGCGCGGCCACTGCCTCGACAGCGTTGTCGAGAGCAACCAACGAACTCACGCTGTTGTCGTCGAGCGCCGATGCCGGCGGCGCCGCTGTTGCGGCTCGCGCAAGCGTTGGCTTCATCACCTCGTAAGCTCCGAATGAAAGTGTCATTCCCAAAGCCAATGCCGGAGCGATAAATCGCCGGCCCAGTTTCGACTTCCAACTTCCTATGTTCATTTGCTTCTCCTTCTGAATAACTAAATGTTTAGTTGATAAGGGCAAAAAATTTTTGACCTCAGATTACGTTTGCAACGAATTCGCTCTGAATCGCTCCTGACGAGCGATAAACGGTAAACGTCACGACTGCACTCGGAGTCACCGCGCAAGTTGCCGAGTCCGCGCCATAGACGATGGTTGCTGAGAACGGCTCGGAAAGTACTATTTCGGGAACTTGCGATACATTGGGTTGAACGGTCCGGACGATCAACAGCCAAGCCGTCTGTGACCTCGTTTGAGAATTCGCGGTCTTGAGTGAAGCGCGGATCACTTCAGGCTTGGGTACAGTTGCTGAACGCTGATTGGACCGGATTGCCTTCGGCTTCACTGCTTTCAAATCCGATTTTTGCGGCGTGTTCCGGATCTCCATTGCTGCGGGGACAACGTTCGCATGAAGCCGAGTTGGCGAGGCAGAAGTGAGCTGCATTTTGGCGGCCACTGGAGCGAGTGCATCTACCGTGTCCGTCAACGCTGAAGTGGCCGGCGTTCCCTCCTGCAAGACCACGAGCATGGGGAGGTGCGCGGCTGCTGCAATCGCCACCACACCGAAAATGCTGATCGAGGCCATCGCTACGCCGGGTACACGTCCGCGCGAGTTCTGGTCCAAAATGCGGCCGAGCCGGAGAGTCATCTGCCGGACTCGGCCCACGGCGGCGACGGCGAGAGCGACTCCGCGCCGCAACATACTCTTTTCTGCGAGAGAAACCAGACATTCGGCGTAGCCGCGCGCATCATTCGTGGCGGCGAGAACCATGTCGTCGCAGGCCATTTCGCGCTCCAGGCACAGGCGCGAATCGATCCACCACACGGCCGGATGAAAGAAGAAGATTGCCCGCAAAACCTTTTGCAACAAATTGGTCCAATCGTCCCAACGGCGCAGATGACCAAGTTCATGGAGCAGCACGGAGCGAAGTTTTTCCCCCGATAATTCGCTCAATGTCCACTCTGGCATCAGCACCGCGGGACGGATAAATCCAACTGCCGTAGGGGCGTTGATCTCATTCGACACGCAGATGCGCACATCGCGTCGAGAAGAGGAGTCTTGAAGGATCGACCGGGCCTCAAGCGGAAGCTCGGAGACCTCGATTTCACGCGCGCGCCGTCGTAGGGCACGCAGGCGCACCAGTCCGACGCAAATTCTCAAAATTCCAAATAGGGAAATAGCCGCCCATCCTGCGAAGGCGCAAGGCAAAGATTGCGCCGAAACGTTCAGGTGAGGAGCTGATGCTGCTCCACTTAGTTGCGCCCCTGTAGAGCCGATGAACGGAAGCACCAGTATCGCCAGCAGCGCCGCCAGCCAGATGGAAAAGCGGGTTGCGGAATCGCTGAACATCTTCAATCGGAACAGAAGCGAAATGAAGACCGCGATGAGAGTACCTTCAACCAAGCAATTGATCAGCCGCTCACCAGCGATGATCGAACTCGGATGCAGCGCAAGAATGCTCATTTGCGTTCACTCGCCTTCAGGACCTCGCGCAACCGCTTAATCTCTTCCGGGTCGAGCTTCTGCTCTTCCAGCAGATTCAATAAGAGCGATTGATGCGAGTTGCCGAAGAATCGGCTAACCACCTGTCGCACCGCGGACCGGCTGGCTTCGTCGCGAGCGACGACCGGCTCATAGATATGCGCTCGTCCTTCCTTCGCATGCCGGACGTAGCCTTTGTTCTCAAGAATGCGAACCGTGGTGAGCACGGAGTTATAGGCGAGGTCCAGCCCCTCTGGAATGCCTTGGAGCACCTGCTGAACGCTACACGGACCTTTCTCCCAGAGTACGTTCATTACCCGGAGTTCGGCTTCGGTGAGTGTTTCTGACCTTCTCGGCGGCATTCGTCCTGTTCCTGCTCTATTGGACGCGGCCAGCGCAAAAAGGTAACTAATTATTTAGGAGTTGGGGGGGGAGACTCGGGTGGATCGGGAGTAGCTGAATCGTCAGCTCGGTTGGCGACTCTGTCAGCATGACCTGGCGCAGGCGCTAGAACAGGCTTGTTTCCATCCCCACCGGCGGCGGCTCTGTTTGCTATGGAGCTGAATGAAGGCAGTACGCTCTAATTGATCGCGCGGCTGATCTCTGCCGGCCAATACTGCGGATCAGGCAGGCTTCCGGACGCATGTTCAGTGGCTGGAGGCTCCAGATCGCTGGTCTGCGGTTTTCGATACTCATCCTTAAGCTGCTTCAACAACTGTTGTCCCTGAGTCTGCTCGGATTGCTTGACCATTCGCTTGTCTCCGGGGAGATAGATGCAAGTCGCCAATTTCCTTTACTCGGGAAATCAGCCCCAATCAAGCTGAGATGCAGAAGCCAGCTCGGAAAAGCGGTGCGAATCTAGTCTTTTTTGTGCATCTCTGTGGAAAACGAGGCGTTTAGCGGGGATGCCGAAGCAAATTTGTCTTCGCCATCTTCTCTCCAGCCCAGGATTCGCCTTAGAAGAGGATTACGACAATTTCCCGAACCCGATAAGGCAGGGTGCTAATGGCCCGAGGGTTACGAAATTCCTACCATTGGCCTGCTCGTCCCCCCGCGAGCGAGAGGTCCAATGCGCGTTGTGTCACGATTCAGCAAGGGAGCGCAGCTCATCGCCGCGCTCGCTTTATTAGCTTGCCTGTTTGGCTGCGGAGCCAGCTCGAGTATTCCAAATACCAATACTTCATCGAATCCAGTGACGGATCCGACGCCAACTCCGACACCTACACCTACGCCAACTCCGACCCCAACGCCCACTCCCACCCCGACTCCAACTCCGACCCCAACACCCACGCCGACACCCACTCCAAGCACGCCTGGACCGGTCGTGTTGGTGCTCGAAGAGAACCACGGCTATAGCAGTGTGATCGGAAGCTCGGCGATGCCGTACCTGAACCAGCTCGCGAACCAGTACGGATTGGCCACGCAATACTATGCGGACACGCATCCGTCCATCGGCAACTATTTTATGTTTACGACCGGCCAGATCATCACCAACGATGACGGCTATACCTCCACTGTGAACGTCGATAACCTGGTGCGGCACATGGTGGCAGCGGGCAAAACCTGGAAGGCATATTCGGAGGATCTCCCATTCGTCGGATACACCGGACCGGATCAGGGGGCTTACGTTGAGCACCACAATCCGTTCTCGTACTTTTCCGATGTACGCGGATCTAACAATCCGCAGGGGCAAAATCTGGTTCCGTTTACTCAGTTTGCCAATGACCTCGGGGCCGGACAGTTGCCCGATTTCTCGTTTGTCGAGCCGAACTTGACCGACGACGCCCACGACGGCACACCGCAGCAGGCCGATAGCTGGCTGCAACAAAATATTGATCCGCTGTTCAACAGTCCGCAATTCCAAAACGGCGGATTATTAATTGTCGTGTTCGATGAAGGCGACGACAGCGATTCCACCCACGGCGGCGGTCATACCGTAATGGTGATGGCCGGACCTACGGTAAAGTCCGGCTTCCAGAGCTCGACGCTTTATCAGCACGAGAATCTGTTGAAGACGATCACAAACTTCATGGGAATCGATGGAAATATAGGCGCCGCGGCCAATGCCGGCGCGATGACTGAGTTCTTCAAGTAGCGCGAGTTTCTTATGATTCTGCAGCGTTGATTACCCACTACCGGCTTTGAAAATCTCTACCCCGCTGATAATATGAATCTGCGGGGTGGAGCAGCCTGGTAGCTCGTTGGGCTCATAACCCAAAGGTCGGTGGTTCAAATCCATCCCCCGCAACCAAAGTTCTTGAACGGCGCTCAGCTTTGAGCGCCGTTTGTTTTTATCGCCTCGTCTTCTGCGCGGTCTTGAGGAAGTGAATTCGACCTGTGAGCCCTTCGCTAAGGGCTCTTCCCATGGTTTACGATTTGTTGTCGGACCGAGGCAATTGCAATCGCGACTCAGGAGTGCAGGAGGCGGTTTTCCGCATCTTCGGCTACTCTGAAATCATCTGGTTTATCAGCAACTATGCCTTCTCGAAAACAGTTCGTTGGTTTTATTGCAGTTATTCAATCCATCCTGTTCCTGGCGCATTTCCTTTTGTATGAGACCTGGACATTTTCGGCTGCACGCGACGGTAGCTTCGGCTTGAAAGTTCTTCTCGGTGTTCTGTCGATCAGCTTCATTGGCAGCTCGCTGCTGGCGTTCCGGTACACGAATGCCTTTGTGCGTGTTTTGTACAAGGCTTCTGCCATCTGGCTCGGCTTGCTGAGCTTCGTCTTTCTGACTGCGCTTCTGTGCTGGTTCATTTTGGGAATAGCTCGGGCGGCTGGATGGAGTATCAACTTTCATCTTCTGGTGCAAGGTTTGTTTGCGGCTGCGGCAGCGCTTGGAATTTACGGCTTGCTGAACGCAAGCTGCACGCGAATCACGCGCACGACCATCCGTCTCGCAAACCTTCCGGAGGCGTGGCGTGGAAGGAAGGCTGCGCTGATTAGCGACGTGCATCTCGGGCACGTCCGCAACCGCAGCTTTCTTCGCCGCATGGTTTCCAAGATTTTGAAGGAAGAGCCTGACGCGATCTTTATTGCCGGCGATCTGTACGACGGCACCGCAATCGACGCGCATCGGGCGGCAGAGCCTTTGAAGAATCTTGCAGCTCCGCACGGTGTGTATTTCGTCGCGGGAAATCATGAGCAGTTCGGCGATGACAGTAAATACCTGAACGCCGTGGCCGCAGCCGGCGTCCGCGTACTCAGCAATGAAAAGGTGGAAGTGGATGGCCTGCAGATTATTGGTGTTCCATATCGGAACGCCGTGCACGACAGCCGCTTTGCCTCTGCGCTCCATGCTGTCGGCCTCGATCGCGAGCGCGCGAGCATTCTGCTGACCCACGCTCCCGATCATCCTGAGGTGGCGGAGGCTGCCGGGGTCTCGCTGCAGCTTTCCGGGCACACGCATCTCGGCCAGTTCATTCCCTGGAGCTGGATGGCGCGCCGCGTTTACCGCGAATTTGTTTACGGGTTGTCCCGGATCGGGAAGATGCAGGTGTTTACTTCCAGCGGAGCAGGAACCTGGGGGCCACCGCTGCGTTTGGGCTCCAATCCCGAGATTGTTATGCTGCGATTCGAGTGAGGCTTGGCTGTTTTATTCCTGATCGAGGCTTTGCCGCGTCGCTCGGCTCCGTACTTCTCCTTAGAGCCGTTCCTTCGTTGCTTATATCCACCCTATGTCTGGGAGGCGCGACCGCGTCAGTACCGTTCGCGGTAGCGAATGGGTGTGAATCGCTGGAATGAAGCACCCGTCCGCTACCGCGGGACGGTACTGACCACTGGATACACCTACTGAGGAACCGCTCCCACAAGCGAGATTATCGCGTTGCGATCAACTGAGGCACTCCGGCGAGACTGTCGAACTCTTCGTCTGTCAATCGCACTGACGCTGCGCCTACATTCTCTTCCAAATGCTCGATCGAGCCAGTTCCCGGAATGGGAAGCATGATCCGGCTGCGGCGCAGTAGCCATGCCAGCGCGACCTGCATCGGAGTTGCCTGATGCTGCCTGGCAATTTTGTTGAGCACGTCGCCGGCGACTTTGCCCGCTCCTAAAGGAAACCACGGAACGAATGCAATGCCGTTCTTCTCACAATAATCGACAACATAGTCCCATTCGCGGTCGGCGAAGCTGTAACGGTTCTGGACCGAGACGATAGGCACGATCTTGCACGAGCGCTCGATGTGCTCTTGCGTTACGTTTGACAAGGCGACTTCGCGAATTTTTCCTTGTTCCCTCAGCTCGGCCAGGGTTCCGATCGAGGCCTCCAGCGAGACGATTGGATCCGGTATGTGCAGTTGGTATACGTCAATGCGATCGACTCTCAATCGCTTCAGGCTGCCTTCGACGGCCTTGCGCAAATTTGCGGGAGTTGCGTTATGCGTCCATTGATTCGGACCCGGACGCATCCAGCCACCTTTGGTCGCAATCACCAAGCCTTTCGGATACGGGAACAGCGCTTCCGCGATGAGTTCTTCGCTGACGTTCGGACCGTAAGAGTCGGCCGTATCGATGAAGTTGACCTCAAGTTCCACCGCACGCCGCAGAACCGCGAGAGCTTTGTTGCGGTCGCGCGGAGGTCCCCAGATGCCGTCGCCTGTGAGACGCATGGCTCCGTACCCTAGGCGGTGGACGTGCAGCTCGCGTCCTAGCGAAACATCGTCGGCTGATCTTGCAGACACTTGCTTGCTGTTCATGGGCGCAATTATTTCACCCCGTCATGTGGGATGAAAACTGACAGAAGAGTCAAACCTTGTGCAGAGCTAAGTGAGGTGGTCCGATCAGTGAATATGCGGACTCTGTGACGTGCCGCCATGTCGTCTCGCGGAGCCTACGACGTGCACATCGAACTGGAAGGGAACGGTCTTCGGCGGATAGCAAGCGTTGTCACTGCAGGCCTGGTATCGCAGCTCGCCGTGGATAGTGAAGTTGCCGGTCAACGCTGTCTGTGCAGCCAGGAGTTTTGCTTTCACGGTGAATGCGTCGGAATAGACGTTGAGCTTCTCGCTCGGATCGAACGGGAACGAAATGTCCTTGCCGGGCGGGAAGGTAATGCCTGCGGAGGAGAGATCGCTCGGAGGCGAAAGCTTCAGCGTGGTCGGGATCAGCAGTTCCGAATTGGGCTTGTTGGAATTGACGTGGAAGCCGTCTTTCACACGGAAGTTGAGGTTCACCTCGGCAGGTTTACCTGCCGTAACCGTGGCCGAAGAAGCGCCTTCGAAATCGACGTAGACATGCGCCGGACGCGGCTCGTCGGCGGCAAAAGCGCAAGCTGCGATAGTTAATGCGATTAGCGGTGCTAATGAGAAGCGTTTGCGTAATTCCAAGCGGATACCTGCCGAATGCTAAGAGGCCGATTTAGCCGGAGTGTTCGCCGCGACTGCCTGGGCTTTTCCTTCGGCGAGTGCCTTCTTGATGTTGTCCTCAATTTCGCTGCGGCTCACCAGGCCCGATGCCGAATCCACGATCTTGCCATCGCGACCGATGTAAAACGTGGTAGGAAGTCCGACCGCGCCGTAGGCATCGCC
>DATEKE010000049.1:0-7930 GCA_035277605.1 Terriglobales bacterium | reverse complement strand
GTGTCGGTCGGATCGATCCAGATCACGTGATTGTCGACGTGCTTGTACTTCTCCCCGAGCACGCGAAGAGTCTTGCCGCCGTCATCTGAAACGCGAATGAGTACGTTCATCACGTAAATTCGATCGACGTTCTTGGGATCGGCGAAGATCTGCGCGTAGTACATCGCCGTCTCGTCATAAGGATTGCGACGCTCCCACGTTGCTCCGCGATCGGCGGAGCGGAAGATGCCGCCCTTCCCTTCCTGGGCCTCGATGGTTGCGTACACCACGTTGTGATCGACAGGCGAGACGGCAATGCCGATGCGTCCCATATCGACGCTGGGCAGACCGGACTTCAACTTCTTCCACGTATTGCCGCCGTCGTCGGAGCGATAGATCGCACTCTCCGGGCCGCCGTCGATGAGGGTCCACACATGGCGTCGCCGCTGGTAGGCTGTGGCATAGATCGTGTCGGGCTCGTCAGGATCGATGGCCACATCCGCGAAGCCGGTGTTCTCGCTGACGTTCAGGACTTTCTTCCAGGCCTTGCCGCCGTCCGTGGTGCGATAAAGACCGCGATCTCCGCCTGGCGACCAGAGTGGTCCTTCCGCAGCAACAAAAACGGTGTTGCTGTCTTTGGGACTGATGGCGATGCGTCCAATATGCTCGGAATGCTTCAGTCCCAGATTGGTCCAGCTCTTGCCGCCATCTTCCGATTTGTAAACGCCGTCGCCATAATCGACGCTGCGCTGCGAGTTGTTTTCGCCTGTCCCTATCCAGACGACAGATGGATCACGCGGATCGAGCTTCACGTCGCCGATCGAAAACGAACCTTCGTTCTGGAACACCGGATCCCAGGTGAGGCCGTCGTTATTGGTCTTCCATACTCCGCCGGAAGCGACGCCGACGTAGTACTGCGCGCGATTGAAAGGATTCACGGCCAAAGAAGTCACGCGGCCGGAAATGAATGCCGGTCCAATGCTGCGGAGATGCAGACCACGATAGGTATCGGCGGACATGAGCGGATCTGCAGGCTTCTTTTCGGCGGAGGTTGAAGCAGGAGCAGCATTCTCCCGAGCACCTGCTTGTCCGCGTTTCGGTTTGCGAGATGCCGGAAGATCCTCATCGGATTCCTTCTTCTGACCAGGCTTTGCGGTGGTCGAAGACTTTTCTTGCGCAGCTACGCCTTCCTGTTCTGAGCTTGGCGTGCTTGCAGCCGCGGGAGGCAATTCCTGCGACTGACCGAGTGCGATGGAAGAACTTAGAAAAATGAGAAGCGGAAGACAGCAGACGATCTTGCGTTTCACCAGCAGCTCCTGAATAAAAGTGAAACGCAGTTATACAGGAACTCTCAGGAGGAGTCATCGTGTGCTGCTGGCGTGCAGCTCAGCAGCATTTCACACCGCGAGATAAAGCAGCAAAATTTTCGGACACAGAGCGTGTCTTACCAACCCGTCCCTCAGCAGGTGATTCTATTTGCCTAAGGACTGAAGTAATGCAAATCGCTGGGTTGTACAAATGTGCAGCTCTGTGTGGGGCCTTGTTGCTGATGGGCTCCATCGTTTCGTGCGGCGGAGGCAGCATGGCTTCCTCGCCGCCCACGCCTGTGAATTCGCCAGGAACCGCGAGTGCTGCGTCGCAGGCAATGGTCGTCCTGGTAATGGAAGAAAACCATTCGTACGAGCAAGTAATCGGCAACGCGGCCGCACCATATCTGAACAGCCTTGCGCAGCAAGGAGCATCGGCGACTCAGTATTACGCCACCATGCATCCATCGATTTCGAATTATTTCGTACTCACAACGGGGGCACCGCAGACGAACGACAATGGCTTTCCCGGACCGGTAACTGCCGACAACCTCGCGCGCGAGCTGGCCGCGGCCGGCAAAACGTGGAAGGTTTACGCGGAAGATCTGCCTTCCGCTGGATACCTGGGTAGTTCAAACGGCAATTATGTAAAACATCACAACCCGTTCGCATACTTCAGCGATGTCATCAACAATCCGCAGCAGGCGGCGAACATCGTTCCCTTCTCGCAATTCGGCTCCGACCTGAGTGCCGGACACCTGCCGTCGTTCAGCATGGTTATTCCGGATCTCCCGGATGATGCACACTCCTGCAAAGCTGCCATGACTTGCGACGACAAGAGCATGATTGCCGACGCGGATGGCTGGCTGAAGACGAACATCGCCCCTCTGCTTGCAAATTCGGAGTTTCAGAAAAACGGGCTTCTGCTGATTGCCTTTGACGAGTCGAACATTGCCGACATCCGTAACGGAGGCGGCCACGTTCCCTTCGTCGCCGTCGGACCACGCGCCCGCGCAGGCGTTCAGTCCTCTATCATGTACCGGCACGAAAATACGCTCAAGACGCTGTGTACCGTTTTAGGAATCGCAACCTGTCCGGGACCCGCAGCAACCGCCGGCGCGGAAGATGATATGTTCGTCCATTGAATCAGCCGCTCTGAAAGCACCCGTATAAGCTGCAAATGGCTGGTAACAGTCCCACAACTTCGTGAACACCTGCGTGTTTTGCCAGATCGTCAGCCGTGCTGTTCCTGCAGCCATTGTCTTCGAAGATGTCGACAGTCTGGCTTTTCTCGATCATCGTCCAGTCTTCCCCGGCCATTGCCTTTTAGTTCCGAAACTGCATCTTGATTCGCTGGTTGATGTCGAACCGCCACTGTTGGGAAAGCTCTTCGCGAATGCGCGTCTGCTGGCTCTCGCAGTTCAGCAAGGTCTTGGAGCGCAGGGAGCTTTCGTAGCAGTCAACAACCGTGTCAGCCAAAGCGTGCCTCATATGCACGTGCATGTTGTGCCGAGAACGAAAGGGGATGGCTTAAAGGGATTCTTCTGGCCGCGGCATAAATACCGTGATCCGGAGCATATGGAGGAAGTACGCCGCGCGCTGGCCGAGGCGATGAGATCACTGCGAGCCGTTTAAAACCGCCACGGATCCCACAGATTTTACGGATTCCGCGGATCGGTCGTAGGAATGATCTTTATGCGACGCGCAGACGCTCGCACCTTGCGACGCGCTCTATCGCAGAGCAATACGCCGCCATTCTCAGACTCACGTTCTCACGGCGGCTGCGATCGAGAACTTGCGTGTACGTCCGCATCATCGATGTCTGCACCTCGTGTTCGACATGCTCGGCGTCGCACGCGGCGTGCTGGGCATTGTTCGACCATTCGGCATAGGCAGCGATGACCGGCCCGGCTGCACTTACCAAATCGGGAACAACCGTCGCGCCATGATTCGCCAAAATGCGCTCCGCGGTGGGTGTAATTACCAGCTCAGAGGTTTCCAGGACCAGCTTTGCGCGGATTGGCGAAGCGGCAGCGGGATTCATCGTACTTTCGGGACCTCCGATGATGAGGACATCGCAATCCAGGCCGTGGATCTCCGCAGCTTCGGCTGCTCTCTCATAACCGGCAAAGGTTCGTGCAGAGCTAACATGATTGGAAAGTTCGTGGATGTCGATGCCAGTGGAACAGCGCAGGCCGCCGCGAGCGTCAGCAATCGCTACGATTACGCATCCAGCCTCGAACATTGGCAGCGCCGTGTGCAATGCACTCTGATCGAGAGACCGAATCGCTACTCGCAGTCCGGAAGCAGGCAATCCAACTTGCTCGGCACAGTGAATGGCAAGGGCGGCGAGGCTTCTACCGATAATCACCGCATGATCGCGAACACCTCCAGCCTCCTCAGGTTTTCCCAAAACGGCTGGCGCTGTTCCCTTTTGAAGAGAGCTGTACTCGTCGCGCATCCACATCATCACTTCTTCGTCGGCGTTAAGTCCCGGAGCACAGAGATCCTGATAGACGCCGAGCAGGTGGTGAATTCGTGCGGTGTACTTTCGCACCAGAGACTCGAATTCTCTGCGGCTGAGCTGTGTGGAATCGCAGACGATCGCTCCTGCCGCTCCCCCAAAGGGAATGTTAGCGGCTGCGCATCGCCACGTCATCGATTCAGCGGCACTTCGCACGGAGTCGAGATCGAGACCCGACTGGATTCCCACCGGCCCAAGTAGCGGGCCACGCACGCCGTTGTGCTGGACACGATATCCCCGGAAAAGCTGTAGACGTTCATCGTCGCGGCGCAGAGGAATTTCCACCGTCAGTTCCCGAAATGGGGCTGACAGCAATCTACGCATTTCCGGATGAATTCCCAGGCGATCGGCAGCCATCTCGAAATAGCGGCGAACCGAAGAAGACGAGCTCTCTCTTACCCCGACTGCTGCACTCAGCCCCATACGCTCTGCTCCTGGGCATCTGGCGACAGGCTACTTGGGCCATCGCGTCCCGGACTGCACCGCCACAGTTGCACCTAGCCGACGTTAGATGCTGTCCAGCTACTCTGGAGAGAGTAGCTGGATAAATTATTTTCGCCCCGCGCGCCTCTGGGCGACGACCAAGCCCCTCGGCGTAGGCATCAGAACGACGGAAATCAGCCCTTCTTGCTCCATTTTCAGTGCAGCTTCCCGAACGGTCTTCAGGTGAGAACTGGCATCGTGCATGAGGATCACGCCATTCGGGTTCATCTGTGGCAGAAAACGGCGTACCTCCTGCTCGCGCAGCGGTGGATCGCTGTCGCTGAAGAGAAGGTCGATGGTGCCATTAACGTTGATTTCCAGACTGGATTCGTTGCGGGCTTCAATCCATTCCGTCAGGCCGGATCCGGCAAAACGCTCTTTGGCTTTCTTGAAGACCTTCGGGTCGTATTCGCAAGTCACAATTTTGCCGAATCCATTTGCCTTCAGGCCCTCGGCGATCCACAGCGTGCTGATGCCCATGAACGTCCCTGTTTCGATCACGAGCTGAGGCTTAATGGTGCGCACAAGACAGCGAAGAAATTCAAGCACCTCAACTTCGGCGGTCATCGAGTCGTACATGCTCCAGCGTTCGGGATGAGGGCATTCCGTTGTGGGACGGTGATATTCCGGCTGGAGTACATCGCCGCGTTCAGCGAAGTGCTGCAGGATGCGGTGCTCGCCTTTCTGCCTGCGAAAGTTTTTTTTTACCGTAATCAGGACCGCCGCGCCCGCAATGACCGAGCCCAAACTGGCCGCCTGTGCGTTGCTCAATCCGAAGAACGAGCGCGGGTTAATGCGAATGAACTCGACGAGAAAACGCTCGACACCCATCCAGATGAGATAGAGCGCAGCGACTTCTCCCACCGGACGCGGTCTGCGAAGCGACTTCGCTCCTTGTCGCCACAGATACCAGCAGATGAGCGTCGCCGCGATGGCTTCGTAGATCGGTGTTGGATGCACATGTTGCGTAGTCGGCACCAGCCCGTTCGGGAAGCTCATGCCCCATGGAAGCGAGGTGGGCGTTCCGTAATCGCCATCGCCGGAAGTCAAACATCCGATGCGGCCGACGGCATAACCGATTGCCGCCGCAGGAGCACAGACATCAAGAATCGCGAGATAGGAGAGGCTGTACTTTCGCGCCATCAAGTAAAGCGAGAGCAGTACTCCGAGGAGGCCGCCAAACCATGCGAATCCTGAACGACTGAATAGTTCGCCAAGAGGATTTGCAAAGAGATCGCTCGGCGTTTCAAAAACGTGGTAGAGCTTCGCCCCGAGAATCCCCAGCAGTGCGCAAACGGTGACGACGTTCTGCGCGTCCAGATTCATGCCACGCCGGTGAATATCGGCGCGGAGGACGAAGTACCCGGCAAGAAAGGCAAGGAGCATCAGCAGGCCAAAGCTGCCGATGGTCACGGGCCCAAAGTGGATATAGGGAATCAATGAGGTTGAGTATAGCTTCCGTCTCGTGGCGGTCAGGCTAGGTCTATGTCGTGGCCGCGCGTCGCGTGCTCCTCAGTGACAGTGCCTTCACATTCGGCTTTTTGCCGCGTGCTCTCAACGCATGCCAAAGATCCCACTTTGCCTGTAGTGTCAGCCAGATTTGAGCGTCCCAGCGCGTAAGGGCCTCGAGCAAAAGTGCAGTGTCGGCACTCACGGCGCGCCGTCCTTTGACGATGGAGTTAAGCCTCTGAAAAGGAATGTGCATGCGTTTTGCCGCTTCGACCTGGGAAACGCCCAGTGGTTCAAGAAACTCCTTCAGCAACATCTCGCCAGGATGGGTGGGTGGACGGTGATTAGGCAACATCAAGTAATCCCTTCAGTGATAGTCCTCGCAACGAACCTCGAACGCGTCTGGCCCTTCGAATCGAAAAATAATTCGATATTGATCGTTCACTCGGATGGCGTGATATCCCGCACGGTCAGCCTTCAACTCGTGTAAACGATGACCAGGCGGAATTCGTAGATCTTCAAGCCTGCTTACGGAATCGATCTGATCGAGTTTGCGGCGCACGATCGGCCACAGTGTTCTTGGAATGGATCGAGCCACCTTGGTATTGATGCCATGCCAGATGTCCTCAGTCGCACTATCCGCAAATGTGCGAATCATCTGGTGGCACTCTAGCACATTCAGCGTGCTATGGAGGTTTATTTTTGCTGGTTCAGCAACTGTGGCCGATCTACAAGCTGCTAGGCTAGCTCAATGCGCGACATCCTCCGGCAGCGCGGGCTGCGGCTCATCTTCATTGCCAACTTGATCTCGATGTTGGGCAGTGGGATGAACTCCGCTGCGGTCGTCTGGTACATCCTGCAGGCGACGCATTCGGAGATGGCGCTGGGCACGGTCATCATCCTGCAGACGATTCCTGCGCTGCTGATGCTGCCCTTCACTGGCGTGATCATTGATCGCGAGGATCGCCGTCACGTTGTGATGTTTCTCGACGGATCGCGCGGCGTGATCATCGTAACGGTCGCGTTCCTGGCTCTCGCAGGCAAGGTGCGCCTGTGGGAGCTGTACCTGATGAACACCCTCGTGGCCGCAGGCTTCTGGATGTTCTGGCCTTCGGTCACGGCGTTGATCCAGGAGCTTACACCGGAATCGCAGTATGTTGCGTCGAGCAACTTCCTGATGGCCGGAGTGCAGGGCGGATGGCTCATCGCCGGTGCAATCGTGGGATTCGTTTATAACCACCTACACCTCGGCGGCGTGCTTCTGCTCGACTTCAGCACCTATGTGATTTCGATCAGCTGCTACCTGTTTGTGCGCAAAGGACGAATTGTTGTCGAGCGTCCGGTGGATACACCGGTTCCGCACAACTCGCATCCAGTCGCCCGATATTTGCACGAGTTGCGCGAAGGCTTCGGATATCTCAAGCATCGTCCTGCGGTGACGCTCGTCGGCATCAGCATGGCGTTGTTCATGGGCGCAATGCTCACGCAGGGCATTGTGACTGCGCCGCTCGATGATCGCATTCTGCACGGTGGCGCAGTTGGATATGGATGGCTGAACGGAGCGTGGGGAGTCGGCGCATTTCTGAGCACGATGTACACGCCCTGGGTGATCGGACGCCTGCGCACGCGCGCCAGCATTCGTTTGGGAATGTTCGTGCTCGGCGGATGCATGTTCCTCGCACCGCACTCTCGTGTGCTGGCGCTCGCAGCCTTTCTCTTCTTTCTCATGGGCTCCGCGCGCGGCCTGGGTGGAACTTCACTCAACACGAGCCTGATGGAGCTCGTCCCTCCGCACTTCATGGGGCGCACACAGAACACGTTCTACTTCATGGGGACGCTGCTACAGTTGGGACTGGCTTATGCGGTGGCTTTCTCCGCGCATCGGATTGGGTTGAGCACGGCGTATGGAATCATTGCCGTGACCTATCTTTCCGCTTGCGCTTCGACTTTGCTGCGAGCCGATCAGATTTCGTTCGCAAAATCGGAAGTCGCCGCCGAAACGAGCAGGATTCAGGAGACGGCGTCATGAGTTCGGCAGCACAATCAGCTCGCATGACCGCGCGCGGTCCGCGTTCCATCCTCGCACTCTCGCCGCTCATGGCGATGCGGCGCAATCCGCTTCTTTACATGGAAGAGCTGCACCGCGAGTACGGTGACTTGATCCATTACCGTACGCTCGGGCGCGAAG
>DATEKE010000048.1:0-12252 GCA_035277605.1 Terriglobales bacterium | reverse complement strand
CGATCAGAGGTCCCTGCTCCGCGGGATTGGACACACCGCTAGTTGGCTTAGGAAGAGGACATTTCAGGCCGGCCTCACGTTAACCGCCTGCGGGCCTTTTTGTCCACGCTCAGAGTCGAATTCGACCGCCTGGCCTTCTTTGAGGGACTTGAAGCCGTCACCTTGAATTGCCGAGTGATGAACGAATAGATCCTTGCCGCCGTCGTCCGGGGTGATGAATCCGTAGCCCTTCGTATCGTTAAACCACTTCACTGTTCCTCTTGCCATGTGTCTCCTTTATTACTTCTTTCAAAATTTAGTACTTCCTCCAAACAGAGTGTACGCGCGCGCAGAACCGGCGGGCAAAACAAGCTCGTGAGCTTCCAGGCTCTGAGCTGCTGAGCCAGGCCGGCCGGCTGCGTGTGACGAAGCAAGGAAAATCGGCTGTCGGCATTCTGCGATGGGCAATCAGAAAAAGCAGCCACAACACCAATACAGCTTGCGAAGCTGCAATTGTCTCATCAGTTTTGCTTAGTAGCTCAGAAGCTCAGCAGTTTAACAGCTTGTTTAGCAACCAGCACCTCCTCCGAGTCTTTTGATGGACGTAGGACCATCGCTTCGGTCGGCGAAGTATCGCTTGTCAATGGCCGGAGCAGCCGCAGCAGTCTCCTGGAGCCCACAGGGAATGTTCCTCATCGCCGGAGCCGGTAGCGATAGTGTCGATCTTCGGGGCGATGCAAGAGGATGTACGCGCTATCGAATAGAGGCAGCAAACACCGAAACTTTTCTCTGCTTGATGCGGTGTAGAAAGACGTACGAGGCCCTCTCTTACAAGAGACAGGGTAGGCCGTTCCTTTCTATCGATCTATTCATAGCGAAGCGCCACCATCGGATCCACGCGTGTTGCTCGATGCGCCGGCAGAAATCCTGCGAGCAATCCGACCACTGCCAGTACACCGATTGCGATCAGCATCGTCGTGGCATCGTGCGGTGAGAGACCAAACAGCATCTTCTGAAGAAGCTGGACGGTTGCAAGTGACAGGACAACGCCGACGATAATCCCTCCGGTCAACATCGCAAACGTGTCGCTCATCACCAGCCGCAAAATCGAACTCGGCTGCGCGCCCAGTGCTATACGAATCCCAAATTCCGTTTGCCGCTGCGTTACCAGATAGCTGAGCACACCGTACAGTCCAATCATCGCCAGCAGCAGCGCGACAGCGCCGAAAAAGCCGGAGAGCATCGCGAGCAGGCGCTCCTGTACCAGCGTATCGTCCACTTGCTCGGCCAACGTGTAGAACTCGAGTGGAACCTCTCGGCTAACGCTGGCAACCGCGGCTTCGATTGCGCCGCGCATCGTCGCCAGCGGCAGCGTACTGCGCAGTTCGAAACTGTTGTTGGTGCTTTGTTGCGCGGTGAGCTGCGCGACAGACAGGTAGACGGTCGGCTTCATCGGCTCGCGCAGATCGTTGTATTTCGCATCAGCGACGACGCCGATCACCTGGATGGGCGGGCCCTTGGTGCCGTCGCTCTGAGAGATGCGCAAGATGTGGCCAATTGGGTCCTGCCCGGGGAACGATTGCTGCGCGAAGGTCTGGTTCACGATTGCGACCTGCTGCGCACCCGCTCGATCTTGTGCGCTGAAGTCGCGGCCCGAGAGCAGAGGCGTCCGCAGGATGGCGAAGTAGCCGAGCGTCACCGCATTAAGGAATGTATCGTCATGCGCTTTCACGCCGGCGTCGCTGTCAGCGAAGACGAGGTTAGACCACTGGCCGCCTTGCAGCGGCGTCATGCGCGAGCGCGACACGGCGGCGACACCCGGCAGTGCGCGCAGCCGCTCCTGGATCGCGTCGAAAGTCGCGATGTACTGGTCAGATTTCAAATTGGTGGATCGCAGGCTCGCATTGACAAGCAGCACGTTGTGTCGATCGAAACCGGGATCGAGTTGTACCAATTTCGTGAAGCTGCGCAGAAACAATCCGGCGGTGATGAGCAGCACGAGGGAGAGTGCGATCTGCGCCGCCGCAATCCAGCGTCGCAATGGCGAGGTACGGTCCGTCCGCCCCGCGGTTGCGCCGTGCATCGCCGCCGTCAACGGCAATTGGGTCGACCGAAACGCCGGCAGAATGCCGAACAACAGTGCTGTCACGAGGGCGATGCCGCTGGTGAATGCCAGCACACGCCAATCGAGCGAAAGGTTGAGGAAGACGGTGCGGTTGCGCGTCGTCAGCGTCGCGACGAGCATTGTCGTGCCCCATCGTGCGATGACTAATCCGGCAACAGCCCCGGCCGCCGAAAGCAGCATCGCATGGGTCAGCAGATAGCGAATCAGCCGGAGCCGGCTCGCGCCGAGCGCCATCCGCACCGCGATCTCACGCTGCTGCGCCGTGGCGCGCGCCAGCATTAGCGCCGCGACATTCGCGCACGCAATCAGCAGCACGACCGCGACCACCGCCATCAGCACCGCCAGCGGTTGGCCAAAATCTTGCCGCAGATCGCTCAGCCCGGTTGCAGCTGGGACCGCGAAGAACCTGCGATGACGAAAGTTGTTCTGCCCATCTTTATCCCAGTCCTGCGGCAGCGCCGCCTCCCACACCTGGGGCGAGAGCGCTCCCAACCGCGCGCTCAACTGCTGCGGCGTCACTCCCGGCTTGATGCGTCCAACAACGCGTAGCCACCAATATGAGCGCCCAGCCAGTCGGGGTCGATCGCCATCGAGCAGCCGCGTCGAGCAATTCGGCGCTGCGACTTCGAACTTGCCGCCGACGTTCAGTCCATAAAATCCAGGGGCGGAGACGCCAATGATCGTGAACGGATGCCCATTCAGCGCGAGGGTACTCCCGACCGCAGCCGCCGCGCCGCCATAGTGCCTCTGCCAGAAGTCATAGCTCAGTACGGCGACGCCGGCGCAGCCAGGCTGGTCATCTGCCATCGTGATGAGTCGCCCTACTTCGGGCGCGACTCCCAGCATGCCGAAGTATTCGCCGCTGACCCACACACCATTCGCCCGCTGGACAGCACCGCCTGGCGCGAGGTTGAACTGCTCCTGCCCCCATGACGCGACCTGCGAAAAGACGTCCTGCCGCGCCCGCAGGTTCTCCCACAGAGCGTTAGTAATTGAATCGCGCGGTTGTCCACCTTGCGGGACTCGGAACTGAACCTGGTAGAGCTCCTGCGGCTGTTCGACCGGCACCATGCGCAACATCAGCGCGTCAATCAGGGTGAAGATCGCGGTGTTGGCCCCGATGCCGAGCGCGAGCGTCAGCACAGCGGTCGCCGCGAAAGCTGGAGACTTCCGCATTTGCCGAAGCGCGTATCGTGCATCTGCCCACAATGATTCGATAAAGGCGAGGCTCGAGCGCTCTCGAAGCTCCTCTTGAATCTGCGTGACGCCTCCGAATTGCCGCTTCGCTGCCAGCAGAGCTTCGTCTCTTGTCATCCCCTGACTCACGAAGCGATCCGCCAGCATTTCGAGATGGGACTGAAACTCTTCATCCATTGCGTGATCGAAGTGCTCGCGGCGAAATAGTCCTAGGAATCGAGACGCAAGAACTCGTATCGCAGTCAGCATGCGCCTAACCCTCACTTTGCATCTGCAGAATGCGGCCGACTACTCCCGAGAACCGCTCCCAATTTTCAGCCTCACGCGCGAGCTGACGGCAACCCGCAGCAGAAATCGAGTAGAACCTGGCCTTGCGGTTGTTCTCAGAAGTGCCCCACGCGGATCGAATCCAGCCCTTCTGCGCGAGTCGCAAAAGAGAGGCATAGACGGTGCCCTCATTCAGGCGCAGCAACTGCTCGCTCAATTGCTCGATTCGGCGGGCAATGCCGTAGCCATGCAGAGGGCCCATCGCCTCTAGGGTCTTGAGCACCATGAGGTCGAGCGTGCCTTGAAAGACTTCCGATTTCCGCTCCGTCATGGACGGCTCTCCTTTGCGATTCGCAAAGGAACGATAGCAGGTCTCCTTTGCGATGTCCATAGGAAGGACGAAAAGCGCCGAAGTTCGCTGAGTTGACCGTATCATCCGCTACCGCGGACGGTACCGACGATCGATGCTGCGTGCTAGCCCGCGTGTCCGCATCCTGGCGCGGGGTTTGAGGGTGGGATTCGTGATGTCCCGATCGCGTAGGAGTTGAAAGATACAAGTGACAAATTGAGCGCAAATCAGGAAAGGGCGTCTTCGGTAGAGGTCATGAGAAAACAGGTACAGCCGGTTTCACTCCACACACGGTGATCTTCGCTGCCCGCCTCATTGTGGATGAAGTCTCCGGGATACAGCGTTCTTTCATCGACCTTTAATATGCCGTGCAGAAGATGCAGTTCTTCGGTGCCGGCATGCGTGTGTCCGGGATAATCAGTTCCGGGATCAAGCCGGACCAACATACTTACGCTATCGTTTTCCGTGTTCCTCGCGAGGATCTTGACATGGATCCCTGGCGCCGCTTCTTCCCACTGTGGCTTACCCTGAGAACCCAACGGAGGAACGAATGGCTGCGTGCCATCTTCGCTGGCGATTCGATTCGCCAGCCGAGACCATAGCGATTCTGCTGGACGCAGCACATCGATGGACCAGCCGGCAAATGACCGGACAACGGGCCGGAGCGTCTCGATTTCGCGGCGGCAGTCCTCGCACGACGAGATTTGAAGTTCAACCGAAGCCAACTCGCGCGAGGGAAGCGCCTGCAGTACATACAGGCACACTCGATCCAGATGCTCTTGACTGTGGGTGCCCGTTTTCAAGTTCATCCGGCCTCTCCTTTCAACGCGTCTCGAAGTTTTCCCAGTCCGGAGCGGATTCGCGTCTTCACGGTTCCGAGAGGCTGATTCAAGTTCCTTGCCGTTTGTTCATAAGTCAATTCAGAGAAAAATGCGGTTTCAATCGCTCTTCGTTCTTCTGGAGTCAGAACCTCAAGGGCATCCCGCAACAGGCGGCTCTGCTCCTCGAACAAATACGCTTGTTGTGGATCAACAATGTCCGTGGCCGTTCCCAAGCTGTCCGGATACGTGTTCACACGTTTCTTTCTCTGATCGAAGCGCAGTCGATCAATTGCCCTGCTGCGCGCCTGATTCATGATCCAGCCGACGACCGATCCGTTCGCGGGATCGTAGCTCGAGGCTCTGCGCCACACGTCATGGAAAACATCGAGCGTGACCTCTTCGGCTGTTTCTCGGTTCATGACGATCCGCACGATCAAAGTAAAAACGATTCGATGCGTTCGCTCGTAAAGGGAATGCAGTGCGCTCTGATCGCCGCCGGCGACGGCTCGGACGAGCTGTAACCACTCATCTTCCGATACCCGAGACTTTGACGTGTCGGCATAGAGAAGATCCCCGAGCGTCCTTTTAGCTGGGGGAATATCCGCGGGCATCTTCGTTGTCGCCGCACTCACAGGAAAATTGTGCTCGGCTCAAATCTGCCAGTCAAGAAGCCGGAGAACGATCAACGAATTAATGCTCGCAAGCCATGCGTCAAGTTGTGCCTACATCAGGATGAAACGACAAAAGCCTGCCGCTGGATTTGAGTGGAAACAAATAAATACGATCGGGCCGCCGGCGCACGACGAGGGTTATGGCTTGGGCTGAAATCCAAAATCCTATCGTTGTCGTTGTTCAGAACAAATGTTGCTTGCCAGTTCTTGTCTTTAAGGAGATTGGGGAAATGAAGGCCAGCCAGAAATTGAAAAGGCAAGACGCAGTACACCCTATCAATGCACACGTATTGACCTCTCTTATATATTGCACGTCTGGATCGCGCGTACCCCAGAGCGGCATTTACGAAATGCTTCATCGAGGCCGGCACCGCCAGCCACATGAGGTGGTTCTCATCAGCGGCAATCTTTTTCCGCGCTGCGAAGGCTGCGGCGAGGATTTACGATTTCGACTTCTCAGGGCCGCGCCTTACATCTTCCATGACGAAGATTTCGCGTCTGAGTAATAGACGCTTAAATGTGACACGGCGAGAGTCGGCATTCGGCGGTAGGTGCGGGCCTGGTCAGTACCGTTCCCGTCATGGAGTCTGAAAGAGATTAGGATGTCATCAAATTTCATTCTGTAAGGGCAATGGTCAATGTCGCAGCGCAGGTTTCTGCACTCATGGAAAGACATCTCGAATTACACCGGCCGAGGGGTTCGAACACTGCAGCGCTACGAGATACAACTTGGCTTTCCCATCCATCGGCCCGCCCGAACGAGCCGCAGCGCCGTTCTTGCGTTCTCCGACGAAATTGACGAGTGGTTCAGCAAGGCCCCCAAGAGAACTGCATCCATTGTCGCTCCGCGGACTCAGGTGACTACTAAATATTCGCGCCGGCATGTAGCAATTGCCGCAAGCGCAACACGTACGCAGGAGATGGCAAAGGCTACGTTCGAGGCCTGCGCGCTGCAAGCCAAGCGTGTTGAGGAAATGATCCAGAAGATGAAGAGGCACGAAATCAAGGGCACACCGAGGCAGGCTGTGTAACTCTCCTGCCAGTCAGTCTGCTCCAGCAGCCTTGGAGCGTTTTTTCGTCGCTTCCAGAATCGGCATCAGGCGGATCGCTGCCAGCCGCAGATTTCGTTTTGGGAATCGGTGAAGCAACACGCTTTGCCCGAACTCCCAAGCCTTTTGCACGTGCTCTTTACAGACGATCACCTGGCTACGCGGGCCTTGCCGAGACACGAGTTCCAGGAGGTAGAAACCTGCTGACCTGCACGGTGGGTCGACATCAAATTTGCGGTACGAGCAAAGACGTTGTTGCACCTTTGAGTTCCCCTGGCTCGACACGCTGCTGGAATGACCTGGCGGGTCAGGTGGTTAAGTTAATCCCTTGCGGAGCTGGCGTACTTTGGCGCTCGCATGTTGCTAATGCGATGCACTCCCAAACGAAGTAGTGGCCTACCTTTCTTCGTCGGTAACTGTGGCCGTTGGTTCTTGACATCCATCATTGCCGTGCTTTCCTTGAGCGGATGCCTCGACCCGAAACAGGTGTCACATTTCGGTTACAATGCGATTTCCCCCCTTCGGTGTTATGAGCGTTGAGAAGGCTACGCGACTCCATTCCAAGCTCGAAGAACTCAGGATCGAGCGACAACGGCTTGCCGAAGAGATTCGAGAACGCCAACGGGCAATCGAGGAGATCGATGGCGTGATCCGGCGGTTTCTCCAGCTCAAGGTGGATTCGATAGCTGAACAAAGGGCCAAACACACGCCCAAGCGGAAGTAAGTCCCTTAGCCGTTCGGCCCGATCGATCGTGCTCTTCGCAACTTTATCTCTACTTCACACTAGCGAACATCAATGACCGGGTCACCTTTCACGCGCAGTGCCAATCTGATTGGTTGATGAGAATTCGATGCGCCACGCTCAATTTGCAGGGACTGGAACACGATTGGTTCGACAAGAGGATCAAGGTAGTCGTCGCAGGGCTTCGGAAGATGCGGCCGGACGTCGTTTGTTTCCAGGAATGCACGATTCGTTATGCAGGATCGGTCTACAACCAGGCGCTCGAAATTGGCAAGGGCATCGGGTTGAAGGTGGTGGCATTCAGTTCATACGGAAATCCGATCGAAGTGATGAGCCCGAATCAAGGCGGCATTGCCGTCATTTCCCGCTGGCCGATTTTGGCGGTTCGGCATCGGCCATTGCCGATTGGGCATGACCGTCCTCCGGACGCACGCGTTGCTCTGATGGTGACGCTCAAATCGCCGGGCGGAAGCCTCGATGTGGTCACGACGCATCTGTCCTGGATGCCGCCGGAAGCGCCACTGCGTATCGCGCAACTCGGAATGGTGCTCGATGAATTCTCCGCATCAGATTGGGTTCGCCCCAATTCGCGTGCCGTGCTGATGGGAGATTTCAATGCGACAGAAGATGAGCCGGCAATCGAGCTCGCTTGCGAGCGACTTCAGGATGCGTACCGAACTCGCCATCCTTCTGATGCCGGATATACATGGCTGAGAACGAATCCGATGAATCGCGGATGGAAGAACATGCCCGACCGGCGGCTCGATTATATTTTTTGTCCGAAAGGCGTGACAGTTCGGCGAGCCGAAGTCATCTTAAACAAACCGTCTCCAATCTTCGCCTCCGACCACTTCGGTCTGTTTGCTGAGCTGGAATGGCAGCAAAGAAAGTAGAGCGAATCTGTCGTTCACGCTGCCCTTCCGGTTCCCATCAATTTGCAAGGATGTAGAGGAAGGGCCGGCCATCTGTTCCATATCTCATTGCAGCAAGAAGGTCAGGGCTCCGGTTTTATCCGCAAATACTTTCATTTCCTGATGTGATACTGCTCCGGCGGCATTCATTGATCAAGACTGTGAATCAGATCGCTGCAAGTTGGGATACAATGCGCGCAATTCTGTCACTTACACCGGCTTGTAAACGGAGGAGGAGAGATGGCACATACCAACAGAGCACGAGTTGTGCTTGGCGGACTGCTTGCAGGGCTCGTGATCAATATCGTCGAGTTCCTGACACACGGCGTGATTTTGGCAACTGCCTGGAGTCAAGCAATGCAGGCATTAGGAAAGCCAGCGGGTGGACCGAGTACCGGCGCAATCGTCATGTTCAATGTCATGGGATTCGTGCTGGGGATCGCATCCGTGTGGGTTTATGCGGCGATCCGTTCACGCTACGGTGCAGGACCGGCTACTGCGCTTCGCGCAGGCGTTGCCGTGTGGGTAATCGGTGCGTTGCTGCCCAACCTTGGGACCTACGCACTTGGCGTCTTCCCCACACGACTGCTCGCGATTGCCACGGTTGCATCGCTGATTGATATCTTGATCGGAACCGTAGCCGGCGCCTGGGTCTATACAGAGCAACCAGCGCAGATGGCGAGAGCTGCGGGCGCGTAAGTTGAAGAAGAAATCTTGCGAGGCGCGCGAATAGCGCGCCTCATTTTCATCTGACGTCCACGATGAGGCTCTTCCCGCGGAAAACCGGGAATTGTGAAAACCCGGAATGACAGAAACCTTTCCGGAATCGGGAATAAGGCGGAAAAATGTTCTGGAAAAATGTTCTGGATTGTCGCGTCTCGCCCCAATCTTCAGAACCGTTTATTTGCTGATCTTATATACGATACCCGCAGCGTAGCGGAAAGCATTCGCATGTCCGCTGCCGACGTTTACGGATACGTAGTCGATCTGCACAGGACGGATCGCCCACGACTCGTTGAGTTCGTAATCCACGCCGCCGCCCACGGCGAGGCCAAAGCCGGTACCACTGCTGGAAACGTTTATGTTCTGACCGAGAATGTTCGTTTGCGCGCTGCTGCTGCCATGAGCAATACCGATCAGAAAGTGGCCAAAGGGCACAAACTTGTCTTCTTTGCGGTAGGCAAACGTTGGCCCGACCAGGAAGGTGTAGGCATGCGCGTGAGCGCTGGCTCCTCCGACTCCGCCCACGTTCACGGACTGACCGGCATATTCTCCACTCACATCGCCAGTAATACTCAGCCCTTCACTTTGGTTGTAGGTGTATTGGGCATCAAAGCCGTTGAAGCCCTGACCACCCGTGTGCAAATAGGAGTACCCGCCAAAAACTTCCGCTTTTGGCACATCCTGGGCCGGCAACCACACGGGTAAAGCAAAAATAGCTAAGGCAAGTAATATCTTTCGCATTCGTATCTGCTCCGGGCTGTATTTTTTCAGAGAGCGGAAGAAAACGTAACATTACCGATGTCGAATAGATGCTCATACTTTCGTGTGTACGCCGGGTTCCTATCCTCGGGGTGTTTGTGTTCAGTTTCATCACTTCCTTCCCATGCTGTTCCAATAGAGAATGAGCGCCCAAATTCTTCAACCAGAAGCGTCGCTAAAATACCCCCTAATCGGCTCGACTTCTGAGATATGTCGGTACCGTTCGCGGTAGCGAATGGGTGCTTTTCTCGAGACAGATAAACCCATCCGCTACCGCGGAACGGTACCGACCGCTTCGACGAACTCAGCGAACCCGGATACAGCAACTGTGAAATTGTTCTAGCCGGAGGCGCGAGGTGGCATATTCCTGAATCGGGAACGATGCCCCCAGGCTTGCTCAGAGAAAAAATAGGGCAGGTCAGGCCGCCTCTCTTTGCCGTCCCGCTTTGCCGTCATCAGGCGCGAAAGATCGCAGTTCTGCCTCGGTTCGCAAAAAAAAAAATGTGTTTGCTTCGCTTCCCTTGACGGTTGACAAGAGTCTAAGTTATGCTCCTGTCAATCATTTAGGGGAGTTGTGATGGGAAAGCCGACAGATTTGGTCCAGGGCACGCTGGACGTCCTGATCCTGAAGACGATTGCGCTGCAGCCGATGCATGGATGGGGCATTGCACAGCGAATCCGGCAGGTCTCAAACGAAGTTTTGCTGGTTGGTCAGGGCGCCCTTTACCCCGCATTGCACCGGCTCGAGAACCAGGGTTGGATACAGGCCAAATGGGGAGAATCGGAAAACAATCGTCGCGCGAAGTACTACTCGCTCACGCGCGACGGCGCCAGATACTTGCGGCAACAGCAGGCGCAGTGGAAACGACTTTCAGGAGCGATCGATCTCGTCCTGGAAACCACATAACCGCACAGGTGGAATATGCGCTGGTATTACAAATTCCCGCTTCGTCTCCGTTCACTGTTTCGCAGGCAAGAGGCTGAACTCGCACTCGACGAGGAGATCGCGTTTCATCTCAACGCGTTGGTCGACCAATACGTCGCGCAGGGGATGACGCCCGAAACTGCGAGAGCTGCCGCCCGTCGTGAAATGGGACACTTAGAGCCGGTGAAGGAAGAATGCCGCGAGGCGCGCAACGTAAACTTCGTCGAGAACGTATTCAAAGATCTGCACTTCGGCCTGCGTATGCTGCGGCGCAGCCCGGGATTCTCGACGATGGCGATCCTTTGTCTCATATTGGGAATCGGCGCGAATGCCGCGGTGTTCAGCTGGATCGAAGGCCTGCTGCTGCGTCCTTATCCGGCGGTCGCCCACCAGGACAGGTTGTTCGTGCTGGCTGGAACTGCTCGCGGCACTGCTGGATTCGATGCCGTCTCCTGGCCCGACTTCGTCGATTTCAGGAGAAGCTGCACGCTCTGTGACTCTGTCATTGCCGAGAAGATCATGGGCGCCACGCTCAGCATTGGCGATCGCGCCGAGTGGGGCACGGGCAGTCTTGTCTCATCAAACTATTTCGACGCCATGGGCGTGCCTCCCATTCTGGGACGCGGCTTCCGTCCGGAAGAAGACTACGGCCGCAATGCCCATCCCGTAACCGTTATCAGCTACCAGTTATGGCAGAGCCGGTTTCACGGCGATCCCAACATCGTCGGCAAAACGCAGATGCTCAATGGGCTGCCGCACACGATCGTTGGAGTCGCGCCGAAGGGCTTTTATGGAACGTTCGTCGGATATTCCTGGCAATTCTGGGTTCCGATCTCCATGCAGGAGAGATTCGAACCCGGCGGGTACAAGCTGGAAAATCGCGGCGAGCGCTGGATCGAAGGGTTTGCTCGATTGAAGCCAGGCGTGACCGCGGAGCAAGCGCAAGCTGAAATGTCGGCGATCGCACAGCGGCTGGAAAACAGTTATCCAGGCATTGATAAAGGTCGAGGCATCAAGCTGCTGCCGCTGTGGAAGGCGCCGTTCAATGGCTCGTCGCTTATGCTTCCCACTTTGGGCATCTCGCTGGGCATCGGCGCCTTTGTGCTGCTGATCGTATGTGCGAATGTCAGCAATCTCCTGTTGGTCAAATTTATCGCACGTCGCCATGAGATTACTGCGCGTCTTGCGCTTGGCGCCGGGCGCAGCCGGATACTGCAACAGCTTTTCACGGAAGGCCTGATTCTCTCCGCGATCGGCGCTTTAGGCGGAGTCGTGCTCGCCTATTGGTGCCGAAACGTGATGGCGTTCCTGATTCCATCACGAGGCGTTCCTATCTTTATGCCGGGCCGCATAGATTGGCGAGTGCTTGTCCTCACTGTCGGCATCTGCGTGATCACTACCGTGCTGTTCGCGCTCGTACCCGTGCTCGAAAGCCGGAAGGTAGACATCGCTTCAGCACTCAAATCGCAATCGGGAACTGTGGCCGGTTCACGCGGGGGCTCGCGCGTTCGCGCCGGCCTTGTTGTCGTCCAGGTAGCGCTCAGCTTTGTGCTTTTGGTAGGCGCGAGTCTCGTTGTTTTGAGCCTTACTAGAATTCGCAGTGGAAGCCCGGGCTTTGCCATGGACGGAGTGTTGAACACGGCAGTTAATTTGATGGCTTCAGGGTATGACACGCAGCGCGCAAGAAATTTTCAGGACGCATTCATGGAGCGCATACGTGCGCTGCCGGGAGTG
>DATEKE010000047.1:0-26007 GCA_035277605.1 Terriglobales bacterium | reverse complement strand
TATTGCGCAGCTCACGCTGCCAGTTTTTGTTTTACCTTGTCAACAACCTCAGCCGCCTTGTCGTTGTTCTTGATCAAGGCTACGGCTGCTCCTGCTGCCACTAATCCGAGCCCAATCCAGCGGCGATTCAGATCGAGAGTGAGCTGCCAGCTCCGCTGGTGGGCGCGAGTGTCGAAATCGCCATGGGCACCGTGATCGCCCGGCAGAGGCTCCCACAAATTGTTGGGCCGATTTGGATCGGCGGCCCCGTCGTACTGCTGCGAGTCGAAGCCGGTTTTACCCAAGTAGCGGTCGAGAATTCCCGGAATGAACTTCTGGCCGGTAATTGCCGCTACCGTGGGCGCGCCCACCCAGATTTCGCGCCGGGGATGCCGAGCAGCGTAGACGATCGCTTCAGCTGCGACTTCCGGTTCAAAAATGGGAGGCACGGGCTGTGGCTTACGCGGCAGGCGGCTCTTTACCCAACTGAACTGCGGAGTATTGAGCGCCGGCATGTGTACCACGGTGAGTCGGACTTTGCTCTTGTTGTGCACCAGTTCGCAGCGGAGCGAATCAGTAAAGCCGACGATGCCGTGCTTGGCGCCGCAATAAGCAGCTTGCAGCGGTATGCTGCGATAGGCCAGAGCTGATCCGACCTGCACGATGGTGCCGCGATTGCGCTTGTGCATGCGCCGCAGTGCCGACATTGTGCCGTACACGTATCCGAGATAGGTCACCTCGGTCACACGCTTGAACTCCTCGGCTGTCATCTCGATGAAAGGAGAGAAGACGGAAACCATAGCAACATTGACCCAGACGTCGATCGGGCCGAGTTCCGATTCGGTCTTCTCGGCCGCTTCTTCTACGGCAGTAGCATCGGCAACGTCGGTAGGCAGCACCAGCGCGCGACGTCCATAGGACTCCACTTCGCGCTTCGCGCCTTCAAGACCGTCGTGCCCGCGTGCGATCAGCGCGACGTTGGCTCCTTTTTTTGCGAACAAACGAACCGTCGCGCGTCCCGCTCCAGCAGACGCGCCAGTCACGACCACAACTTTCGGAAATGCCATGAGTGCTCCAGGGAAGGTAGTAAGGCCAGACGGACCTGTTCCGTTAGAAGGTAACCGGGGGCAAACAGATGTAATCATTTCTGCGGGAACCACAGATCCATTCATTGCTGCACCAACGGCTATGGGGACCAGAAAATTCCGGGACTACTTAGACGTGAGCATGAAAGATAGTTGACAGAGTCAAGTATCAGACGAAATAGTAATCACATGCAGAACGCCGCTCTTGAGCAACGGGTGCAGGCGGTGCGCCAATTCAGCCGGTTTTATACGCGGCAACTTGGCGTGCTGAATGAAAAGCTGCTGGGCAGCAAATATTCACTCACGGAGGTTCGAGCCCTGTTTGAATTGGCGCACCGCAGAGATTGCACAGCCAGGGAGATCGGCCAGGATCTTGGCCTGGATGCCGGATACCTGAGCCGAATCCTGAACCGCTTTGCACGCGCCAGGCTAATAACGCGCGAACGCTCGAAACTCGATGCTCGGAATATTCAGCTTCGACTGACGGCGAAAGGTCGATCCGTCTTCCAGTCTCTCGACCGTCAATCGAGCGAGCAGGTTGTTGAGATGTTGGATCGGATTCCCCAGGCGCTCCAGCAAAAGCTGATTCAATCGCTGCGGCGAGTTGAAGAGATGTTTGCGAGCGCGACTGCTGGCAGCTCCGCCGTGCGGCTCCGGTCGCATCGGCCCGGGGACATCGGTTGGGTGATCCATCGGCATGGGATCCTCTACGCTCAGGAATATGGTTGGGACGAAAGTTTCGAGGCCTTAGTTGCCGAAGTTGCAGCTCAGTTCATCAAGAATTTCGATCCCAGTCGGGAACGCTGCTGGATCGCGGAGCTTGACGGCGAATCTGTCGGTTCGATCTTCCTGGTGAAATATACGGAGGAGATTGCCAAGCTCAGGTTACTTCTAGTAGAACCGCATGCGCGCGGATTTGGCATCGGTCGCAAGCTCGTGCGCGAATGCATAGAATTTGCGCAGCAGTGCGGATACGGGAAGCTGACTCTGTGGACCCAAAGCTGTCTTCTGGCCGCGCGCAAGCTGTATCGAGAAGCTGGATTCAACCTGGTGAAAGAAGAATCGCAGCGCGCATTTGGAGCCGATCTGGTAAGCGAAACATGGGAACTTGAACTGTGAATTGAGCACGGAATCGACTTGATATCATTCGCAGCGTAAAAAGCGGCACATCTGCTCATCACCGCTCCTCTGTTTCTTTTTTCCGCGCACGCGCAAACCCACCGACCATCGTCGGCAGTTCGGTTGCGGCATTTAGCGCTTTCTGTGCGCAAAGACCCAGAACTTGTATCCCAGAAAGTTGAAGGCCAGTGAAAAAGCGGTTCCCACGAGCGCCGCCAACGACGGCCACCACTTCGGCTCGATTCCCGAAAGAGGACGCGTGTAAGTAGCCACATACCAGGAACTTCCTACGTTGACGATCGCACCCAGCACGCTGACGAAAAGGAACTGAGAGCCTTCAAGCATGGAAGTTTTTGCAGTCACTCGCTTGAACGTCCACGAGCGATTCATCCAGTAACTGTTCACAACCGCGCAGACGAATGCGACTGTCTTGAAGAGCGCAAACATGGCTCCCCGTTGACCGGTGTGCGTAACGTAGATGAGCAGGTTAAGGATGGCGAGGTCGACGACGGTGTTGATGGCACCGACGACGCCAAAACGGACGATCTGGGTAGACAGGGAAGTGTTCGCTGTTGCTGGAGGAGCCGGTTCGTCGATCGTAAGCAAGGTGGAAGACAAACTGACCTGGTTGTGACCCATTCGTCGTTGGTGGTTTGGCTGTGTCATTGTACCCGATGCGATCTACTCGCCTTTCGGCTGCGGCGCGACACCCGTTTGCTGCGGCTGAAATGCAGGTACGGGTTGCGTAACGATGTCGTTTCCACGCACCGCATACGGAGAATGAGGCATGTGAGTCACGTTTCCAGTCTCTGCATCTTCGATATTGATGCCAAGTGTCTCGAGTGTGCGGCCAGTGACGATATCCAGCTGCAGTTTCGAAGATTCGTAGTTAGACATCGCATTTACCAGATTCGATTCTGCGGTAGAAACGTTGCTCATCTGCGTGAGTACGTTGTAAGTGGTGCTCAGGCCTTGAGTTAGCTTCTTCTGTTCGGCATCGAGGCTCTGCGTTGCGTATTCACGAGCTTTCAGCGCAGCGTCGACTGCAGCGCGATTCTGCTGCACCGCAAACTGCGCGTTGCGGACATCGATCGCTATGGTGTTCTCGAGCTGCTGCAGCCGTACTTCCGCCTGCCGATACTCGAGTTCGGAGCGAATCTGATCTGCCTGAGCTGCGCGGTTCCGAATTGGGATATTGACGCTCACTCCTGCAAAGTAAGTAGGATGGCTTGTGCTGGCCGTAAGAGCATCGAAGTATCCGCCATTGTTGGGCGGGCTGAGTGTTCCCGTCGACGTGAAGTTTGGGTTCAACGCGCCCGCTAGACCGGTTCCGCCGTAATTGGCAACCAGGTCCACTGTCGGCAGCAGAGCATTGCGGGCTGCGCGTTTGCTGATCGTACGGTTACTTAGATCGATTCGGGCCTGTGCCAATTCAGGACGATGTTGCAAGGCCTGATTGACCAGATCTTGAGTCGGCACCACTGGTTCCGAAGCGGGCAATTGGATGCGGTCAGTGGGAATGACTCCGGCATTCGCGAGCACTGGATCGTTTTCGTTGCGCGTAATTGCGTTCTTCATCAGGAGCTGCTGCAGTTGCAGGTTCGTTTGCGAGGTGATCAGCGCCTGCTGGCTCGCGGCCTCTTGCGCTTGCGCATTGACAATTTCAATTTGCGCGATCGTGCCGGCCTGCACCTGCTTGCGATTGTTCGCCTCAAGCTGCTGGGCAGACGCGAGGGCACGCTCTTTGGCTTTCTCGTCCTCGTAGGTAGTAACGAGATTCCAATACAGCGTTTCGATCTGCGTCACGGTGAAGATCACTTGCTGCCGAAAGGCTTCGTCGGCGATCTCGCGATTGTTCTTAGCGATGGTGATGAACCGCCGATTCGACGCCAGACTCATGCCTTCGAGCAGATGCTGGCGTCCCTGGATCAGGAAATTGGAATTGAGCTGCGGAACGAGAAAGGTGCGCGTGCTGTTCGAAGTCAAGCGCGAATTGTTGAACGTGACATTCAGCAGGGTGCCGGTCGAGAAGCCCTGCTGATATCCGAAATTTTCCTCCCCGGTGCCCTGTAGAAGTGAAGGGACGCCGCTGATGACTGTGTTTGATTGCGGCGTGTTGGTGTGCTGATATCCCACAGTCGAGGTGAGGAGAGGATCGAAGGAATCGATAGGCGGTCCAACGCCGAGCGTCGACGAAACCAGTCCCCCGGTTCCGGTGCCTGCTCCGCCTGCGGCGGCAACAGTTCCGCCGGCTCCGCCACCCGCCGTACCGCCGCCGATACCGGCAACGCCTGCTCCTGGCGTTCCTTGCACGATTCCGGTATTCACACCCCGATCGTTTGCGCCCGATTTGGTGCGCAGAATATCCGTGTCGGCGATTGGAAGATTGTAGCGGGCAATGACGAGGTCAAGATTGTTCTCGAGCGCCAGCGTGATGGCGTCGTCGAGTGACAGCATGATATTCCCATTCTGGACCAGCGTATTGATTCGCGCGGAGTTGGTAAGGTTTGGCTCGGCGACGTGGTGCGCCTTATAAGGACCTAATACAGATGGGAAATACGAAGCGCCATTGGTGTAGTCACCCGCATGCTGCTCTTGGGAGTACAGGCCGCTCCAACTTGCCGAAACAATTGCCGCGATAGAAAAGAATCGAACGATCAACCGACGCATGTCATGTTCCTCCGAGGAAAAACAGGCTGACAACAGCCCTTCGCATTCTGCAATGCAGACGCAAGAATTCGCAACGAGGCGAAACTCACAGACTATCGAAGCCAAGCCAGGGCAGACGTTAAGGTTTGTGATGGAGGGCGACTCAGCTGGTAGAACTCACTGCGGAGTTCGACCGAACGAGCCCGAAGGCATTGCGCACGCTCGTGCGATTGAAATAGACGAGGATCAGGATCAGAAAACAAAACCGCAAAATACCGAGTACCAGCAGTACCGGTGGAAGATGGCGAAACATACGGGCGAAGAGGCTGACGTCCAATACGAACGAGAGAACGACGAAAGCGCAAGTCACAAACCATGCCCAGCGCTGCAGCTTCCAGAGCGCAACACCAACCCAGCAGCAGAACACCACCATGACAACGAAGTAGGTGGTTACGATTCCTGGAAAATCCAGCAGGAGCGTCGGTCCCAGCTCGGCGGATGGCGTTGCGTTTTCGATAAACCCGATTACTGATAGTCGAGCAAATAACCAGGCCATCAGCAGAGCCGTGTATCCGGCAGCGCCGAGAAAATAGAAGAACGCGATCACGCTCACGCCTATAGGACGCCGTTTCACTAGTGCTGAACCTCCTCTACAGAAATAATCTTCGACTCTGCGCGGAACTTCTTGTAATCGCTGAAGACGGCATCGATGTCGAGTCGGATCGGTTTCACCAGCGCCACGCGCGCGTCAAAGCCGATGCGCGCATGCAGAGGTAGCCAGACTTCGTTATTCACGAGCGTCTGTTCGATTTCAATATGGGAACCGGGATGCAGCCGCAGCAGAAAGCCTCCCCAGGTGATCGTGTCGATTACGTCGGCGTCCATCCTCAGCCATTGGAATTCCGTTTTATCGATCCATAACTTTGGACGCAGCTTTGGCAGCACTCTCGCCGCATTAAGATTCGGCCGGAAGTTTGCCCTTGGTTCTCCGCTGATCACATAGGCTGCACGTCCGTTCAACGTCTCCTCGCCGACAATGCGAAAGTCATATGCGTCTGGCACCTCAAGCAGGAACTCGTGCTCTTCACGATGGCGCTTCTCGAACTCCGCGAGTCTTTTCTCGTGTTCAGCAGGAGTTTCGGTGCGACGCTTTTCCATCGTATCGTTCAGCTTCTTCTCAACTTTGCGTGCCTCGGCGTCTGAGAGCGGCTGATCGTTGCGTTTGATGAGGTGGGCGTAGGGCTGATCGTACAGGAAGACAATCTCTTCCGTTTCGGATTTGTTGGATTTAACGCTGCCGCCGGCATTCAACTCTCGCTGCTCAATGCGCTGAATGAAGGTGTAGTTCTTCTCCTGCTCCCAATTGGAGAGGTCGCGCTGCATGGCGCGGCGCACGATTTCCCTGGCAGGCGGAGGAGGCGCCACCGGCGAAGTGGGCTGTTGCGATTTGCGGACGTGAGTTTTTTGCGAAAAACCGGCAAGAGAAAACGCGGCTATGAAAACGAGAGTTCCGGCGCGATAAGAATTTCTGAATTTCCAACTCATCACAGATGTGTTGCTCTCGTTCGCATTGCATCATAGCCGGAAAGCAAGTGAGTGGCAGAGTCCGATCGTTCATGACCGGCCGTGTTCCGGGTTAATCGCCAATATGTTTCGGCGGACCACAGGAGTCGCGGACCACAAGTTCCGTAGCCAGCAGAACCGGACTGACATTCTTTGCTCGTTTTTCCAGATGATCGATGAGCAGGCGCGCTGCGACTGTGCCAAGCTCGCGCGCCGGTTGCCGCACAACCGTCAATCGCGGACGCAGCAGCGTTGACCAATAGAAATCGTCGAAGCCGAGCAAACTGATTTCATCCGGACACCCCAGCCCGAGTTCCTGAATGGCTGCGAGGGCGCCGAGAGCCATCATGTTGTTGGTGCAGAAAATCGCGGTTGGACGCGGCGTTCCCTCGAGCAACTGCATGGCATGATGATGTCCACTATCCATGTCGTTGTGGCCGGAGTGGATCAGCGTCCGGTCCTGCTTGATTTTTGCGCCGCGCATGGCCTGAAGGAAGCCTTTCAGTCGCTCTGCCGACGTTCCGCTGGATGTGTCGCCCGAGATGATGCCGATCTTGCGATGCCCCAGACTCAGCAAGTAGCGCGTCGCTTTATCTGCTGCCAGAGTATTGTCAACACCGACGCGGCCAATCGCGCCGTCCCCTGCGACAGGGTAGCGATCGGCATAGACGAGTGGAAGATTTCCCAATATGGGCTTAAGTCTCTTAGAAACCGCTTCGGCCGCGGGCACTCGTATGATCCCATCTACCCGACGGCGATGAAAGGAGTCAAGGTAATTTCGTTCCTCGTCCCAGCTCTCGCGAGAGTCGCCGATCAGGATGGTGTAGTTCACTGAGGAGGAGTAGTCCTTCGCTCCACGTACCAGATCGACGTAGAAGTTGTTCGAGAGATCGGGAACAATAATGGCAATCGAATGGGTTTTCTGCAGCCGCAGCCCGCGCGCCAGATCGTTCGGGCGATACTTCAGCTGTTTGATTGCCTCTTCGATGCGGCTACGCATCTCGGCGCTGACATAGTCGGAGTTATTCAGGGCCGCGGATATTGTGGAGACAGAAGCGCCGGCAGCCTTGGCCACCTCGCGAATGGTTACATGATGTTTCGCGTTCTTCGCTCTCGTTCTCAAGCTCCTGCGGGGCATGGGTGTGCTGGAAGCATAGTATCCGCAGATTAGCGCGTGTCAAAGATGGGGAACTTCGTTCTCCACCACCTGAAATTCGCAACCGATCGGAACGCAAGAACGCGAAAACTGCGGGGGTATGGGAGGGAAGTGCCGGAACAGCGTGAGTCTCCCCGCCCGGTTCGTTTGGTGCGGACAGGGAGAGACTCAAAACGAAGGTCTACTTCGTGAATGCTTTGATAGCAGAAGCTTCATCGTCTTTGACGTCGAAGACCGTATAAAGCTTTGTGATCTGGAGCAGATCATGGACCTTCTTGGTCAGGTTCAGCAGCTTGAGCTCCCCCCCCTGATTGCGAACCGTCGTGAAGGCGCTCACCAGCTCGCCGATGCCGGAGCTGTCGATGTAGGTGACATCGCCGAGGTTTAAGAGGATCTTCTTTTCGCCTTTGCCCAGTAGCTCGCGGATCTGGTCGCGCAGCATGACACTGCCTTCGCCGAGGGTGATACGTCCGCTGAGATCCATAATGGTCACGCCGTCAACGCGACGGCTGTTTGATTTCATTGTCACTGTCGTCCCTCCGAGGCCCCCTCTGTGGAATGGCCGGTATGTTTTATCAGCGTGATTTCTGTTCCAGGCTCCAGGTTGCGGAAGCGAACCTCGTCCATGAATGAGCGAATTAAGAAGATGCCGCGTCCCGATTGCTTGAGCAGGTTTTCTTCCGCCAGCGGATCGGGAATATCTTCTTCCCGCAATCCGCGTCCCTGATCGGAAATCGTGATCACCAGGGCCTCGCCCGTATTCTCAAAAGACACCATCATCTTCTTCTTCGGATCGTAGGCATTGCCGTGAAGCACGGCGTTCACCGCCGCTTCACGCACAGCCATTGCGATTCGATGGCAATCTTCGTCATCAAAAGGCATTTTGGACGCCAATTTTTCGGCCGTCTGTTCTGCCTTATTTACGCTGTCGAGTGTGGAGTCCAGCGTGTATGAGACCCGCTCTAAGGTCATGAATTGCTTTTCCGAAGCGACAGTATAGCTCCCCGCAAAACCCCGAATTGCATGGAAATACGCCTGTTGAATTGAATCGGTAGTTTGCCTGTCGCAGCGAAGAAATGTCAATCGAATGTTCTGCGCGATCTCCTGCCGAAGGCTCAATTGAAGGAAAGCGTGCAAGGGTCCAGTCGTCCACCCACGTCCACTCCAGCTATAGAACGAACGATGCAGCACGCTATTTACTTCGCGGGTTCCGACCCTCTGCACAATTTCCAGTGCTGTGTGCAGAATGTCGGCGCTCTATGATCAAGGCGATTTTCCGACTCACAGACGTCGAAAGACAAAAAATCTTCCGGCTGCGCGAGATGGGTGTGCGTCCGCCCGATATCGCTCGCCGTTTTGGCCTCAGCGAAGGCGTAGTGCACAAGATCGTGCAGGCGCAGCGCGCGATGCACGCAGCTCAGTCCAAAATGGGCCCAAAAACTGCCGCCACCGCAGAGGACTTGCACAAACAAGAGGCCTCATAGGACGGCGTCTGCTCCAGCATATCCTGCAATGCCCGCCTTGAAGTGTGCCCTTGCACTTGTTGTCGTAATTTCGCAATTCTGACATTGCTGGAGGGTGTGCTTTTCAATCGCGAAATCGCGAAATGACGTAATCGCGAAATCCAGTACGACCTAATCTCCCGCCGTCCACTCTGCTGCTCCTTTCCCAGCGCGACGATTCGCGCCACAGGTGCATCCCGCCGCAGAACCTATTAAGCTAGACTGCTACACAATCCTCTATGGCCTCTGAAAATTCATTTGATGTGGTGAGTAAGATCGACCTGCAGGAGGTGGCGAATGCCATCCAGCAGGCGCTCAAAGAAATTCACACGCGCTTTGATTTAAAGGACTCGAAGTCAGACATCGGTATGGAAGGGAAGGAGGCAATCGTGCTCTCCTCGGCCGACGAGTACAAACTCAAGGCAGTAACCGACGTCCTGCAGACGAAACTGGTGAAGCGCCAAGTGCCGCTGAAAGGATTGCAATACCAGGCGATCGAGCCGGCAGCGGGATCGACCGTGCGCCAGAAAATCACGCTGCAGCAGGGGATTCCCATCGAGAAGGCGCGCGAAATCGTCAAGGTAATCAAAGACTCGAAGGTAAAAGTTCAAGCTTCGATTCAAGGTGATACCGTGCGCGTGAGCGGCAAGGATCGCGACACGCTGCAGCAGGTAATCGGGATGCTGCGCAATAAGGATTTCGGCATTGACATGCAGTTCACCAATTACAGGTCCAACTAGCATGAGTACTCCGGCCAGCGTCGCGGCGAAAGAGGTATTCGATCTTCTGCGCGACGACCTGCTCGCCATTGAGCGCGAGTTCGAGCGCGATGCGGTTTCTGGCGTTGCCGTCATTACTGAAATTGGCGAATACCTGCGCGAAGGCGGAGGCAAGCGCATTCGTCCTGCATTGCTCCTGCTGGCCGCAAAACTCTGCGGCTATGAAGGGCAGGGAGCCGTTCGGCTCGGATCGGTGGTGGAGATTGTCCACACAGCCACGCTCGTGCACGACGACATCATCGACGAAGCGCTCACCCGCCGCGGACGTCCATCAGCCAACACGCAATGGGGGAATTCGAAATGCGTTCTCGCCGGCGACTGGCTCTACATGCAGGCCTTCAAGATCGCCCTCGAAGAACACAACTTCAGAGTACTCGACCTGCTCATTGGACTCACCCAACAGATGGTCGAAGGCGAGCTCATGCAGATGGAACGCTTGGGTCGGATCATCAGCCAGGCCGAGCACCTCGACCTCATCTACCGCAAGACGGCCTGCTTATTTTCTGTCTCGATGAAACTCGGTGCCGTCCTCGGCCGCGCCAGCGCGGATGATGAAGACCGCCTGGGAGAGTACGGTAGAAACCTCGGCCTGGCGTTTCAGATCATCGATGATGTCCTCGATCTCACAGCCTCTGAAGATGTGCTGGGCAAACCGGTTGCGAGCGATCTGCGCGAAGGCAAAGTCACTATGGCGGTAATTCACGCGCTCGATCGTTGTACCGAATCGGAACGCAAGCTGATTGAAACCGTTCTCGACGAGCGCTGCTTCGCGAACGTGGCGCATCGAGATGTCGTTTCGATTCTCGAACGCTATGGCTCAGTCGAATACGCTATGGCATCCGCCAATGAACATGCGGAACAGTCGCGCCGCGCCATCGCTCCATTTCCCGACAGCGAAATCAAACGCGCCCTCTTGTGGATTCCTGAGTTTGTAGTGGGGAGAGAGAAGTAGGTTTCGCTTCTCGCTGGGTCCGTTTCTCGAGCCCACTCCGTTAGCCAATTGTCATCCCTCGCGCGGCCGCGAAATCTCATTCATTTACATCTTCACGGTTTTGCTGCGCGAGGGACCTGCGTTCCTTGCGCGAGAGTACCGGACAGCAGATCCCTCGCTCCTGCAAAGGCCACGACATGTTTTGGGAAAAAGCTATGCGGCAGAGCGAGGGATGACAATTTCTTAAGATTCCCGAATAGAAAGCGAATGACACTAATTAAACGAACATGCCTTCGTCGCTGGCGCCGCGTCTCTGCTGATTCTTTGTCTCGCGCTTTTGATTGAGCAGCGAGCCAATCCCGACGGTAATGGCGTTGAGAATGCCATTGACGTGCCGCACGGGTGAGAGCACTGAATGTTGCACCGCGCCCGTGGTTCTTTCAACGCGCTCAAGAGTGCGGGTGACCATGTCGTCCGCCTGAACCACCTTATTCTTAGCGCGAACTGCGATTTCAACGGCGGTATCGCCGAGCGTTGTAGCATGCCGCTTCACATTGGCGGAGGCCTCGGCCAGATTCGAGGTGATTTCCTTCACCTTCGGCGTGGCGTCGGCGACGATATCGCGCGCGTTCTCAATCAGAGGAGTAGCGCGCCGCTGCACATCGAGCGCAATGCTCTCCATCTGCGAAGTTGTGCGCCGAATCGTGAGATAGATAGCGCCCAGAATCAGCATCTGCAGCACGACAGCCGCAGATGTAATCGCAACAAAGGCGGTTAAGAGGTTGGAGTTCATGCGGAGATGCACTTGATCCATCGCGCGGTGCAATGGACCGAGGTGCGGTTAGCTCTTGGGTTCGACAGCTTCGCGATAGGCCTGGCGCCCAGCCTCCACTGCGGATGAGATTTGATCCTTAGAACGGCCAACCGCATCTTTGCCCTTCTTTACCCAGGTATCCACCTGCCCTCTGAATTCCTGGCCGCGATTGGCGATATAGTCGCGACCTTCAGTGGCCGATTGCCGGATTGTATCGCGCGTTTCGCGGCCCGATTTGGGAGCATACAGGACGCCTACCAGGGCACCCAGTCCAAGACCTGCAAGGAACCATCCAATGCTGCTGCTGTCGTTATCTGACATGACTTCCTCCCAGCAAAATTGCCAGTGGAGGTGATGTTAGCACAATGGGAACTGCGCGCTTCGAGGCTTAACTCCGGGGAAACTTTGCGGAAATGGATTCACAGCCGGACTGCATCACGAAGCTGGGACCGACGCATAAGTACCGGGCTTCGTAGGCGGGTCCAGACGGTCATCAGAAGAAAAAAGTCTTGACAACCCGTCCTGCCATGCAGCTTAATTACGCCGACTGCCGCTACTAAATCGATTTGTTGGATTGTGGCAGGCGTACTCAGTCCGTGCGAACTGAGAAATCGGCCAATCAGACCGTTTGAATCTTGCAGTTCACTTCTTCGATCGGAGGATTTGTATGCGCACCAGCGCACGCGTGCTGTCACTTGTCCTTTCAGTTCTCCTGATGGGCTCCGCCCTTTACGCACAGAAAACCAGCGGCACAATTACCGGAACGGTGACGGATCCCACCGGCGCCGCTATTGTCGGCGCCTCGGTCACATCCACGAATGCCGGAACCGGAGCCACGCGTCAAGCCACGACTGACGCTCAGGGAAATTACACGTTTCCCGATTTGGATCCGGGAGTTTATACCATTTCCATCAAAAATGCCGGGTTTAAGGAGTACAAGGCAAATAACGTTGTGTTGAACGTCGCCAGCACCCGCCGTGCCGACGCAAAGTTAACGCCTGGCGGAACCATGGAAGTCGTAAATGTCGAGGCGAATGCGGTTCAGGTGCAGACCGATAGCGCATCTCTTGGCGAAGTGGTCGATGGTCAGCAGGTGAGGGAACTCCCCCTCAATGGCCGCAGTTTTGTCGAACTCACCCAGTTGCAGCCGGGAGTTTCAGCGGCGAACAATTTCTCGACCATCAACAAAGGCTTGCTCGCCGGCGTCGACTTTTCAGTTAACGGGAACCCAACTACCAATAACCTGTTTCTTGTTGACGGAGCGAATAACAACGACGTCGGTTCAAACCGAACGATTCTGGTGTATCCCTCACTCGATGCAATTTCCGAATTCAAGATGCTGCGCAACTCCTACGGGCCGGAATATGGCGACGCCTCTGGAGCAGTGGTCAGCATCGTGACGCGTGGTGGAGAGAACACGTTCCACGGCTCGGTAAGCTACGATGGCCGCAACGATTTTCTGAACTCTCACGAATACTTTGCCGCTCGTCACGACGCGGCAATCAAAGCTCAGGGACTGAGTCTCCCCAACGACGGCAAAGATGAGCTTCGGCGCAATGACTTGGGATTGGCGCTAGGTGGTCCGATCAAAAAGGACAAGCTGTTCTTCTTCTATAGCGAGGAACTCAATCGAGAGATTCGCGGTTTCACTCGACAGAACTGCGTTCCGTCAGCGGCAGAGCGCGCCGGGGACTTCAGCGGCGCGCTCAATTGCGGCGCCACCAGGCCCAATCTGTTGCCTGCAGATCAAGCGCCAGGCAATCCGTTCAAGATTGCCAATCCTAGCCCTGCCGGTCTGCTGATCGCGCAGGAACTTCCGCTGCCTAACGTTACGCCATCGGCGGCGACCGGAGGAAATAACTGGTTCGCCTCGCTGGGATCGCCACTCTACTACCGGCAGGAAAATGCGCGGGTTGATTGGAACGTCACTGCGAAAAACGCAGCCACTTTCCGTTACACGCAGGACCACTGGTGGAATGATTTCCCCAACGACGCTCCGTCAGGATTGTGGGGAGAAGATCCCTTCCCGGCAATCGAAGGTAATTGGAAGCAGCCCTCGAAGAGTGCGGTGGCCAAGCTGACGACTACAGTTACAAACACTTTGGTGAATGAAGCGCAATTCTCGTATTCCGGAAACGCGATCATCACGACGGTGGGTGGAACCAATGCTGCCTTGGCTGCACAGATGAATCAGGCGATTCCGACGGTCTTTCCGAAAAATGGGAAGCTCGCCGGCGGAACGCCAACCTTCTGGGGCGGAGCCTTCGCTCCGTATGCCAATTTCGGAGCTCCAAATATCTGGTCGATTGCTCCGTATGGAAACAACATGGACCTCTATGCCATCCGCGACGATATGTCGAAGGTCCATGGAAATCACACTTATAAGGCGGGTGTATATCTCAGTTACAACTCTAAGAATGAGGATCAGTACGGTGGTCAGGATCAGCCCACCTTCGGTTCCGCTCAGGATTGGGCGGTCACTCGCGGAACAGGCAATGCTCTTGCTACCTTGCTCACCCCGTCATCGGTCTTCGCAAACGTTCCCGAACAGGACATTAATCCAACCGACCAGGGACGCTGGCGCGACTACGAGTTCTATGTAGGCGACACTTGGAAAGCCACGCGCAATCTGACGCTGGATTATGGGTTTCGCTGGTCGTTCCTCCGCGAACCGTACGCTGCCGACGGGCGCATGGCCTCTTTCAGCCTTGCTGCCTATGATCCCAACAAGCCAGCGTCGGATCTTTGCAATGGAGTTGTGATTGTTCCGGGTACAAACTTCTGCAGCGTCGCCAATCAGAAGTACGGCACCAACTTCAGCGCGGGTACGCCGGGAGTTAACAATGCGCTGGTAAACAACAACGATCACGACATTGCGCCTCGTCTCGGCATCGCTTGGGACATGTTTGGAAACGGAAAGACGGCGATCAGAACGGGCGTCGGCCAGTTCTACCAACGGGAGCGTGTCAGCCCGCAGGTTGGGCTGAACAATACAGCTCCGTTTGCCCTAACGGCCACCCTTAACCGGCCATTGGATTCAGCTCCGGCGTTGACTCCCGCCATTTTGGGCGGTTCCGGCGCGCACGGCAAGGACCCGCGCGGTGTCACGCCGAATTCCTGGCAGTGGAACTTCTCGGTCGAGCAGCAGTTGGCTAGAGATACCTCGATTGAACTCGCATATGTGGGCAACCGCGGCATTCACTTGACCAGCTACTACGATTTGAATCAAGTGCCGACGGCAAGCAGAGTGCAAGCGGCGTTTCTCACCCAAGGGGGTGACGTGAACAAGCTGCGTCCTGCTCCCAATTACGGCACCATCAGCTTCTTCAGCCGGAATGGCGATTCGTATTACAACGCCCTGCAGGTGTTGTTCCGATCACGCTTCGGAAACCATTCCAATCTGCAACTCTCCTACACGTGGTCTCATTCGATTGCCACGTTCGCCCTGGACGATTCGTCCGGTGGAATTAACCCGCCGGCGTTCACCGACCTCAGCAACACGCGTTTGGATCGCGGGAACTCAACGATCAATCGTCCGAACATTTTCGTAGCCAATGCTGTCTTCTATCTGCCGAAACTGAATGACGCGAACGGGTTTGTGAAAAGCACGTTGGGTGGATGGGAATTCAACACCATCACCACGGCGGAGCAAGGCAACTCGACCACCATCTTTGCTGTTAATCCAAGCGACGCCGGCGGAACATCCCTCGGCAGTCTCTCGGGAACGGGCTACACCAACAACCTGCGTCCGGACGTTGTTCCTGGTGTGTCCTGCACTTCCGGGAGAAATGGCGATCAGATTTTCAATCCGGCAGCTTTCACGTTCACCGGATTTAGAATCGGCACCATCGGAAACGCTCCCCGCGGTGCCTGCCTGGGTCCGAACAACGTGGACTTTGATCTTGCGTTGTACAAGAACTTCCAGCCTCTGGAAAAGCTGCGCGTGCAATTCCGTCTGGATGCATTCAACGCTTTCAATCATCCCAATTTCCGGGGTGACTTGATCAATACTAACTTTGGGAGCAGCTACAAAATCGCCTGCGGTAACGCGCCGTGCAGCCCAACCAACAACCTGATTACGAACACAACGTTTACCGGCGGCACCAACACTTTTGGTCAATCCACGCTGACCAAAGGTGGAAGGGAAATCCAGTACGGAATCAAATTCATCTTTTGATTCCTGAAAACTCACGGCGGGACTTGACCTTACAAGTCCCGCCGTTTATTTTTGATTCACTCTCCAGGGAATACTTGGCTGTGTGTTGCGCGCCGTATCGGCTCTTTCTTTCACCAACGCGTTTTCTCGGCCACTCCTTCTGGCAATTATTAAGCATCATCCTTCTTGTTGTGCTGCCGAGTGCTGGCGCGCAGAGCACCGAAAAAACGCCCGAGAGCATCGCGGATCCCGCTCTACATTCTTCTGCTCGCGCAAGTAACCAGACACGAACCAGCGATCAATTGCAAGTTGAGTTAGACAAGCGGCTTGCAGCTTCCAAAGCTGCGCTTCAGAGCGGCGATCCCAAGTTGGTCAGCGCGGCGGCGGAGAAGGTGATTGCCTTTGGACTGCAGCAGATTGCGGAATTGCGAATGGTCGAAGGTGCGTTCGCTCAGGCGGTCGGACTTTACCAGCAGTCGATAAACTTCGAAGAAGTGCCCTCTAAGCACCTGCGGCTCTCTGTGGCATATCTTCAGCTCAAGAAGCCGGACGAAGCCCTCGGAGAAGCCGAGAAAGTTCTGTTCTCTGATCCGAACAACGCAATTGCCTGGCGCCTTGAAGGCAGCGCGTGGATGCAGCAGAAGCAGTACGACAAGGCGGCAGAAACCCTGGCGCATTCGCTGAAGCTGCGCGGCGATACAGAGACCGCGTACAACCTCGCCATTTGCTTTCTGGCCGCGAAAAAGAAGGATAAGGCGCAGTTAGTTTTCCAGGACATCGCCAAGAACCTTGGCGATACCGGCAATGTTCATCTGATGTTCGGACGCGCCTATCGCGAACAGGAGTATCCGGATGATGCGGAACGCGAGTTTCGTAGAGCAATCGCCGTCGATCCCAAGGAGCCGCATGCACACTACTTCTTAGGGCTGCTTCTACTGATGAGAAACGAGTGGGTGCCAACGCTTGAGGTGCGCGACCTATTCCAGAAGGAACTAGGACTGAACAGCAGGGACTATCTTGCAAACTATCTGCTGGGAATGTTCGCCTCCGGTGAAAAGCGATATGGGGAATCGGATCGCTACTTAACTATTGCTGCCGAAGGATTTCCAGACTGGCCCGAGCCTCCTCTTTATATGGGTTTGAATGCGTATGGACGGCAAGACTATGCCAAAGCCGAAGCACTCATTCGCAACGCGATTCAAATTACCGGTTCTGACGAATCCAGAAGCGACTACGACATACGCAGAGGCTACATCGCTCTCGGACGCATCGAGCTTGCGTCCGGCAGAAGGGAAGCCGCGGAAGCAGATTTCGCGAAGTCGCGGCAATTGCTGGATACCGCGTTAAAAGCCAGCCAGCAAAATGTTTCCAGAATTCTCGCATCCGAGGGCACCACTCCCGGAATGGGAGCAGTAGTTCCGCTTTTGGAAGAAAAGCAGGAGCAGCAAGCGATTTTGGATGTCTCTTTTGCCAAGGCCTCTGACGAGTTCGATCTTTCCAAGGCCAAGCTGACCAATCAGGAAAAGCAGGAGGCAGAGCAGGAAGAAAAATACCTGCGAACGATTCTTGGCAGCAGCTTCAACGATCTGGGAACCTCGGAAGCACGCACCGGCGAGTTTGCAAGCGCATTCGAGCATTTTCGGCAGGCAATAGAGTGGCAGGCGGATACTCCCGGAGCCAATCGCAATTTAGGTGTTGCCGCGTTCAAGATTGAGAATTACAAGGCGGCGATACCGTCCTTGTCTAAGCAACTGGAAACCGATCCAAAAGATTCGTCCGCACGTCAGATGCTTGGGATTGCGTATTTCTCGAGCCACGCTTATCACGAAGCCGCGAGCACGTTTGCTTCCTTGACCGATGCGCAAGCGAGCTCAATCGGGATTGCATATCCCTGGGCGGCATCGCTCGCCGAAATCGGCGAGACGCAGAAGTCTGCCGCGATCTTGAATGTTCTCGAAACTCGACAGCTTCCTCCTGACATGCTCTTGCTTGTCGGACAAACGTGGAGCCAAATTGGCGATTATGCGCGAGCGATCGATGATTTTCATCGCGCGCTGAGCATCAATCCTTCCATAGCAAAGGCTCATTACAATGCAGGACTCGCTCGAATCTATCAGGGCCGTCCCGCCGATGCTCAGGCGGAATTCGAGAACGAACTTAAACTCGCTCCTGACGATAACGATTCGAAGTACAACCTGGCCTACGCATATCTGCTCCAGTCGGAGCGCGATAAGGCTATAGAGTTGCTGCGTGCGCTAGTGGCATCGGATCCGGATCACGCCGATGCTCAGTATCAGCTCGGGAAGATTTTGTTGGAAGAAGGAAAGATCGAAGATGCGACTCGGCATTTGGAGCAAGCCGAGCGTGCCGCTCCGGAAAAAGACTACGTGCACTACCAGCTTCAGGCTGCGTACAGAAAAGCCGCCCGGTTGCAGGATGCCGACAGAGAATTGGCGCTCTATAAACAGGTCAAAGCCAAGACGGTCGGAAGAAAACTCCCACTATCCTCGGAGCCCGCACCTCCTCAATGATCATGCGACTCGGAAAGACGTTCACAAGCGTTCTGCTGTTTGGTTTCGCGCTGCTGATGAGTCCATCGCTTACCGGACAGGGCGGTCATCCGGCTCCCAGTCCGCCTCCTCCCGGAGCAAAGCGTTCTGTTTGTCATGATCGACAAATTCCGCAGCTTGACGACGTTACCGCTAAATCGGGCATTGAGTTCAAGCACACCGCCGCTCCGGAAAAGAAATATATTTTGGAGTCGATGAGCGGAGGCGTCCTGCTGATCGACTACGACCGCGATGGTTGGCCGGACATCTACTTCACGAATTCTCCCAGCGTAGACATGGCGCTCAAGAATCAAAAGAGCCGAAGCGCGCTATACCACAACAATCACGATGGAACGTTTACTGACGTTACAGATAAGGCAGGCGTGGGAACCCCTTGCTTCGCCATGGGCGGGGCGGTAGCCGATTACAACAATGACGGCTGGCCAGATATCTACGTGACCTGCTTTGGCGGAAATGTTCTCTATCGCAATAACGGCGATGGCACGTTCAGTGATGTCACCGGCAAGGCAGGTGTAAAAGATGGACGCTGGTCCACGGGTGCGGCATTCGGCGACTACGACAATGATGGATTCGTCGATCTGATGGTCGCAAACTATGTCGATTTTCGTCTCAACGATCTTCCCGAATTCGGAAGCAGCGCTACCTGCAAGTATGCGGGCATCGATGTGCAGTGCGGACCGCGCGGGTTAAAAGGCGCCGGCGATTCGCTATTTCACAACAACGGAGACGGCACGTTTTCCGACGTCACCAAGCCGGCGGGAGTGGGAGATGCTGCTGGCTATTACGGCATGGGTGTAGTTTGGGCAGACTTCAACAACTCGGGACGTCCGGATATCTACATCGCTAATGACTCCACGCCCAACTTTCTTTATCGCAATGACGGCCACGGCAAGTTTACCGACATCGGTCTCGAATCGGGAACAGCGGTCAGTGAAGACGGTTCCGAACAGGCATCAATGGGAATCGCCATCGGCGATTACAATCACTCCGGCCTGCCCTCGATCTATACCACGAATTTTTCGGGCGATTACGACACTCTATACCGAAACGGCGGTAACTACGATTTCAGAGATGTCTCCTACCCGTCCGGTGTTGCGTTGCCGTCTTTACCGTGGGTTAAATGGGGGACGGCCTTCGTCGATTTAGACAACGATGGCTGGCTCGATCTGATTACGGTAAGCGGTCACGTTTATCCGCAGGTGGAGAGTTCGCCGCAAACTGGTGGCTATAAACAGCCGAAAATCCTCAACTTCAATCAGGGCAACGACACGTTCTGCGACGCCAGTTCGCAGGCAGGTCCGGCTCTCCTCGAAAAGCGCGTCTCACGTGGTCTTGCCGTGGGGGACTTGTTTAACGACGGTAACATGGATGTGGTGATCGAAGACCTGGATTCGTCGCCGATGATCCTGCGCAACCATGGCATTCCCGGACGTCATTGGGTCAGCTTCGAGTTGGCTGGAACAAAGAGCAATCGTGCAGCAATCGGCGCTCGCATTAAGATCGTTGCGGCCGGGATGACGCAAACGGATGAAGTCCACAGCGGCGGCAGTTATCTCTCACAAAACGATCTCAGAATTCACTTTGGCCTTGCATCGGCGACAAAGATCGATTCTGTTGAGATTCGTTGGCCTTCGGGAACTGTGGATGCGATGAAGAATTTGGCGGTAGATAAGTTCTATAGCGTTCTGGAGGGTAAGGGGATGGTTCCTGCAGCAGACATTCGGCCTGCTGCAGGAAAACACAATCCTTGAAAGGGCTGTTCGAGGCTAAAAACTTCTCCTCAGTTGTCGCTAGTATCCGTTTAGCATTGAGAACTACCACGCCAATTTTTCTGGCAGGAACTCCGCGAACAGTTCGTCATAGTACGGCTTCAACTGTTTCAAATCTGGCTTGGTGTGGCCTTTGGAATAGAGGTCGTAAGGATTGAACTTCTGTACCCACGGCAGCATTGCCCGATCTTTCTCGTTTTCCAAATGCTTGTAAGCTCCGTGGCGATGCCAGGGGTAGAAGGAATGGAAGCGCAACATGTAGAGAGCTTCGTCAGGCAAATACGGCTTCATCACTTCCGCGATATAGCCATCATGACCAAAGGACATGTGAACGTTTTCGAGGCCGCAGTTTGGCTGGTAGATTCCGTACTTGGTCTGGTATTCGGGCGCCTTTGCGTCGAGGTTGGCAGCGAAGTATTCGGGGAAGACGATCTGATCGGACCAGGCGCAGCCTACCGGGAATGTATCGCCTACTACTCCCCACTGCGGCTCGCCATACAGGCAAAGACACTTCCCTAGGTCGTGGACGAAGCCGACCAGCACCATCCAGCGCGGATGACCGTCGCGGCGAATGGCCTCGGAAGTCTGTAGCAGATGCTCGAGTTGCGTGAGGTCGGTATCAGGATCGCTGTCATCGACGAGCGTATTCAGATACTCGGCTGCTTCCCACACGCTCTTTCGGCCGCGCAGGAGGCCGAAGTACTGCTTCTCTTTTCCGAGCACGTAATTCACCGTCTGGTGCTGATGATTCAGGCGGTAGAACTCAGCCACACCCGGATTCGCCTTCGCGTCATATTGGCGGAACTCCGACTCCGACTTGCCCTCTTTGTAGCGACCTTGAAGGAAGTCTTCCCACTGTTCCATATTGGAAAGCGGTTCAGTGACGGCGCTGTTGTTTACGGTGCTCATGAAATCTCTCCGGATATTTACCAAAACGTTTCGATATTTATTGTAGGCCCTTGGGTTGCTGCTGCGCCAGAAATTTCCTTGCTCGCGTGCTTGCTGGTAACCGAGGGTGTAAACTGCCTCTTTTCAATGGCCTAGCCCTTATGGAGTGGATGGAGGAACCTTTGCGAACCATACAGGAATGGATGCGGGGAATTGAAGTATTAGTAGCAGTCTTGATCGGCAGCTTCTTGCTGCCGCTGCACGCCGAAACAGGCGACCCGGCGTCAAGCAACACCACTCTGCTAGTCGATGTTGATCATCGGCCGGCTGTCAGCCTCGATGGTGACTGGCACATGATCGTCGATCCGTACGCAACTGGGCTGTACGACTTTCACGGCAAGCTGCGCAACAACGGCTATTTTAAGAATGAAAAGCAGCAACCCGGCGGACCTCCGATTGAATACGACTTTTCCAGGTCCGCCGCTTTGCACGTACCGGGCGATTGGAATACACAACGCGATTCGCTCTTTTTCTACGAAGGCCCAATCTGGTACGAGAAAGACTTCGATTACCATCTCACGTCGGAACGGCGAGTCTTCTTCCATGTGGGAGCGGCGAATTATCGCTCGTACGTCTGGATCAATGGCCAGAAAGCGTGCGAGCACGAAGGCGGCTTTACTCCGTTTGACTGCGAGGTCACCAAGCTCCTGCACGATGGCGGCAACTTCGCAGTGATTGCCGTCGATAGCACACGGCTCGCGGATGGTATTCCTACTCTGCAGACGGATTGGTGGAATTACGGCGGACTCACGCGCGATGTATCTCTGGTCGAAGTCCCGCAGGCTTTTATCGATGACTACAGCCTCCAGCTTAAACGCGGTACCAAAACGGAACTCGAAGGCTGGGTACACGTAGAGGGTGCGGCTCCGGGCGCGCAAGTCACTGTAGAGATTCCCGAGCAGCACCTGGCGCAGACGGCAACGATGGGCACCGATGGACGGGCGAAGATTACGTTTCACGCAGGCGGCTTGCAGTTGTGGTCGCCAGAGAATCCCAAGCTGTATCGAGTGACAATTCGCGCAGGGCGGGATTCACTCGAAGATGAGATCGGCTTTCGAACGATCGAGACTCGCGGCACGCAGATACTGCTAAATGGTGAACCCATCTTTCTGCGCGGCATCTGCGTGCATGCGGAAGCGCCGTATCGAACGGGCAGGGCATATTCAGAAGAGGATGCGCGCACCTTATTGGGCTGGATAAAAGAGCTCGGGGCCAATTATGCGCGCTTTGCGCATTATCCCCATGACGAGCGCATGACGCGCTTGGCTGACAAAATGGGAATCCTCGTCTGGTCGGAGATTCCCGTCTACTGGGCGGTTCAGTTCGACAATCCCGCCGTGCTCGCCAAGGCGCAGCAGCAACTGCACGAGATGATTCGCCGCGATCGCAACAAGGCGTCAGTCATCCTCTGGTCCGTGGCGAACGAAACGCCAAACAATCCGACACGCACGCAGTTCCTGCAAACCATGGTTCGCACCGCGCATGAAGATGATCCCACCCGTCTGGTCACGGCCGCGCTACTCGTCAGAACCGAGGGCATGAAGAAGATCGTCGACGATCCGCTCGGCGCAGCGCTCGATGTGATCGGGATGAACGAGTACATCGGCTGGTACGAGCACAAGCCGGAAGACGCCGACCACACCGAGTGGGACATCCGCTACGAGAAGCCAGTAATCGTGAGCGAGTTCGGCGGCGACGCGAAGTACGGTCTGCACGGCTCGCCGGATGAACGCTGGACGGAAGAGTATCAGGCGAACATTTATCAGCATCAACTCGTAATGCTGAATCATATTCGGCAGCTGCGCGGTATGAGCCCATGGATTCTGATGGATTTCCGTTCACCGCGTCGTCCCCTGCCAGGCATTCAGGATTTCTTCAACCGCAAAGGTCTTATTTCGGAACACGGCGAAAAGAAGAAGGCGTTCTATGTGCTGCAGAATGCCTACAAGCAGAAGAGCGTGGGAAAGCCCGATTAGCTGGAGAAAAACAGCCTGTCCACCGTGCGCTTCCTCGCCAGTCGCGGCATGTCCAAGCGGAGCCGTTTCGCCTGCTACACGCGCAAACGCCAACCAGTGTAGGCCAAATGACAGTAGGGTGACGCTTCGCAGGTCTGCTATGAATGGAAGAGCTCGCCCTAGATCGTCGGCGGCAAGAGTTTCGCGGTTCTGGTGGGCTAGGTCAACCGATGGCGCAGGCGAAGGGATTGCCAACTGCCGTCGGCTGTCCAGCCGCCGTCGACTACGAGGGTATGGCCATTGACGAACCCGCTTTGCTTTTCATCGGCGAGGAAGGCAACGGCTTGCGCAATGTCGTCGGGAGAGGCAAAGCGAGCCATGGGTACGCGGCCGATGATGTCGACATCGGTGTAGCTGCCGCTGCTTTGGTCAGTCGCATCCATTTCCGTCTTCACCCATCCAGGACAGACCGCGTTTACGCGTACTCCTCGTCCGCCCCACTCTGCTGCCAGCGTTCGCGTGAGGCCAATGAGTCCGTGCTTGGAGGCGTTGTAGGCTGCGCGATCGGCGATGCCGAGGAGGCCAGCCACCGAGGCTATGTTGACAATGCACCCGATTCCAGCAGCGAGCATGCGTGTGCCGAATGCCTTTGACATCAGAAAAGGCGCGACCAGATTCACTTCTAGTACGCGGCGATAGTCCTTCGCAGAAATGTTCTCAGCAGGCGCAATAAGGCTGATGCCGGCATTGTTGACCAGCACATCGCTGCGTCCCCAGCGCTCATAGACTTTTCGAACCAACTGCTCGACGACGGATTCATCGGTAATGTCGCCTACATGGTCGATGGCTTCTGTGCCGCGTGACTGGATCGAGTGCAGGGTCTGATCCGGCGCTCGCAAATCAATGAGCGCGAGCCGATAGCCTCGATCGGCGAGGAGTTCGGCTGTCCTGCGTCCGATTCCTTGAGCAGCGCCGGTAATCACAGCTACCCGCTCGCCATCAGCTTGATCCAAAGCGCCTCCTTAGCATTAATTTGGCACTCGCATGTTAGCAGCAGCGTTGCAAGTACTCGGACCGAAGAACAAAAGATCGGAGCTCGCCGAAGTCGGAATTCCTGTTGTTGCTGTAAATCTCGCTGAAAAGCGTTCGCTGGTCGGATCCAGCGGATTGCGCCGTCCCCAAGGGAGGACCTGGCAGTTGTTCTGACGAGAATCAGATCAGGGAGCAGACCACTCGCGCACACCCGATGTGCTCACTGCCCTCCAAGCCAATTCCGTCGCCATCGCCGCGGAAACTTTCTACTCTGGCGATTCGCTTCGCGATGCGTTCAACGGCGAACTTGACTCCAGCTTCGCCAATCGCGAGCCGGACATCATCGTGCAGCCGCGGCTCGGCATTATCTATAGCAAGAAAGCCAAGAACGTCGAGCATGGCGCCTTCCACTCGCGGAAGGCTTTTCATTTGAATTTTCGCAGTAAATTACCGCGCAACTCAAGTCAGAGGAAACTGACCAAGCCTGCATCCCGTTTCAGGAAGACGTCCTGTCTGTCCCAGGTTCGTGTGTCACCATTCTCCTCGCTCGTTTTTCGTTGTCAAGAACGAGGGATACGCCGGACATTATCGCGGCCCGATTCACCAGCAGCCATGTACTTAAGTAAATGTCCGTTTCGTCATTTAATGATTGGAGCGTTAGCCGTGTCAGTTTTACCCTTTCTGTAATCGTCACGCGGTTTCTCCCCCGCCACGCTCGTCAGACCGCCTCGTCACTTCGCACGTCAATTGCACGAAAATTTCTGGAGGCTTATGAAACGGTTTTTTCTTTTCTCGGTTCTCGGCTCGATGGTTTTGTATCTGGCAGCCTGCGGAGGAAGCGGAAACAATTCCGTCCAACTCACCGGCACGCCTTTAACGCTGCAGACCGGTGACGCGCTCAACGACCAGATCGCAAAGTTTGAGCTGACCATCAACTCGATCGTGCTTACCGGAGCAGGTGGCACTGCCGACACGGCGAACCTCCTCAGCGGCCCGGCGGAAGTGGAGTTCAGCCATCAGGCCGGCACCTTTGAACCTCTTTCGCTGGCGCATGTGCCGCCAGGAACGTATAGCGGCGCAACCATCACGGTTTCCAACGCGGAAGTCGTGGCCATGGTGGGCGGAGTCGCTACTAAGCTAACCGCCAGCCTTTCCTCGTCAAGTGTAAGCGTCACTTTCAGCCCGAACGTCACGGTTGGAAGCTCGCCGATGTTCCTCAATTTCGATCTAGATTTAGCGAACTCGGTCACGATCAGCGGCACGAGTGCAACCATAACTCCCAAGTTCAACGTGAGTACATCGACCGTTGCTCCGGACGAGAACAATGAGCGCGAAGACGACGGAGAGATCGACGATGTCCACGGCAGCGTGACTGCGATCGCAGCTCCGAACTTCACCATTCAGACCAGAACCACGACGATCACCTTCGCCACCGACGCCAATACCAGGTTCCACGATGGCATCTCGCAGCTCTCCGACCTGAAAGTTGGAGACATTGTCGAAGTCGAAGCCGCAACTAAGTCGGATGGCACCAGACTCGCAACCAGCGTTGAGCGCGAAGGCGATCACAATGGCGAAGAGGCCGAGGGACTCATCTCGAACCTCGACAGTCCGCTGAGCAAAATCACCATCGTCCATCAGATGGACTCGACGGGCACATCGAACTCGCCGGTCACGGTGGATGTCGGCGTGAACGCCGGCACAGTCTTCAGCGTTCGCTTCGACAAGCTCAACGTCTCGGCCCCGCCGCTGTTCGACGCAAACCACATCGGCAAAGGTCAGCGTATCGAGATCGACTCGAGCAGCGCGTCCGCTCCCCTTCTCGCGTCAAAAGTGAAGCTGCGCGAACAAGCGCTGATCGGAACGGTGGCAGCTTCGCCGGTGCCGACCAGCTCGGGCTTCACGCTCAACGTCAGTCCAACGTCAGCGTTTGGCACGCTGAGCGGCGCGACCTCTGTCCCGGTGACGTTCGCCAACGGCGCAGATCTGAGGACCACGCC
>DATEKE010000046.1:0-7489 GCA_035277605.1 Terriglobales bacterium | reverse complement strand
GTGAAGGAATGAACGTCCGATTTGCGCCAGATTCCGTGGTGCCCTCGGTTGAGGTGGCAGTTGCGATTGTGAGCGTTTCGGGGACGCGAACCTGTGGAGCGCCGCACTGATTACAAAATGCAGCTCCGTCACTCAGGACGGCTCCACAACGATGGCAAATATGCTCCACTGCTCGAACTTAAATCACTCGTGAGCAGCGCGCAACCTGCGTGCGAATTGCGTGGCGCCAAGACTACAGTATCTCTCGCACATCTCCGACGCGTCGCGTGATCCGCTCGCGATCAAGGTATTCAAGGAGTGGAATAGCGTGCTTTCGCGTAACGCCAGCAAGATCCTTGAAACGGCCAACGTCAATCTTTGGAGTCTTACTCTTTTCGGCAGCGACCATGCGGCGCAAGCGCTCCAGTGCAGTGCGATGGAAGACAAGTTCGTCCGCAAGCTTTACCAACACGCCCTCGCGCAAAAGCAAAGTCATGATCTTCTCACTGCGAGCACGGTCGATTGCCAGCGACGCGAGGACGTCCTTGAGAAGTGGAACCTTCAGTCCGGCGGAGGAAAATGCCTGTTCAATGGCCTTCCGCGCGCGTTCCTCTTCGCCGCTCATCGTGACGCCTCGCCCGGTTATCCGAATCTGCTCGCCTTGCACTTCGATCTTCTTCCCTGCTGTGAGCTGGGTGATAAGGAATGTGAACAATTGCTCGCAAAGTGCCAGGCGCTCACGCAAAGCTTCTTTGGTAATGCCGCCCACTAGCGGATTTGCTTTATGAAATTCTTCTAACGAGGCGAGCAGTTCTTTTGCTGCATTCAGAGCCGCCGATTTCGCGACCAGCAGTTCGCCTGCGGAAAGGATTCGGCCGTTTTCACGAAGCGTTCTTACGCTCTCTTCGATCGATTCCGGAGCACGGCCGAGCTCTTTGACAGCATCTCCGCGCGTAAATCCATCTGTACCGCGCCGCTCGATTCGCAGGGCCAACGCCTCGGCGGGGTCGGCGTTTTCAATTTTGTCGAGGAATGTGACGACATCTGTCGCTTCCTTTGCCCTGCGCCGAAATGGGAAAGAATCGAGGACAACGCCGCCTCCAATTGTGATCACCGGCGAGAATTGGCGAACGATAAATCTGTCCCCGGGAGTGACAACCAAAGGATCCACCGAGCGGAGTTGTGCCAGTTCACTTTTGCCTGGTTGCAGTTCTTTCGCTTGCAGAAGCCGCACTTGCGCAATTGTTTCCGATGCAAAACAGTGCAGATGCACACGCGCTAAATGCTTCAGGGGCTTCGCGTCTTTGGATAACTGCAAACGGACATCGATATTGCGCGCTGCGTCGAGTGTTCCGGGTCGGGTCAGCATCATTCCGCGAGTGAGCTCTTCTGTGGCGACGCCGGCAAGGTTGATCGCCGTTCGCTCTCCAGCGCCCGCTTGCTCGGCCATGGCTCCGTGTACCTGAATGCCGCGCGTACGCACGCGTTTTCTCGCGGGATGCAGTTCGAGTTCTTCGTCACGCCGAATCGTGCCGCCGATCAGAGTGCCCGTAACTACAGTTCCGAATCCTTTCATTATGAACGCTCGGTCGATCGGAAGGCGTGTGAGCGTTGCTGCATCCTTCGCACTGACTTCAGAAGACACTCGCGTAAGCTCCCGTTTCAGTTGCTCGACCCCATCACCGCGAACCGTACTTACGGGAACAATCGGCGTGCGTGCAGGATCGAGGAACGAGCCGCGCAAAAACTCTTCAATTTCGAGGCGAACAACTTCTAGCGTGTCCTGGTCGACAGCATCGGATTTTGTGAGAGCGACGATGCCGCGCGGAATGTTTAACAGACGGCAGATCTCAAAGTGTTCGCGTGTCTGCGGCTTCACTCCTTCGTCAGCGGCGATAACGAAGAGCACGATGTCAACCCCACCCACACCGGCCAGCATGTTGCGCACAAAACGCTCGTGGCCCGGCACATCGACGAATCCAAGCCGCAGCTTTTCGCCCGAATCGGATTTGAGTTCCAGATTGGCAAAGCCGAGATCGATGGTGATTCCGCGCCTCTTTTCCTCTTCGAGCCGGTCGGCATCTATGCCGGTAAGCGCTTTCACCAACGTGGTCTTGCCGTGATCGATATGACCGGCTGTGCCAATGATGACGGATTTCATCTGAATCAGTGTAAGGCGGAGGAGTTTGAAATGCCCTGCTGCTAAAGCTGGATCCGCTGGCCAGTTTTGATGCTGGTATACGCGGCGTCGAGAATCTGCTGATTGATCAATCCTTCGCGACCAGGGATTGCGAATGCCGTACGCTTCTCAATCGCCAGAGCAAAAGCGTCGACCTGATCGGAGTACATGCCGTCGTTCAAAACGCGCTCGGACTTCAGTTCCCCACCAATGCCTTTTGTCTGAACATCTACCGCGTGGTCTAGTGTGAGTGCATCCTCAGCTCCAACCATTCCACCTTCGCAGGTGATCCACAGCGGAGTTCGATATTCCGCGCGCGTTGAGACGGTCACGTCGGCAATGGTTCCCTTTTTGAATTCAAGCAGCAATGTTGCTGCGGCTTCGACGGCACCGGATTCTTGGTCGTAAAGCGCTCTCCCAAAAACCGAAGTGACCTCATCTTTCAGGATGTAGCGCAGCACATCGATGCAGTGCACAGCAACGTCTCCTACAGGGCCACCGCAGGCTAACGTCGGATCTTTGAGCCATATGCGCGGGTGCTGTCGCATGAAGTAGTGGAATTCAGAGCGCGCGAGTACAGGCTTGCCGAAAGTCCCGGCTGAGATGCTCTCGCGGATTCGATTCACGGTCGATCCAAAACGAAAATTTTGCGCTACTCCGAGAAGTACCCCGTCCTTCTCGGCAGCCTCCACCATTTCCTTGGCTTCACGCGCATTCATCGCCATAGGTTTCTCGCAGAGCACGGGTTTGCGGTGACGAAGAGCGGTGAACACATGTTCCAGGTGCAAGGCATCGGGCGACGCGACGAAGATGGCGTCGATGTCCGGCGAGGCGCAAAGCGCATCGGGCGTTTTGTAGCTCTTAAGCGGAAACTTTGGATATTGCCGAACGGATTCGTCTGCCTTTTGCGCATTGCGCCGCCACAGACCTGTAACGGTGCAGTGCTTCGCGTCAGCAAAGCCCGGCATCAGACGACGCACAGCATGAAGGCCGAAGCCAAGAATTCCGTAGCGAATCATTGACGGAACCGCCGGCGGTAGCCGGTGGGCCGGAGATGGCCGAATGGCCAGCTCCGGGATCATCTATGCTGCCAAGCTTCAGGAGCGCAGCCGCAAACCAAACGGCTGCACCACCGGCTATTGGCGGCGGGACTGTTCACGACAGTCACTTCACATTCTTTAGCAATTCCTCAGCGTAGTAATTTTCGATCTTCGATTCGTTATGCACCACGTCGTAATACGCCGATTTTAGGAGCTGCTCACGGCTGTCGCGAAGTTGTTCGCGAATGAATTGCTGCACTCGAGGATCGTTTAGCTCACGCTGTCCTGCAGGCTCCTTCGAGATGAGGCGCACGATGCTGTATCCGATCACCTTCTTAGTGTTCGGATCCAGCACGGGCAAGGGATGACTGATTTCGCCTGGTTTCAATTTGGAAACGGCCGCGTAGATTTCGGGATTCGTGCGCAGCTGAGATTCCGAGATCATGCCCATATCCCCACCATTGCCTGCGGTGTCGGGCTGCTCGGAATAATTCATTGCTACCTGCGCGAAATCGTCGCCGCTCTCCAGACGATTCTCGATCATCTGGATCTTCTTGCGCGCTTCGGCTTCGTTCTGAGCCTTGTCGTTCTTCAGATTACTTACCTGCTGCGCCGGCTGCGAACTCACAACAATTTGGGCAAGGTGATAACGCGGCTCGATCAGGTTGAACTGCGCCTTGTTGTCGTTATAGAAGTCAGTAATTTCCTTGTCGGTGATGTTGATCTTTGACGTGATCTCTTTATTTAGGACTTTGTCGATCGTGAGGTTTCGTCGCAGGTCGCGCTTCAGATCGTCGAGCGTCATATGGCTGTCTTTCATCTTCTGCTCGAACTGTTCCTGCGTGTACGGGGCTTTGAGTTCGTTCAGTTTGCGATCGACTTCATCGTCGGTAGCAACCAGGTTCAGCTTCTCCGCGCGCTGCATCATGATTTCCTGATCAATGAGCTGCTTGAGAATATTCAGGCGCAGACTTTCTTCCTGCTCCCCGGTTGGCTTCTGCGGAGCACCCGCCGACTGATTTTCGTAATACTTCTCGACCTCCGCCCGGCTAATGGGATGACCATTCACTTTGGCCATGACATCGGAGCCATGACCTCCGCCCGAGCAAGCGTTTAGAAGCACGCAGAGAGCTAGCAGTAATGTTGGGAAATAATAAGCGCGAACCGAATTCAAACAAGAGCTCCCGAGAGCATGTGCAAAGGGACGGACGAAGGGATTGTACAGTACGCGGTGCGGCGGAGCGCGCTCACCAAGGTTTTCGTCGTCTTAAGAGGGTTTAGAGAAAGCCAGGATTCTTTGCTGTTTCACTTGCTCAATGCGGTCGTTGACTCGCGGCGGTTTGCGGTCCTCTTTGTCCCGAAATGCCCGGAGCAGGTGATTGGGAATCAGAAGTCGTAGGTGCGGCAGGCGGATTTTCGCCTGCATCTTTCAGAGCGCGATCGATCACCGACCGCACTGTATCTTCGGAAGCAGCTCCTGCGATCCGCTCACCATTGACGAACATCGTAGGAGTGGCATCGACTCCAAGCTTATCTCCCTCCGACATCGAAGCGCGTACCGCACTGTTGTCCTGCTTCTTAATGCAGGCATCAAGACGCGCTGCGTCGACCTTATGCTTTGTGCCAAGATCACGCGTGAGCTGATCAATGCGGCCATATTCCTGGTCGATGTCACGCTTTTCGCCGTTAATTTCTTTCTGATTGGCGTGAATGTAATCCGCAAATTCCCAGTAGGCATCGCCATTCTGAACCGCAAGGCAGTTGGCATCCACGGCCGCATGCATGGCCCATGGATGAATCTCAACCAGCGGGTAGTCCTTGTAAATGATCTTTACCTGGTTACCATAGCTCTTCATCAGGTCGGGAAACAGCGTCTGGTGCATTCGCGAGCAGAACGGACACTCGAAATCGTCATAATTGACGATGGTCACCTTGGCATCCTTATTTCCTCGTTCGGGACGCCCTGCCGTGTTGATCGTATCCATCAGGTCTTTACTGATATCGAGCTTCTCCCACTCAATCAGGGTCTTGTCATCGCTGGAAATTAGGAACTGATGTGTACTGCTATGGCCGTCTCTCGAGAGCGTCACCGGAACCATATCGTACCCGGGCATTTCGCTCGGGCCGCGCTTCCCAACGGAAACGTCAAGCGAAGGGGGGAGCTGAAATGTACTGCGAACCTTCTGTGCAATCCTCCGATTCACCGCGGCTGTGTCAGTGTCCTTAGCGGACTGGGCTGAGCAGCCCAGGGTGAACGCCAGGGCACACACAAGAAAAAGTTGGAATTTCAAGAAAGTGAGTACCTCTACACCGAGCTCATTGGGATTATCTCACGCTGTCCTGTGTTGCAAGGCCGCTAGTAGGCCAGAGATAGTTACCTTCGTCGCGGCCGAATGTGGCTTGGTGATTGAGTAACAGACGTCCCCGTGGAAGCTGCTCACTTCTCCAGGTCCTTTGGCGTTTCTGGAGAAGCGGCCACCCTGTTCCAGCTCGTGTCACACGTCGCGGATATCACCAGTTGCGTACTCCGAGGCGCCTATTGCCTAATAAAGTTGGTGGATTCCGGTATTCAACTTGAAGAGCGCCAAACTGCTCCGGTGGGCGAACAATCGTCCTCCGCAGGACTGATGCTCTCTGATTTCTGGTATCCCGCACTTTTGAGCCGGGAACTGCGCGGGCGCAAGCTGCTCAAAACGATCCTGCTGGGTTTGCCCGTGGTCGTCGGACGTGATGCCAACGGCCGCGCCTTCGCCATGAAGGACATTTGTCCGCATCGCGGCATTCCACTTTCCTGTGGACGCGTGGAAGGCGAGAACCTCGAGTGTTGCTATCACGGATGGAAATTCAACGTACATTCCGGCACATGCATGGAAATTCCGTCGCTCACGGCTGACTCTCGCATCAAGCCGGAGAAGATTCATGCGACCTACTATCCATGCGAAGAGCGCGATGGATACGTTTGGGTCTTCATGGCTGAATCGCGCAACTCTGCGATGAGTCCTCCGCCAGTTCCCGAGCTTCCGCTGCCGAGCCGCAAATTCAAAATCACCCATCTCTCCGCCGACCTGCCCTGCAATGTCGATCACGGCGTGATCGGCCTGATGGACCCTGCGCATGGTCCGTTCGTCCATCAATCATGGTGGTGGCGCACGCGGCGCAGTATTCACGAAAAGCAAAAGACATTCGAGCCAATTCCATACGGGTTCCGCATTCGCACCCACACGCCCAGCGCGAATAGCGGGGCGTATAAGTTGCTGCGGTTTTACGGAGATGCCGTGACGACTTCCATCGAGTTCACGCTGCCCAACATTCGCGTCGAGCAGATTCGTATTGGCGATCACTGGGTGGTGAATCGTGCGGTTGTCACTCCGATTGCTCAAGGCCGTTGCCGCCTGGACTTTTGCGCGGCATGGAACATCTTTTCGTGGGTGCCGTTGGTGAAACCCATCTTTAATGTCTTCGCGCGAAAATTCATTCGCCAGGACCAGGGCACGATGGAGTTGCAGGCAGAGGGCCTCCGCTTCAACCCACCTTTAATGCTGATTGACGATGCAGATCGCCTCGGCAAGTGGTACTTCCAGTTGAAAGCTGCATACGTCCGATCAAAGAAAACAGGTTTGCCCTTCGAGCATCCAATGAGCGGACCAGTGACTTTGCGCTGGCGCAGTTGAGCTATCGCTGAACATTTCTTGATCGAAAAAAATCTCAACCAAGGCTGCTTGTTGCCAGCCGCTCGGACCTGTAGTAAGGAAACAAGGAAAAATGCAGGGGTAAAATTCGAATTGGTCGAAAAATCATCGAATTCTGCCCGAATTCCGCAAATTTCGTGGCGAGGCAGGGAACTTAACAGGGATTCTAGGGAATCGTGTTCTAAACCATCATTGACAAACGACTTATCGTTGTCTCTCTGGTGATTCGCAAAATCGAACAGGGAAGCCCCAGGGAATTTCGTGGACACTAAACAGCTCGATCAGCTCTGCGTAAACACGATCCGCACCCTCAGTATGGATGCCGTGCAGCAGGCCAACTCCGGCCATCCCGGTACTCCGATGGCGATGGCGCCGGTCGTGTACACGCTCTGGAACAGGGTGCTGCGCTTCGATCCGGAAGATTGCATCTGGCCCAATCGGGACCGCTTCGTCCTTTCCGCCGGCCACGCATCCATGCTGCTCTATTCCGTTTTGCACCTCACGGGAGTAAAAGCCGTGGACGCCAACTACGAGCAAGTAGGCAAGCTGAGCGTCACGCTCGACGACATCAAGCGCTTCCGGCAGCTCGACAGCAAGTGTCC
>DATEKE010000045.1:0-20835 GCA_035277605.1 Terriglobales bacterium | reverse complement strand
AATACCTGCTGCCGCGACTTGCAGGACGAGGCGTGGAGATGTCTCAACTCGGCGGCGGCATCGGCACACGCGGTCCTGGTGAAACGCAGCTCGAAACCGATCGCCGCAAAATCTATCGCCGCATGCGCCACGTGCAGCAGCAACTCGAAAACGTTCGCCGCATTCGCGCACAGCAGCGCCAACGGCGCGAATCCGTTCCGGTGGAAACGGTTGCGATAGTCGGCTATACCAATGCGGGAAAATCGACGTTGTTCAATGCCTTGACGAAGGCCGGCGTGCTTGCCTCGTCGCGGATGTTTGCAACGCTCGATCCCACGCTGCGCTCGATCACATTGCCGTCGAAACGCAAAATCCTTCTATCAGACACCGTAGGATTCATCCGCAATCTGCCGCACACGCTCGTGACTTCGTTCCGAGCCACGCTCGAAGAAGTGCAGCGCGCGTCCTTAGTTCTGCACGTCTCCGACGCAACCAGCCCGAATGCTACCGAACAGCAGGAGCAGGTCGAGAAAGTACTTGCAGAGCTGGAAGCGCAACACAAACCAACCATCCAGGTGCTGAACAAGATTGACCTGCTGTCCAGCAAAGAACGCGAGTCGCTTCCCGCCGGCGACAACTTCGTTCAGGTCTCCGCGATGAAGGGTGAAGGCCTGGAAAATCTACTGGACCGAATCGACGCAATCCTGACCGCCGATCCCGTAGGCAAATTGCGAGTAAGCATTCCGCAAAGCGAAGGCAAGCTGCTGGCGACGATCGAGGCAGGAGGAAAAATCCTGAATCGGGAATACAAGAAAGACCGGGTGGAACTCACCGTGGAAGGCCCGGAATCATTGCTGCGGAGAGTCGAGCAGTTTCGCGTTGGTGAAAAAAACCAGTTCACCACGGAGCCACGGAGGACACGGAGCAAGGCTTAGCAAAGGCGTTTCAGGTTTCAGCGAAGCCAATCCTCACCGGAATCGTTGTATCTGGCTTTGCCGAAACTCGAAACTTGAAACCCGAAACGCTTTGTGCGGATTTCGCCGCCACAAAACCGTTCCGAATAACGAGACACTGAATGCCTAAAAAATTAAATAGGCCCCCGACCAGGATGCGGTGACATTCCCAGGCCGAGAGCCCATTCGATCCTGAACCGGATCGGAGGTGATATCTCAAGTGTCCGCCCATCCCGAAAGGGTGTCAAGCACAGTCGAGAGCTGCGCGCAGACTATTTTTACCTAGGTTGCGGATCGCCCACGCAGCAAAAAGAAGGTTTCACGTTTCGGCAAAGCCAGTTCTCACCTGAATCGCCGCGCTTGGCTTTGCCGAAACCCGAAACTTGAAACCCGAAACGCCTTTCTGTCTTTTAGGCCGAATGCTGACTGCCGAATGCCGAGTTCCGCTCTTCCCTGTTTGACCCATTTCCTCGTAGCACGTTAAACTAACTGGGTTTGTCTGTCCTAGTTGTCCTCGTCTGAGGACCCGTAGCCCTCTTCTGAGCGGCTGGTAGGAATCAGCAAGCAACTTTTCTCGACAGAAGGAACAGCCTATGTACGCGGTCATCCGCGCCGGGGGAAAGCAGTTTCGCGTCGCACCCGGAGACGTGATCAGGGTCGACCAGAAGCCGGCAGAGAACGGCAACATCGAGTTTACTGACGTGCTGGCAGTTTCCGGCGAGCCGGGCGCGCTGGTGCGTCCGCAGAGTGGCGCGCGCGTCGTGGGCAGCGTGGTAGAAGAAGGACGCGGAGACAAGATCCTCGTCTTCCATTTCAAGCGCAAGAAGCAGTACAAGAAGCTGCAAGGACATCGCCAGCCCTTCACCGCCGTCCGCATCACCGAGATCGCCTTCGACGGCCAGAAGTTCACCGCTCCCGACCAGCCCGCGGCAAAGCCCAAAAAGGAAAAGAAGGAAATGGCCAGCAAGCAAACCGAGCAGAAGGCAGAAAAGAAGAGCCGCACCGGAGCCGAAGGCAAAGCCTCAAAGGGCAGTAAGGCGCGCACAGACAAAGGCACAACGCGGGCAGCGAAGAAATCGACAAAGAAGAAGTAACAGAACCACCTGCGGTAGCGGGTGGCGCAGTTTAGCAAGCTCAACGAGAAATTATCTATGGCACACAAAAAAGGACTAGGCAGTTCCAAAAACGGCCGCGACTCAAATGCGCAGCGGCTCGGAGTAAAAGCGTTCGGCGGACAGCTCGTAACCGGCGGTTCGATCATCGTCCGCCAACGCGGCACGCGTCTAAAGCCCGGCAAGAACGTAGGCCGAGGCAAAGACGACACGCTCTTCGCCAAGGTGGATGGCGTCATCCGCTTCGTCGATCGCGGCAACATGGGCCGGTTTGTGCATGTGGAACCAGCCGTTAGCTCCTAGCTGCTGGCTACTAGCTGTGCATGGGCGTTGCTGGCATTTCCGGCGAAAGACGATCGTGGAACGCGAATTGAGATTGAAAAAGCCCCGCATCGCGGGGCTTTTTGTTGGAATCAGAAAGAAATGGATCGACCTGGGGGAGTACGAATTTTTTCCGAGCGGAAACTTTCGGTAAAGCGGTGCGACGTAAGCTAGCAGCTAGTAGCTAGGCAGCCAAAAGCTGATGTTCATCGACGAAGCCAAAATTCGCGTAAAAGCCGGAGACGGCGGCAATGGCTGCATGGCCTTTCGCCGGGAGAAATTTGTTCCGCGCGGCGGGCCCTCCGGCGGGGATGGTGGACGCGGCGGCGACGTCGTCATGGAATCGAGCGAGCGCCATAACACGCTCGTACACTTCCGCTTCAATCCCGAATACAAAGCCGAGCGCGGGCGCCACGGCGAAGGCTCGAATCGCACTGGAGCCGAAGGGCAGGACGTAATGCTCAAAGTCCCCGTAGGGACCATCCTCTACGACGCCGAAACCGGCGAGCGCATTCACGACTTTTCGCATGCCGACGAGCGGATCGTGATCGCCAAAGGTGGACGCGGTGGACGCGGCAATCAGCACTTCGCCACTCCTACACACCAGGCTCCGCGCGAACACGAACTTGGACGCACGGGAGAAGAACGCACCTATCGTCTCGAACTGAAGCTGCTGGCAGATGTAGGTCTGGTCGGCTATCCCAATGCGGGAAAATCCACTTTGATCGCGCGCATCTCGGCGGCGCGTCCGAAGATCGCTGATTATCCTTTTACCACTTTGGAACCCAACCTCGGCGTCGTGACTACGGGCGAGGCGCCCGACGAGTACAGTTACGTCGTGGCGGATATTCCCGGGCTCATCGAAGGAGCCAGCGCCGGACACGGACTGGGCACGCAGTTTCTGCGCCACATCGAGCGCACGCGGCTGTTGCTGCATGTGGTCGATGTCTCCGACGCAAGCGGCCGTCCCGATCCGACACAGGACTTCAAAGTCATCATGAACGAGCTTGAAACCTGGGGCACAGGCCTGGAGCAAAAGCCAACGATTGTCGTCGCGTCGAAAATCGACGTTGCGAATGCCGAAAAACTGGCCAAACTCAAGCGTTTCGCCTCGCGCCGCAAGCTGCCATTTATGGCGATCTCTGCCGTAACCGGAGAAGGCATTGAGAAGCTAAAGTACACTGTGGCAGAGCGCGTGCGCGAGATTCGCGCGAATGCGCCCGAAACGCCGGCAGACGACACCGAGTCACTTCCCGCGTAGGCGCGCAGGTATTACGCTGGTAACTTGTTGCGGCAAATAATCCGGCAAACGCCGGGCGGGCCGGGGCATCCTATGATGGGATGTCGAAGATGTTCGCGAGAAGGCTCGAAGTCGTTCAACCCGCAGGCCCTGAGACGGTGGTAGAGGAAGACGATATTCAAATGAATCTCAGCATCCGTCGCCCATTAATGATCCTGATGTGGACCAGTTTGGGAATCGGCATCGTTGCCGGCGCCCTCTACCTGGGCAACGAACTCCGCAAAAAACGCCTGGCCAACCGCACTCCCTACGACAGCTACAGCCACGCCGGCGAAGAGATGTTTAACGGCACTGAATACGGCGTAGGGATTTGAAGAAACGAGGGACCGACGGCCGCCCTCGGCCGCGTGTTTGGGCGAGTCGCTCGTAGAACTCAGTATCCGAGTCGTTCTTAGCTTCAAAGCCAAACACCCGCGCGAGGGCGCGCGTCGGTCCTTGAGTTACTCTTCCCGATTCGAACCTGCCAACGCCCGCAAGCTCTCCCCACTGATCCGCACTTCCAACCACTCGCGCATGAGCTTCGCGCCGAGCCTCTCGTAGAAATCGATCGCTGGCTGATTCCAGTCGAGCACCTGCCAACGCATTCCATAACAGCTCTCACGCACCGCGAGTTGCGCCAAATGCACCAGCAACGCCTTCCCAATTCCCTTCCCGCGCAGCTCCGGTTTGACGAATAGATCTTCGAGATACAAACCCGCCTTCCCCAACCACGTCGAGTAGTGAAAGAAATAAAAGGCAAACCCCGCAGGCACTCCATCCCACTCCGCGATCACGCAATAGAATCGCGGCTCGCCCGAGAACCCATCGCGAACAATGTCAACCTCAGTCGCGACCACCGCGTCCGGCGCACGCTCATATTCGGCGAGTCCTCGAATGAGTTCGAGAATCAAAGCTGCATCGTCGCGGATGGCAGGACGAATGTTCACCATGGTTAAGAACGGTATCTGCTTGCATTATATGCCTGCATAGCCTACAATTAATGCATGCAATATACGATTCGCAATGTGCCGAATTCATTGGACGCTGCCCTGCGTCGCCGAGCGCAACAGCAGGGAAAGAGCCTCAATGAAGTTGCGATCGAGGCGCTGGCACGCGGTGCGGGAGTCATCGAAGAGCGTCGGAAACAACGAGATCTTCGCGATATTGCCGGCACTTGGCGCAACGATCGAGCTTTCGATGACGCTTTGGCAGCACAGGACACGATTGATCCAGACCTATGGCGTTAAGGCTGGCGCTCGATACCAATCGTTACACCGCTCTATGCCGCGGAAAGGCGGAAGTGATCGAGACGATCGAAGCAGCCGATGAGCTCTGGCTTCCGTTTATTGTGATCGGTGAATTGCGAGCCGGGTTCGCGGCGGGCACGCAAGGCCCGCGCAACGAAGCAACTCTCCACCGATTCCTGCTCAAGCCCGGAGTTGACGTTCTCTACGCAGACGAGCAGACCACGCATCATTACGCAAACATTTATCGGCAATTACGAAAACAGGGCACTCCAATTCCTACAAATGACATGTGGATCGCGGCCCTGGTGCTTCAGCACTCACTCACGCTCTACGATCGCGACGCGCACTTCGATGCTCTTCCGCAATTGATGCGCACCTAAGGGTTTCTCGGCAACCGCCAGTATTGGAAAGGTTGGGTTCCAAGGTTCCACGATCAGGGAACGGGAGGATCAGACTCTTTTCCCAAAATGCTTCGCGAATAGCTCGCGGGACAGCTTCAGACCCGCCTCGGTGACCACGACAGATTTGGCTTTGCTCTTTGGATCCGAGATGTAGCCCTTTGCATGGAGCCTATCCAGAGCGTCCCAGTCGTGCCCTTTCCACGCTCTTGCTGCATCCCCGCTCTCCTCAAACGTGGTTAGGGAAAGCAACGCAAGCACCATCTCATCCACTTTGTCAGAGTCGTATCTCATACCGGACCCCACTATCCACTCTGGTTTTCTTTTGATCCACCGACAACGAGGATACCCCAACCCCCCCGCCTTCCGTTGGCGCGGCCATCCCTCGCGAGAAGCGTCAGGTAATGAATGGATCGACAAGGCGCACACCGCTGTTCGCAAAATCGAGACGGTTTCGAGTGGCGATGGTGAGACCGTGAACGATGGCGGTCGCGGCTACGAAGCTATCCTTAATCGGCATATTCTTTCCGGCTTTGCGGAGACGCGCCAATAGTTCAGCCCATTTCATACCGGTATCGGCATCCCAGGGAAGGCAATGAAGCCGTCTGACTCCGGCGTCGAACCATTGTTCCAACATGGAACGCTTTTTCCCTCTCGGAAGTAGAAGAATGCCGAAGAGCATCTCGCCGAGAATTACGGGATCGACCACAATGTCGGCTTCATGTGCGCGAAGCCAATCTAAGACATGCTGATCAGGTGAGGGTTTGGCGGCCTCGCTCAAAACGTTGGCATCGACGAGGTACTTCACAGGGTATCGGTCGATTCAGATTCGATGGGAACAAAGAAGTCCTTATATGGACATGCAAGCAGCCACTCAACGGCGCCCTCATTGCGCGGCGCCACGCGCCGAAGACGATAATCTCCGCTGTGCAGACGTTCGACATCGAATTCCTGACCCGGTTGGATGCCATCCATTTGCCGCAATTCTGCAGGCAAAACGATCTGACCCTTAGAAGAAATAATCGTCTTCATGCGAAGTAAGATAGCGTCTTACTTGGCTCAAGTCAAGGACGTTTGAACTCATGTTAGGCAAAAAATCAGGATTGGTCGGGACGGGCAGACGATTGTCGAACTTTCTACAGCACGCGCCTGACGATGGAGGCGCACCGTTGTGCGAGCCCCGTAACTTGTGAGAAGGGGACTTATCAATTAGGAAGCGAACTGATTTGTGATCTGTAGAACCGCCGCGGGTGCGGCGTTTGGCGGGCCGGTTGCTATTGATTTTGGTTGCAATCGCGGAAAAGGATGCTACAGTTCGGTTCCCTAGGACCCCCAAAAAAACTATAAACAGGAGAACCAAAATGGTTCGCACCATTGTGAGAGTGTGGATGTGCGCCCTGTTTTGCTCAGCAGCAGCAAGCGTGACCTGGGCAGATGGGGCGGTGTACGCAATGACCAACGCTTTGGGAAATAATCAGGTGCTGGTCTTTCATCGCGGCGCGGATGGAAACCTAACGTCTACACCGGTACAGACGATCAGTACCGGCGGTGGCGGCAGCGGCTTGCAACTGGCGGGCGTCGATGCGCTCGGCTCAGCCGGTAGTATTCAACTTGATCCAGATCACCAAATTCTCTTCGTCACTAACACTGAGAGCGCGGCCGAAAACAACGGCGCTGGCGCATACAACACCGATTGTGCGCAAGGGACGATCACGTCGTTCATGATCGCTGCTGATGGAACCCTGACCTTTGCTGATCGGGTGTTCTCTCGCGGATTGTTTCCAAACAGCCTCACAGTCTCAAAAACAGGCCCGGGAAAGGACTTGCTATACGTTCTCAACGCCGGCGGTCCAGAAGCTCCCGCGATCTGCAACAATCAGCCGGCCAGCGCGAACACCCCGAACATCACCGGCTTCCAGGTTGACAGCTTCGGGCGCATGAGGCCCGTAGTGGGATCGACGCAGTCAATTGATCCCGGGCCGTTCAGCGCGATAACCGGCGTTAGCTGCCTTGCCGCTACCGCAGCTGGATTTAGCGGTCTGACCGGCGCACCTGCCGCTGATTTTTCATGCGGATTGAACCCACCGTCGTTTGCCCGCTCTCCTGGACAGGTTCGTTTCACGCCGGACGGATATCAGCTAGTGGTTACAGTCAAAGGCACCAACACCATTTACGTCTTTTGTGTGGACGACAATGGCTTGGCTACAAACCCGGAAATAACGCAGGCTCCGGGGCCGGAGCTGCCCGCGTATTTTGGCTTTGACTTCGGCAGGCACGGCAATCTGCTCGTAACCGAATTTTTCGGTTCGGCCACCTCAATCCCGAAGGGTGGTGCAGGTGCATTGTCATCATTCAGCGTGGCAGCGAATGGCGATCTGACTGCGATCAGCTCGCATGTCAACGACGGCGGAACAGCAGCTGGCTTTATCGCGATTGAGCCAATAGCAAAAAAGTTCGCTTACGTTGCCAACAACCTCAGCGCCAGCATTTCAAGTTATTCGATTGGAGCCGGCGGTTTTGTCACGCTGATCAACGGAACTGCCGCGTCCGGAGCGGGGCCTAACGACCTGGCAACGGCAGAGGATGGCATCCTGAGCTTCCTTTACGTCGTCGATGCTGGCAGCGGCACGGTAGGCGCGTTCCAAATCAATTTGGCGGATGGCTCACTGACTCCTCTTATCGGTGGTATGGGCTTGCCAATTGGGCGCAGTGCTCAGGGACTGGCGGCTTACTAGAATTGCGGAATACCTGACATCCCCTCCTTCAAAATGGAGGGGATTTTTGTTTAGACAACAAAGAACGACCAGCAAGGCAAGTGAGTAGAACCCAACTCTGATTGCTGATAACACCCCTTCTCAGGAGTTGTTGCACCAGGCGGAGGTCAAGAGAGCAGTATGCGTTAATTCTTAAGGCGCTGAATTTAGAGTTCAACAAATGTTGGTCGGGACGGGCAGATTTGAACTGCCGACCCCTCGCACCCCAAGCGAGTGCTCTACCAGGCTGAGCCACGTCCCGACGTGAAGAGGAAGGAATCCCGCGCTGCGGGATTGGGGTAGCTCCATGATACTACAGCCCTTCCTGTACTCCAGCCGATTGCGTCCCGTAGAATCGAGCTTTCACCCACATCATGTTCGCGCGCATTCTGCTGGCTATCGCCATTTTTGGAACGGTTACGTCCACCGCCTACCTGCTGCTGGTGATTGCCGGGGTACTCCGCTTTGCGAGACGACGCCGCGAGCTACTGAACGCGCCTGCATACACCGCGCCAGTCAGCGTACTCAAGCCAGTACATGGCACCGAGCCTAATCTGCGCGAGAACCTCGAGAGCTTCTTTCGCCAGGACTATCCCAATTTCGAACTGATCTTCTGCGCGCGCCGCGAAGACGACGCCGCACTGCAGATCGCGCGCCAGCTCTCGGAGAAATATCCGGCCGTGAACATCCGCTTCATGACCAGCGGCGAACCTCCCTGGACGAACGCCAAGCTCTATTCGCTGGAAAAGATGTGGAAGCAGGCTTCGCACGATCTGCTCGTGATCAGCGATAGTGACGTGCGCGTCTCACCCGACTACCTGCGCGAGATCATCAAGCCATTTGCGAATCCCAAAGTAGGAATGACCACCTGCATCTTCCGTGGCCTACCGGCCGGTGGATTCTGGACCGATCTCGAAGCGCTGGGCTATTCGGTCGAAATGACTTCGGGCGTAGTCGTAGCCGACATGCTCGAAGGCATGAAGTTCGCTCTTGGTCCGACGATGGTGGTCCGCCGCCAGTGCGTGGAAGCGCTACACGGCTTCGGCTTCATGGCCGACTACTGCGCCGATGACTACATCCTTGGCAATCGCGTTGCCGAATCGGGAATGGAGGTCGTGCTCTCGCATCACAGCATCGACCATATGGTTTTCCATCATTCGTTCCTATCATCTATGCGCCACCAGGTGCGCTGGATGCGCAGCACGCGATTTTCACGACCCAAAGGCCACCTCGGGACCGTGCTCACGTACGCGATGCCCTTCGGCGTCCTCGGATTTTTCGCAGGCCTGGCGAGCGGATATACCAAATTGGGAATCAGCCTTCTCGCCGCTGCATTCTTGAATCGTGTCGTCCAGTCAGTTCTGCCCGGCTACGTGGTCGCCCGAGATAGGAAAGCTCTAGCGCTCGCCTGGCTGTATCCAGTCCGCGACCTGCTCGGAGCCTTCCTCTGGCTCGGCAGCTATTTGAGCGCAAAGATCGACTGGCGCGGCGAGGAGTACAGCCTGACTGTGGGCGGAAAAATGTTGCGAGCTCGGCCGCCAAAGGCGAGCGCTAAGGTCACACTGGAAACATCATAATTCTCACCCAACCCAACTCATCTTCAGACATTGTCATCCCTCACGCGGCGACGACGCGGGCCCGTTTTAAATCTCGAGCACATCCGCCTCTGTCCAAATCCCCGCCAATGTCTTACACTTCCCCTTCACTTATGCGGCCAATTCTTTGCTCTCTCCTCCTGCTCGCATCTGCATTCGCCCAACAATCTGGTAAGCAAACCGTCCAGGAAAAGCTTGGGTATCCTGCCTCCGCTCGCCTGCTCATTATTCACGCCGATGATTTCGGCATGGCGCACTCGGTGAATCGCGCGATCACGCAGGCGCTGGAGAACGGATGGGTAACTTCGTCGAGCATTCTGGTTCCCTGTCCATGGCTTCCCGAAGTGGCACGCTGGGCGCAGGCTCATCCGCAGGCCGATTTGGGAATTCATATGGCGCTCAACAGCGAGTGGACTGATTTTCGCTGGGGGCCGGTGAGTCCGCGCGAGAAAGTGGGCACCCTCCTCGATCAGCAGGGCTATCTCCCACTGCTGGAAACGCAGGTAGCGCAACAAGACAGGCCGGCTGAAGTTGAGATCGAACTGCACGCGCAAATCGATCGCGCGCGCAGGCTGGGAATTCCGCTCAGCCATCTCGACACGCACATGGGCGCGCTCCTTACCACTCCACAACTGATCGCAACGTATCGCAAGATCGCTGACGATTACCGACTGCCAATACCTCTCAAGCGCACGAAGAACGTCGATGAGAGCACGCTGCGTCCATCCGAAAGCCTCGTCGATGAAGTTCTGCAGATCTCTCCCGGCGTGGCGCCCGAGCAATGGCTGAAGACCTACGAGAACATGCTCCAACCCCTCGCGCCAGGAGTGTATGAGCTGATCGTCCATCTCGGCTTCGACGACGACGAGATGCGCGGAGCCACATGGAATCATCCCGATTGGGGAGCGGCATGGCGTCAACACGACTTCGACATGGTGAAGAGCCCGGAGTTCCGCCAGTTCCTCAAAGATCAGGGATTTGTTCTTGTCGGCTGGAAGGACTTGGTTCGCACACTGAAGTAGAAAAGACCGGGGTTAACACGAAGGTCACGAAGTCAAAACCAAGTTCACGAAGAAGATTTATTTTTCGTGGCCTTGGTGTTGCCCTTCATGACCTTCGTGTTAACCCCCGGTCGACTTAATCAGGAGGAAAAACTTGTATTCCTGTAAGCCCCTAATAACCAGCATCCTCATCTTCTCGTTTCTTCAATACGGAACAGCTCAACAAACTCCAACATCCACACCGAAGACATACATCGGCTACACCACGGACTCTTCCCGCATCGAGCAGCAATGGGAGCAGAAGTTTCGCGCCATTCCCGATCCGAACATCCTGCGCGAGAACATGCGCCGGCTGAGCGCGTATCCGCATAACGTAGGCTCGACGTACGACAAAGAGAATGCCGAGTGGATGCTGTCGCAGTTCAAGTCGTGGGGCTTCGATGCCCAGATCGAAACCTTCTACGTGCTCTTCCCTACGCCGAAGGAGCGCGTCGTCGAACTGGTCGCGCCGACCAAGTATCGGGCCAAGCTGCAGGAGCCGCCGGTACCCGGCGATCCCACTTCGGGACAGACGCAGCAACAACTGCCGACCTACAACGCCTACTCCGCCGACGGTGACGTCACCGGGCCGCTCGTATATGTGAACTACGGAATGCGCGAGGACTACGATCAGCTCGATCGCATGGGCATCTCCGTAAAAGGCGCGATCGTGATCGCTCGCTACGGCGCTGGGTGGCGCGGCATCAAGCCCAAAGTCGCGTATGAACATGGAGCGAAAGGCTGCATTATTTACTCCGATCCTGCCGACGACGGCTACGTGCCCGGCGACGTATTCCCAAAAGGAGCCTATCGTCCCAAAGACGGCGTGCAGCGCGGCAGCGTGGAAGATACTGACTACCCCGGTGATCCGCTCACCCCAGGAGTCGGAGCAACAAAAGATGCCAAGCGCCTGTCAATCAGCGAGAGCAAGGTCATTGAGAAGATTCCTGTGATTCCGATCTCCTATGCAGATGCGCAACCCTTGCTCGAAGCCATGGGCGGCGAAGTCGTTCCCGACAAATGGGCTGGAGGGCTGCCGATCACGTATCACATGGGACCTGGTCCTGCGCAGGTGCATCTGGTGATGAAGTCGAATTGGGACATCAAGCCCGTCTACGACGTGATCGCGCAAATTCCCGGATCGGCCTATCCCGACGAGTGGGTAATCCGCGGCAACCATCATGATGCCTGGGTGAACGGCGCGGACGATCCCATTTCGGGAGCATCTGCGGTGCTCGAAGAAGGCCGCGCTATGGGCGAGCTGTTGAAGCAAGGATGGAAGCCAAAGCGGACGATCATCTATTGCCTATGGGACGGTGAAGAGCCCGGACTGCTCGGCTCGACCGAGTGGGTGGAGACTCATATCAAAGAACTGCAGCAGCACGCGGTGATGTACGTGAACTCTGACGGCAGTGGCCGCGGCTTCTGGCGCGCCTCGGGCGATCATCGCCTGGAGCGCTTCATCAACGATGTAGGCCACGACATACAAGATCCGGAGAAGCCGAACCTTTCTGTATGGCAGCGTGCGCGTTTGCAGCGCATCTCGCGAGCAACTGCCGACACCGACCGCGGAGATCTCCGTGGCTCGAGTGAGCTGCGCATCAGCGCGCTCGGCGACGGCTCAGATTACGCTCCCTTTCTCGATCACGCCGGCGTTGCGGCGCTGAACATCGGATTTGGCGGCGAAGGTGGAGGCGGCGTGTATCACTCCATCTACGACGACTTCTACTGGTACACGCACTTCTCTGACACCAAGTTCGTCTACGGCCGAGCGCTAGCGCAGCTTGGCGGCTCAGCCGTCATGCGCATGGCCGACGCCGAACTGATTCCGCTCAGCTTCGGCGACGCCGCCGATACCGTCGCACGCTATGTGAAAGAAGTTGAAACACTACTCAAGACCGAGCAGGACAAGCAGGCGGAAGTCAACCGCGAGCTGGACGAAGGCGCCTACGACGCGGTTTCCGATCCGGAGCATCCGACCGTAGCTCCAAAACGGGAAGAGATTCCGCCATTCATTAACTTCGCGCCGCTGGAAAACGGTAGCGCAGCGATGAAGCGCAGCTCCGACCATTTCGAGTCAGCATTGACCAAAGCGCAGGAAAAAGGCGGGGCGGCCTACGCGAACAGCAGCATTCAGCAACTCAACCAGAAGCTGATCGAAGCTGAGCGCGGCTTCCTCGACGAAAACGGCTTGCCCCAGCGTCCATGGTTCAAGAACCAGATCTACGCACCCGGCGCCTACACCGGCTACGGCGTCAAGACGCTGCCCGCAGTCCGCGAATCGATCGAGCAGAAGAAGTGGCAGGAGGCCGATCAAGGTTCCCAGACCATCGGTCGCGTCCTAGAGCGCGAAGCTCAAATGATCGAGGACGCGGCGAAGCAGTTGGACGGAATGGAGCAGGGAAAGTAAGTTTCGCAAACTCTGGGGTTTGGACCGACGCGCGCCCACGCGCGGGTTTTGGATTCGGATTCCGACTATGTCGAATCGCATGGAAAACCCGGCCGAGGGCCTCCGCCGGTCCGAACCATTAATCCTGTTCTATGAGCGCCTTCCGCAGCTGTCCCAAACTGGCACGGACGCTCTCCGTCGTGCCGCCCACGCCGATGCGAACGCGCTGCGGATCCTCGAAGAACTCGCCGGGAACAACGCTCAGCTCGTACTTTGAACGCAACCGCTCGACGAATTTCGCGGCATTCCCTTTCACCCGCGGAAAGACGATTGTTCCATGCTCCGGCCAGAAGTATTCGAGTACAGATTGCGATTCGAGAACGTCGCGCAGGAGCTTGCGATTGTCATCCAATCGCTTCTTCTGTTTGGCCGCGATTTGATCGAGCTTCTGGAACGCAATCACTCCCATCAGCTCCGCCGGATGAACGTTGGTGCCCATGTGCAGGTCCTCGAAGTGTCGAATGCGCTGCACGATCTCCGGTGAAGCCAGCACCCAGCCGCAGCGGATGCCGCTCAGTCCGTAAGCTTTCGTCAGGCTGTTCGTGCTGAGAAAGACATCAGGATCAATATGGAACGCGCTATGTGGGTGCTTTTCCCACAGCATCTCCAGATAAACTTCATCGACGATTACCCGAGCGCCGACTCTCTTCGCGATCTCGCCGATCTCTCTCAGTGTGGATTCTGAGGTGAGCGCTCCGGTGGGATTGTGGAGATTGCAGAGCACAATCAATTTGGTGCGTGATGAGACTTGTCTGCGCAGATCATCGACATCGATCTGGTAGTCCGCCGAAGCCGGTCGCTCAAAACGCTTGATGTCCAATCCGAGATAGCGAGAAGTGTCCAGCAAAAGAGCATAGGTAGCCTGCTCCACTAGAATCTGATCGCCCGGATCCGTGCAGGCAGCGAGGGCAAAGTAATTCGCCATCGACGTTCCCAAAGCGGTAATCACGCATTCCTCCGGCACGCGATAGCGCTCCGCAATTGCGCGATCCAGAGGCGCGTAGCCATATCCGGCCGGAGGATTAATTTCGAGATCGCCGATTGATACCCCAAGCTCGGCCACGGTGAAGCTGGCCATGCCGCTCGTGGCAAGGTTGTACTTCGCTGCCGAACGCAGCTTCGCGAACTCCATGTAGCTCGAACGCGCTTGCGTGCGAACGGGAATCACTTCGAGAGATTTATGTGTCGCCATAAAAAGAAAAGAGGAATTCCGGAGAGCAGAATTGCCACTCCTATGAGTGTATTCGAGGGATAGCGCGCCACTGTATTGACGACAACCAGTGCGCAGACGATGCAGAAGATTGCCGTACTCCAGGGATGACCGGGCATCAGGAAATCGGCTTCACCGACTCGTCTTCGCCGGAGGACAAACAGACATCCGGCAGAGAGCCCGAAGAAGACCCAGTCCATTGAAACGACGTAGTTCAGAATCTGCTCGTAGCGGCCAGTGAGCATGATCACCATCGTCCAGACGCTCTGCAGCACGATGGCGAGCACAGGCACGCGCGTGGTGGGATGAACGCGAGCGACGCTGCGGAAGAAGGCTCCGTCCTCGGCCATTGCGAAATAGACGCGCGGCGCCGTGAGAATTCCCTGGCTCAGGAATCCCAAGGTGGAGATGGCGATGCCGCAAGCGATGATGGTGCTGCCGACGTTGCCAAGCGCAGCTCCCATCACTGCCGAAGCAGGAGTACGCGTTAACGCCAGTTGCGCCGGACCGAGGGCGCGCAGACAGACGAGACTGACGCTCGTATAAAGCACGATCACCCCGACTACGCCCAGCAGAAGCCCGCGCGGAAGATCGCGGCGCGGATCGCGTAATTCGCCAGCGACAAACGGGGTCGTCTGCCATCCACCGTAAGCGAAAAGCACGGGAACCATCGCCGCTCCGAATTCTGAGAAGAGGCTCAACGAAGCGGGCTTGTCCGAAATGGGAATCCAGTGAAGCTGTGCCGAGCGCACGAAGAGAAACCCGCAGCCGACGAGGAACGCGATGGCAGCGATCTTCATCACCATCAGCATGCTCTGCACCGTGCTGCCGGTCTTCACGCCAAGACAATTCAGAACGGTCAAAATACCGAGCGCAATGACTGCGACTCCGGCCTCGGACAGATGCCAGCCGGTCAGTTCAAGAAAGTAGCGCGCGAAGGTTACTGTGACCGCCGCCATGCCGCCGGTTTGAATTACCAGCAGCAAGGTCCATCCGTAGAGGAATCCGAACAGCGGATGGTAGGCTTCGCGCAGATAGGCATACTGGCCACCGACCTGCGGGAGACGTTGTCCCAATTCGGCGTAAATAAACGCGCCGGCGAGCGCGATGATGCCGCCCACGACCCACGCACCGAGAATCAGGGTTGGCGTGTGGACCTGCTGGGCGACAACGTACGGATTAATAAAGATGCCCGACCCAACGATGCCGCCCATCACCAGCATGGTCGCGTCGAACAGTCCAAGTCGACGCGCGAGCTGTGGCTGATTGGGCACTTCGGGCCGAGCGGTGGCCATAATTAGGAACAGGCGTTTCGAGTTTCAGGTTTCGAGTTTCGGCAAAGCCCGTTTTCGAGGTATCTGGCGATGATTGGCTTTGGCGAATCTGAAACCAGAAAACCGAAATGCTTTTCTCCGTGCCTCCGTGTCTCGGTGGTGAAAGTCATACCTACACGCGCTCGGGTGCAGCCGGAGAAATCTGGATTCTGACTTCCTTCGTTCCCAGAATGGGATGCTTCGCTTTGAGCGTCACAGCTCCTGGCTCTTGTTTGGCCCGAATCCAGATTGCGCCGCCTCCGCCAACGAGGCTGAATGGATTCTCGCCGATGATCTCCGCCGGTCCATCAAGGCTTAGCTCGATCGAAGCTGTCGAATAACGCCGCAGGTTTCCAAACTCGTCGGCGACGCGCATGATCACGCGCGTGCAGTCGGCACCGTCCGCGATAAGGGTCGTGTCATCGGGCGTGACTACGAACTGCTGATCGACGCCGCTGTGCGAGAACTGCTTCTCGACAACTTTCTTTCCGCCGATGTAGCCCTCAATGCGCAGCGGACCTTTGTCGGTGTGGCGGTACGCATGATTCAGCTTCACGGTGAACGGCGGATGCGGCAGATTCCCGAAGGTCGTGCGATCCGGATCGGCCTCCGCGGTGAGACGATCGCCGCTGTAGAACTTCAGGTGATCGCAGTTGGAGCAGACGATTGCCGCCTCGGTCGCCTGGCTGTAGTCGTCAACCGCCGACCATTGAAACGCGGGCTCGAGGACGATTTCTTCCGAAGGATCGCACTGCGAAGCGTAGAAGTACGCCGCAGGCTTGGGCAGACGGAAGATGTCGCTCACGCCGTGATAGCAGATGCGATCGCCTGAGCCGAACTCCTCGTGCGTATCGTAGTCGAAGGCGCACCAACCGAGTCCGCCGGCGTACTGGGGACTAGTCGCAAGCTGGTTGTGCACACGCGCGTGTCGGCGGATGTGCTCGGCCAGTCGCTCGCCGGTGTCATACATTTTGGTCGGATAGGTGTGGCCGACGAATTCCGTATTGAGATACCGCGGGTGGTTCGGCGGACGCAGCGGGAATCCGAAGTCGTTCATGGTGAAAACATCTTCGAGAAATTCCGAGTCGTAGAGATAGCGCACGCCGCCGGTCTGCCGCGTAGAGTCGAGTGAATGGGCGACGGCATTAGTCTTGGTGTAAAAATCGTGCGAGTCCTGCGACTCGTTGATGCGCACGCCCCACAGAATGATCGATGGATGGTTCCAATCGCGGCGAACCATGCGGCGGACGTTGTCGATCGAGATCTCCTGCCACTGCAGGTCGCCGATGTGCTGCCATCCCGGAATCTCTTCGAAGACCAGGAGGCCAAGCTCGTCGCAGGCATCTAGAAAGTACGGCGACTGCGGATAATGCGATGTCCGCACGATGTTGCACTTCAATTCCCTTTTCAGGATGTAAGCATCGCGGCGCTGCGGACGTGCTCCCATCGCCTGCCCGACAAACGGGAATGTCTGGTGGTGATCGAGGCCGCGCAGCTTGATGATCTGGCCGTTCAGCTCGAAACCGTGATCGGTGAACTGCGCCTGGCGAAAGCCGATGCGGCGGCTGTCTTCGTCGAGCACTGAATCGCGCTGCTTCAGGCGTACGACGACCGTGTACAGGTTCGGATTGTTTAAATCCCATTTCCGAACTGCGCCCAGATTGCTAAGCGTCACGTCGTACGCGACTGGCTCTTGAGTGGCAGCTCCGCCCGGGATGTTCTTAGCCGCAGAAGCAACGACGCGATCGCCATCGCGCAGCTCGGCTTCGAGTGTGAGCGCGCCTTTTTCTGGCGCGAGACGCGCGACGAAACAGGAAACGTCCAGCGAAGGATGATCGGTCAGCACATCGCGCGGCTTGGCGAAGATGTTCTCGAGATATGTCGGCAGCACGAAACGCAGCCTCACATCGCGATAGATTCCCCCGAAAGTGAGGTAATCGATCAGGCCGCCGAAGGGAGGAATGTCGGGACGCTCAGTGGAATCGAGTTCGACGGCAAGCAGGTTGTCGCCGTCCCAATTGATGTGCGGCGTGAGCTCGAACGAGAACGGCGTATATCCGCCTTTGTATTCGCCCAGGCGCTGGCCGTTAATCCACACCGTTGAAGCTGTCATAGCACCGTCAAAATCGACGAAGACGTGACGTCCCCGCTCTTCCGGAGGCAAGCGAAACTTGCGGCGATAGATGGAAACGAACTCGTAAGACTTCTCGTCGAAGTCATGCCACGGCAGCATTTTGTTGGTGTGCGGGACGGTGACTTGCTCGAACTTCGAATCGTCGAAATCCGGTGCGGTGTCGTTCTGTGCGCGCTGTGGGCTGAAGCGCCAGTTGCGGTTGATCGAGAAGACCATCCGGCCAGTGCCGGTCGCCGGAGCTCCGAAGGTCTCGGGCAGAAGTGAAAAGCCGGCAAGCGCTACGGAGCCAGCCTTAACGAAGTCTCTTCGGTTCATGGTGCCTTTCCGTGTGAGATTGTGAGCGGGCCAGTGTTTCAAAAGGAAAGGAGGATTGCAAGGAAGAGGGCGTCTCAGGAAACCTGTATGAAGTAGAGGTACCGGGGAAGCAGTCCTTCCGCTCAGATGGCTCGAACTCTCCACAAAAGAGCACGAATACGCGCTGCCGAAAAATGTTGTGTCTTACAGAAGTGGCTGCTTTAGTGCGTCCACCTATTTCTAGTCTTGTGTCGCCGATCATCGCTGCTTTGCCCGTCATGCGCAGGAGTTCGGAAAAAGGGCGCGTTCGCTTGAACGCGCCAAAAGAGGGTGAATACAGGAGGGGTTACAGATGCCGTTTCAGGCATTGGTGTGAACCCTGAATCTGAGTTGAAGTTGTGCGCCATTCCAAGCCATGGGCTGCGGGCCGTCGTTGGCGTGAAATAATCGATTCCAGCGACGATTCATATGCGCCTGCCCTTCTCGCTCGTTTACAGCGATCAATATTTTCTGCCCATCGGCGCACATGTCTTTCCGGCACAAAAGTATCGAATGATTCACGATCGCCTGCTCTCGACCGATGAAGCAGATGCGGACGACTTCATCGCGCCGGAAGCCGCCAGCGACGACGATGTCCGTTTGGTTCATGACGCCGATTACGTCGATCGTCTGCTGGGTGGAAAGATTACGCGACAGGAGGAGCTGCAGATGGAGCTTCCCTACTCGCCGGAATTGGTGAAGGCCTTCTGGCTCTCTGCGGGCGGCTCGATCCTTGCGTCGGAGCACGCACTCGAAGCTGGAATCTGCGTGAACATTGGCGGCGGCTTTCACCATGCCCATCCGGATCACGGCGAGGGTTTCTGCATGATTCACGATGTTGCGATCGCAATCCGCAAGATGCAGAAGCTCGGCAAGATTCGGCGCGCCATGACCGTTGACTGCGATGTTCACGATGGCAACGGGACAGCAGCGATCTTTCCGCCAAAGCAGCGCAGTGGATGCCCACTGCCGAGCATCGCCGCCGCGCAAGTGCCGAAAAAAGTTGTGGCGACCGCAGCTGTGGACGAACATGACGTCTTCACTATCTCACTGCATCAATCGAACAACTATCCTGCGTACAAGCCACCGTCGTCGATTGACGTAAATTTGCCGGACGGAGTTGAAGATCAGCAATATCTTGCCTGGCTCGATCAGGCACTGAGTTCCGGCCTCCGCAGTTTTGCGCCTGATCTGCTGTGCTACATCGCTGGAGCCGATCCATATGTAGACGATCAGCTTGGAGGCCTGGCGCTCACGATTGATGGCTTGAAACAACGTGATCGATTAGTATTTCAGGTTGCGAAGGCACGCAGCATTCCCGTTATGGTCACCTACGCCGGCGGCTATGCCCGAAACGTGCAGGATACCGTCACGATTCACGTGAACACGATTCTTGCTGCAAAGGAAGTTTGGAGGAATTGAAAATGATTGAAGTAAAACGTTGTTTCTTTTGATTCGATCTGCGACGCGCGGCCGGGAGCCTGCGCAAAGCCGCTGCCGAAAAAGGTGTTGAAGTCAAAGTGAAAACGGGAGCCCGAGGACAGTTCCAGTTGTTCAAAGATGGAACGAAACTGTTCGACTACAAAGAAGCCGGAACATTGCCTGCAACAGGTCAGTTGCTGGAGCTGATCTCGGCGTAAACAAAACGCCCCGGCATGCGACCGGGGCGTCTGGTTGTCTCAGTGGCGATCACGATCGTGGTCACGATCTTGATCATGATTGTTGTTATTGCGCCACTTCCAATAAGATTCCTGCTGCCTCTTATTCAGCTTTCGGTAGTCTCTATATTGCTTACCGTGATATGTCTGGCCGTACCATTGGCGGTACGCCTGATCTTCGTCGTTGTTCCAGGTGTGGTACTGCTTATGAACGCGATCATAGACTCGCTGGTTATCGCGGTCGTGATCACGATCCTGTGCTTGCATGGCCAGCGGCGCCAGCAAAGCTGCACTCAACAACAGCGAGTTCAAAAACCGAATAGATTTCCGCATCTCTCCTCCGAGTGGACGTCTAGCTAAGCTCGCCCACTCTCCTAAGATGCCTATCGTATAGAGCGAGACCGGTAATTTGCTCTAACAGCTTCGTGAGTTCGCGTAAAAGTTTGTAAAGCTTTCATGTAAAGAGACTGGCTTCTTCGACCAGAATAGCTGTCCAGCTCTGCGGTTAAAATTAAAGCAGATCCTATGTTCGAGAATCTCTCAGAAAAACTTCAACGCGCATTCAAGAACCTTCGCGGTCAGGGCACGCTGAACGAAGAAAACATGCAAGAGGCCCTGCGCGAGATTCGTCTGGCGCTGCTCGAAGCCGATGTTAACTTCAAAGTTGTCAAAGAGTTGATCGACCACATTCGCGAAAAGGCGCTTGGGTCGGAAGTGATGCTGCAGATCTCGCCCACCGAGCAGGTGGTGAAGATCGTTCACGACGAACTGATCAACATTCTCGGCAAAGACACGGCCAAGATCCGCTTCGCTTCCCAGCCGCCTACGGTCGTGCTCATGGCCGGCCTGCAAGGTTCGGGTAAGACAACCTCTTCCGGAAAGCTTGCGCAATGGTTCAAGAAAGGCGGGCATCGTCCCATGCTGGTGTCGGTTGACGTGTATCGTCCGGCAGCACGCCAGCAGTTGAAGATCGTCGCGAACGCGATCGGCACCAACATCTATGAAGGTAAAGTTGACGGCGAAGCTTCTACGGCTGTTGTCGAAAGGCTGGCAAAGGAAGC
>DATEKE010000044.1:0-11352 GCA_035277605.1 Terriglobales bacterium | reverse complement strand
ATGCCTTTGTACGTCGGACAGACATGCTCGATTTCGTTGCGAATATCCTGTGTGTCGGTCCAGGCGAACGCGTTCTGTGCTCGCACAGGATCAAGTTTGCGCGCGACCAAAACGGGAATTTCCCACTCGTCTTTCGTTTCGGGAATACGCGGACCGGGGATCTCGGGACTGAAAATAACCCGCCGCTCGGTGCTCGTTTCGCTGCCGCCACCCCGCTGTTCGTAGCGCGTGCGCGCTGGAAAGAGAACGACCATATCTGCCGGATCGACAAGCATCGTGGGATTTACGACGATGTCCTGGTGAACTCGGAGCTTGATCTTGCCTAGAGCGCGATTGACCAGCTCCGGCTGCGGCAGCGTCTGCTTAAAGTTGCCTCCGCTTTGCCACAGCGCATCGATCTCACCCCGTTCTGCTGCCAGGACCATGTGGGCGGCAGGCATTCCCTTCCAAGTCGGCGGCTCGAATCCCCATACTTGCGGCGCCGCGAATCGCTTTGCGTTCTCTTCCGCTACGGGGAAGCCCATCACGTATGCGGATGGCATGCCTCCCATTTCGGCACCGCCCTGCACGCCGCTGTGCCCGCGAATGGGCATGAGTCCTGTGTGGGGACGCCCGATATTTCCCCGCGAGAGTTGTAGGTTCACGATGGCGCGAACGTTGTCAGTACCATATCGGTGCTGCGTGATCCCCATGCTCCAGACCACAATTGCGTGTCGCGCCTGCCCAAACACCTTGGCAAAGCGGAACATGTCCGCGCGTGTTTGGCCAGCCGATCGCTCCAGCGTTTCCCATGAGAGTGAGCGGGCCTTGGCTTCGACCTGCTCCCAACCGGCAGTACGCGTCGCGACGAAGTCCCGATCGATCCAGTCGTTCTCGATCAGGTGCTTGATTGCGCCGTAGAAGAAGGCGATGTCGCCGCCAGCATGTACCTGGAAAAAGTCGTCGGCGAGCTTGGTGCCGAAAAATGCGCTCTCCGTCACCGATGGAACCCAGTACCGTTCCATTCCGGGCTCGCGGTATGGATTCACAACTACGATTTTTGTGCCAGCCTTTTTGGCGTAGTACAGATACTTGGTCGTGACCGGCTGATTGTTCGCCGGGTTGGCTCCGACAAAGACAATCAGATCGCTTCCAATCCAGTCGGAGTATGAGCACGTCGTCGCCGCGCAGCCGACCGTCGCCATCAGGCCTGCCGTACTGGGAGCGTGGCAGATCCGCGCGCTAGTATCGACGTGATTTGTGCCGACGAAGCGCGCGACCTTCTGATGCGCGTAATAGGCTTCGTTCGTGAGCCCGCGCGAAGTTAAAAACCATGCCACACGCCTGGGATCAATGTCCTTAAGTTGCTCGGCGACAATCTCAATCGCCTGTTCCCACGAAACCCGCGTGAACCCTTTTTCGCCTTTGCGGCGGACCATCGGAACGGCCAGTCGTCCAAGCTTGCGAAGCTTCTTCTCCGACATCTCTCGCAACGGGGCGACGTCTTCGAGCAGATGCCAGTTCATCGCCGGCATTGTGTTCAAGCGCAGAAGCTGCAGCCGGACAGCGCATAGATGAATGCCTTTCATCGTCCAGTCATGCATGCCGCTCGTGCCGAGCGAGCACCCATCGCAGCAGCCATCGCGCAGGATGCGATACGCGTAGCCCATGCTGTCGCGGTTCTCCCACGCCACATCGAGCATTTCTTTGTAGCTGTTGGGATGCTGCTGATTCAGGCCGTAAGGAATGAGGCTGACCCAACTCTTCGGATTCCACCGCGAATTGCCTTTCTCGGCAGAACCCTGCACCAGACGTGCCACAAACACCTCCCGGAGCAAAACGCAAACCAGGGACGCTGGGGAGTCGCGTCCTAAAACAGCAAACGCCAAAACTGCCCGACAAATCTACGCCGATTGTTGCTGTAGGAGCAATGGATTTGTCGAGAAATCCAGCGGCCCGTGCGAAATCGCGGGATAGAACTCCGTTGAATGCGGGACACGTCGCCCGGAAATGGTTCCGAGCTCAGGAATCTCCCTAAACGGTGCTAAACTTGCGTCCGATGCCCCAGTTTGTCATTGAACGGGACGTACCAGGCGCTGGATCTCTGTCGGAAACGGAAATCCGGGAGTTATCGCTACGTTCTCTGCGTGCGCTAAACGAGCTTGGGCCGCAGATTCAGTGGCTGCACAGTTATGTCACTGAAGACAAGGTTTACTGCGTCTACATTGCTCCAGACGAAAACAGCATCCGCGAGCACGCGCGCCGTTCAGGCATTCCCGCAGATCGCATCTCCGCCGTCCGCAGGCTTATCGACCCGAATGGGTTGAACTGAAAGACTGCGGCTGCTGGAGTGAGTACTGGATCGCCTTCTCGAACGTCATCGCGGCCCCCTCCGCCCATGCCTCCTCGCCTGCCGGCTTCCCGAGTGCATTCCAGGCCGGAGCAAGCGCCTCATTGAGCTTCTCTTGTTCGGCGTGCCTCAAGGGTGCGCCGACCAGGCTTCGCAGATGAGCGGCAGCGCCGGCGAGTTTGAGTGCACGCTTGGGCTGTCCCTGAGCAAGTGCGAGACGGGCGTACCCTTCCAGGGTGCGAGCCAGTCCTCGCCGATGGCCAAGGTCGACAAAAATCTGTAACGCCTCGGCGTAGGCCTGTAGGGCAGACGAGTAGTCTCCCCGATCGCTGTAGATAACCCCGAGATCGGTCAGCGACCGCGCGCAGCCCCAGCGATCGGCGGCTTCGCGGAACAAGGAAAGAGCGCGCTGGTAGAGCTCGCGCGCGGCCGTGATGTTGCCCTGCTCGGAAGAGATGTCACCTTCCAGATTGATGGACCACGCCGCTCCGCTGTGGTCCCCGAGTTCTTCAAAGATAGTTGTAGCCTCGCGCGCCGCGGAGTGCGCGCCAGAATAGTCGCCCCGAACGCGAAGTACATTCGCTAGATTGTGGAGGCCGCGCGCTGTTGAAACCCGGTCAGATGCCGCTCGCCAAAAGGCGAGGCTCTTTTCGAAAATCTTCTGAGCAGTAGCGTAGTCGCCCAGATCGCGGGCGTTGACGGCTAGCGCATTGAGAGCGGTTCCTATGCCCCATTTGTCACCGAGTTCCTCATACAACGAGAGGCTTTGACTGAGGTAGCCATGCGCAGTAGCGAATTCTCCTTGACTGGTGGTCAGCGCACCCAAGAAGGTCCAGATTTGTGCTCGCTCCCGGGGGTAGTCATCTCCCACGAGTTGCACGATGGTTTCCAGCCGCGCGCGTCCTTCGGTCAGATGTTCTCGCATGTCCCAAAAGCGGAATAGCGCGATGGACAGACGCAAGCCCCACTCGAGTTCCCGATTTTGGAACAGCCAATCAAGCGACGAGCGGAGGTTATCGATCTCGCTGTCGCATCGCGCTAACCAGGCGGCTCGGTCGATCGCATTCAGTTCGGGATTTCCCTCTTCGGCGAGCACCAGGCAATACGCTGCATGAGCCCGGAGAACCTTGTGTTCCTCGCCGCTGCAGCGGAGGCTCTCCAGGGCGTACTCGCGAATGGTGTCCAACATTATGAAACGCGGTTCGGCGCCACGCACTTCAAAGCTCTGAAGAAGGTTTTTATCGATCAGTGAGGAGATGCCCTCGAAAACATCCAGATCAAGGTCGTAATGAGTATTGCAGACTGCCTCTGCGGCCTCGAGTGTGCACCCGCCCACGAACACGGAAATGCGTCGAAAGAGCTTCTGTTCGGCCTCGTTTAGCAGATCGTGGCTCCAGTCGATGGCACTGCGCAAAGTCTGTTGGCGTTCCGGCAGGTCGCGCGCTCCACCTATCAGCAGCTGCAAGCGGCTCTGCAGCCGGTCGAGCATGGTAACCGGCGAGAGGACTCGGGTTCTGGCCGCAGCGAGCTCGATGGCTAATGGCAATCCGTCCAGCTTGGAGCAGATTTCCCGAATTGGCATCTCATTCTCGGGTGTCACCGCGAAGCTCGGTCGCACCGCTTTGGCTCGCTGCACAAACAATTCGATCGCTGAGTCTTGTGCCAGAGGGGCCACCGGGAACTCCTGCTCGCCATAAATGCGGAGACAGGCGCGGCTGGTAATGAGAATCTTCAGCGGCGGGCACGTCTCCAGCAGTTCGGCCACGAGGGTCGCCGCGGGAAGAAGCTGTTCGAAGTTATCGAGGACCAGGAGGAACGGTCCAGAGTCATGAAGCTCCGCGGCAATGACCTGAGCGACCGTGCGTCCGGCGGGCTGCTGGACATCTAGCGCTTTGACAATGGCGCTGCCGACCAAATCACGATTGCTGATCGCTCCCAGGCCAACGAACTGCACGCCGGACGTGAAATGGTCGCTAACAGCAGCGGCAACAGCGAGAGCAAGCCGAGTCTTTCCCGCTCCGCCCGGTCCGACAAGAGTGAGTAGACGAACATCCCGGCGTAGCAACAGATCCGCCGCTCCGGCAACCTGCTGCTCACGTCCGATTAGCGTAGTACGTGGATGCGGAACATCGAAGCGCTTTTTGCGGGCGGCTGTGAATGGCGGCCCGGCAGTTTCATCTCCCTCGAAATTTTCCTCAAACTCCTCTGCTGGAACTCTTTGGCGAAGAACATTAGGTGTGAACAGATAACCGCGACGCGGAACTGTTTTGAGCAACCCTTGTTTGTGATCATCAAGAGCGCGGCGAAGTTCGACCGTGCACTGCACCAGCGAGTCATCGGTGACGAAGGAATCCGGCCAAACGGCCTGGATGAGTTCTTTTTTGCTGACCAAGCGGCCGGGGTTCTCAACCAGGTATTTGAGCGCCTCAAAGACCTTGGGACGAAGCTTCACTTCCTGTCCGGCTTTGATAAGGCAGCCCTTGGCGACGTCGAGAGTGAAGTCACCGAACTGATAATTTAGGCGCTCTGTCCCCAACGAGGCACCAACACGGCTATCCGCAGATTCGTTGAATCTTTGGAGTTTCTTTGGCGGTCTTTCGTTACTTCCGATTCCCACGCGCAGTACCTTCCAGTTGCGAGGCGAGATCAGCACCGCGCTCCGGTTTAAGCGAGCCCTGCGCAGTGCGAATTCTAGCAAAGCAGTGGCTGCGCCCTACAAGGTGCGCAGCCGCTTTTAAGGGACTTGGACAACAACATAAAGACGAAGAAATCCAGATTAGGGAGGATTCCATGATGAACTTTGAACGATTCGCGACGTACTTGCAGCTTTGTACGATAGCTCTCATTGCTGCAGTAGTTTGCGCATGCACCTCAACGGCCCTGGCGCAGGATGGGCACTCGCACGGTGCGCAGCAGAACGATGCTATGAGCAGCCAGGCTCAGACGCTTCTCACAGTAGTTCGTCAAGCGACTGAGAAATACAGAGACGTGTCTGTGGCCGAGGCGGATGGTTACGCCCTTCAGTTTGGCTGCGTGACCGGTCCCGATTCGGGAGCTATGGGACTGCACTATGTCAACGGAGCGCTAGTTTCCAGCGGCATTCTCGATCCTAGACACCCGCAGATTGTGATCTACGAGCCGACACCGGATGGGAAGTTGAAGCTCATCGGCGCTGACTTCCTGGTGATCGCGCAGCAGTGGGACTCGCAGCACTCAGGTCCGCCGGAATTGATGGGACAGCTCTTCCACTACTTTGAAGCTCCCAACCGTTTCGGGCTTCCGGCTTTCTACACGCTGCACGTATGGGCGTGGAAGGAGAATCCGAATGGAGCATTCGTGAACTGGCACCCGAATGTTTCCTGCCAATCCTTCTCTGCACAGTGAGACAATTCCAGCCCAGCCCGCGTGCGTTGCTGCGCGGGAGACTGGGCTGGTAATGGGAACCACAAACCTCCAACAGCAACGAAAGGGGCACTCATATGAGCACAGCAGCAGCTTCCGCACTCGACATGAACAAACTCAATGCTTTCATCGGACAGTTTGTAAACGATCTCGGCGCCTCAGCCCATGCGGGCATGGTTGTCATCGGGGAAAGACTAGGCCTGTACAAAGCATTGGCAGCCGGTCCCATGACCCCGGCGCAGCTGGCTGCCAAGACGCATACCGATGAACGCTATGTGCGTGAATGGCTCTCTTCGCAAGCAGCCGGAGGCTACGTCACTTACGATGACAAGACCGGTAAATTCAGCCTTAGCGAAGAACAAGCCTTTACGCTCGCGGATGAAAACAGTCCAGCATACCTGCCTGGCGCCTTTCAGTTGGCTCTTGGCGCACTCGCTGCAGTGCCGCGGATCACAGATGCATTTCGCACCGGCGCCGGATTTGGCTGGCACGAGCATGCCGAGGATGTCTTCCACGGATGCGAGAAGTTCTTCCGTCCCGGCTACGCCGCGAACCTCGCCAGTTCCTGGATCCCATCGCTAGAAGGCGTGCAGAAAAAGCTCCAGGAAGGTGCTCGTGTTGCCGATGTCGGCTGCGGAAAAGGAGCTTCGACTCTGTTGCTGGCAAAGACGTTCACCAAATCGCGCTTCTACGGCTTCGACTATCACACTGGCTCAATCGACGCTGCGCGCGAGGGCGCCAAGCACGAAGGAGTCGCCGATCGCGTCACCTTCGAGATTGGCAAGGCAAAAGAATTTCCCGGCAAGGACTACGATCTGGTCGCATTCTTCGACTGCCTGCACGATATGGGCGATCCGGTTGGAGCCGCCACGCATGTGCGTCAGGCGCTGGCAAAAGACGGCACCTGGATGATCGTGGAGCCTTATGCTAAGGACGATCTGAAGGACAATCTGAATCCAGTTGGAAGGGTGTACTACTCGTTTTCCACGTTGCTATGCACGCCGTGCTCGCGCTCACAGGAAGTTGGATTGTGTCTGGGCGCGCAAGCAGGTGAGGCACGCATTCGCGAAGTCGTTACCAAAGCTGGATTCACTCGCTTCCGACGAGCCACGGAAACTCCGTTCAACATCGTTTACGAAGCGCGACCCTAGCGGTAGCCAGGACCGAGGAATCTCGTATCGAGTCTCATAATGGGACAAAAGGACAATATGAATTCAAGTTCACAAGCCACAGCTTCAAAGACGATCCCAATCGACGGACGCTCTGATTTTTCGTCGATAGTTTCCGTTCTGCAGCAGGGTTCGAGCGAATCGCTTCTAAGTGACGAGATGCTGGCGCGATTTGCCTCGCGCGCCGCTGCGTATGATCGCGAGAATCGCTTCTTCCAGGAAGACTTCGACGAGCTACGCGCGGCGAAGTATCTGCTCATGCCGGTGCCCAGGCAATTCGGCGGCGCCGGCATGACTCTCGCCGAGGTCTGCCGCGAGCAGCGGCGGCTTGCATATCACGCGCCGGCCACCGCCTTGGCCGTGAACATGCATTTGTACTGGGTGGGCATTGCCGCCGACCTGTGGCGCGGCGGCGATCACTCGCTTGAATGGCTCTTGCGCGAGGCCGCTGCCGGCGAGGTCTTTGCCGCTGGACACGCGGAAAGCGGTAACGATATTCCCGTCCTGCTTTCTACCACCAAGGCAGAGCGCGTGGATGGCGGCTATCGGTTCACAGGGCGCAAGCAGTTCGGCAGCCTCACGCCGGTTTGGACACGCCTCGGCCTGCATGGCATGGACCTGAGCGATCCCAAGCAGCCAAAGATCATTCACGCCTTCATGCCGCGCGATACCGCCGGCTATGTGATCAAGGAAACCTGGGACGTTCTCGGCATGCGGGCGACGCGCAGCGACGATACCATTTTGGAAAACGTCCTCATTCCAGATCGGTACGTCGCTCGGGTCGTGCCTGCCGGGGGCGCCGGAATCGACCGGTTCGTGCTCGGCATCTTTGGCTGGGCATTGCTCGGTTTTGGCAACATCTATTTTGCATTGGCTAACCGGGCGCTTGACCTGACCGTCGCATCAGCAAAAAAGAAAGCTTCGCTGGCGCTTTCTCGAGCGATGGCGTACCACCCCGAAGTGCAGCATGCAATTGCTGAGATGGCGATTGAACTTGAATCCATCGGACCTCACCTGGAGAGCGTGGCGCAGGATTGGTCGAATGGCGTAGATCACAGCGCCGCATGGCCGGCAAAGATCTTCGCAGCCAAATATCGGGCGGTCGAGGGTTCCTGGCGCGTAATCGATTTAGGACTCGACGTCATGGGCGGCGGTGGCATCTTCCGTTCCGTTGGTTACGAGCGCTTGGTCAGAGATGCGCGGCTCGGACGCATCCATCCGGCAAACTCGTTTCTTGCCCATGAGGTCATTGCCAAGACAATGCTTGGCATCAGTCTGGATGAACATCCGAGGTGGGGCTGAACGCAGGAATTATGACGAAAACTGTCATAATCGGTAGGTTTATTGCTGATTTGACGTAAAACTAATTTGGCACTTTTCACACCCTCCCGCATCTAAAGCTCTCGTCGGGACCAGCGGAACGTGACAACGGTACGCTGGTTCCTTGGCCGTCGCTTGTTTTCTGGCAACGGTTTAAGATTCCCAGAATTGCCCCATGGCGACTTCTCTGTCCAGCCGGTGGTCTGGTTCGCAGCGCTCGGTTGAGAGCCTGCAAGCGCGATACGGTGACGTGCGCCGCGCCACGCTCGCGCTGGTTGCTCCGCTGTCTGCGGAAGATCAGATGTTGCAGTCGATGCCAGGAGCGAGTCCGGCGAAATGGCACCTCGCGCATACCGCGTGGTTTTTTGAAACTTTCATCCTCCGACCGCACAGCCGTGGCTATCGTCCCATCGACGAACGGTTTCAGACCGTCTTTAACTCTTATTACAAACAAGTCGGAGATCATCCCAATCGTGCGAATCGTGGGCTGTTTTCGCGCCCGACGCTGGATGAAGTAATCGCCTATCGCGAATACGTGGATGAACACATGGTGCGGCTGATCGGCGATTTGGATCCTGAGCGCCACACGGAGCTGCCTTCCAACATCGAACTCGGCCTGCAGCACGAGCAGCAGCATCAGGAACTGATCCTCACTGATATCAAACATGCGTTCTGGAGTCAGCCGCTCAGACCTGCGTATAGAGCCCAAGGCAGGGCAAAGCCACCGCAACGGAGCGTTGCTCCAAAATGGGAATCTTATTCCGGCGGCATTGTGAGCATCGGCCATTCCGACGGGGGATTCTGCTTCGATAGCGAGCTGCCGCGCCACGAAGTCCTCCTTCGCGATTTTCGTCTGCAAAGCCGGCTCGTTACCAACCGCGAATACCTCGAATTCATTGAGGATGGTGGGTATCACCGACCGGAACTGTGGCTCTCCAATGGATGGGACACGGTTATGCAGGAGCGCTGGGAAGCTCCTCTGTATTGGGAGCGCCATGGCGACGACTGGCGCGTGTTCACGCTGGCAGGAGTGCAGGAGCTTCGCCTGGATGAGCCCATCTGTCACGTGAGCTATTTCGAGGCAGATGCTTTTGCGCGCTGGAAAGGCACGCGGCTTCCGCTCGAGTCAGAGTGGGAGCATGCAGCTTCTGATCTGCCGATCACCGGCAATTTCGTCGAAAGCGGCGCGTTGCACCCTGAAGCAGCAACTTCCCATTCTGGCACTGGTCTGCGGCAGATGTTTGGCGATGTCTGGGAATGGACATCGAGTCCTTACGTCGCCTATCCCGGATTCCGCCCTGCAACCGGCGCTCTCGGCGAGTACAACGGGAAATTCATGTGCGATCAATGGGTGCTGCGCGGAGGGTCATGTGCAACGCCGGAATCGCACATTCGTCCAAGCTATCGGAATTTCTTCCCCGCGCCAGCGCGCTGGCAATTCACTGGAATAAGGCTGGCCGCGGATGCTGAATAGAGTTGTTCCCGCAATCCGCGAGCTGCCGGAGATCGCCGCTACGGTCCTCGAAGGCCTCACGTCACTCCCAAAATGGCTCCCACCAAAACTGTTCTACGATCATGAAGGTTCGCTGCTCTTTGAGCGCATCACCGAGTTGCCCGAGTACTATCTCACCCGCACTGAACGAGGAATCCTCAGTGAATATGCCGAGGAGATCATCTCCCAGGCCGGTAATCCGGAGACGCTGGTCGAGCTCGGAGCGGGCAGCGCTTCAAAAACCACATTGCTGCTCGACGCTGCCGTCGAAGCCTCTGGTGAAGCGAATTACATTCCGATTGACGTCTCTGGCGCCGCCCTGCGCGATGCCCAATCTCGTATTCGCTCCATCTGCTCCGGCGTCAACGTACAACCAATCCATGCTGAGTACGCTCCAGGGCTCGCGAAACTGCCGCGTCACGCTGGACGAAAGCTGGTGCTCTTCATTGGGTCAAGCATCGGCAATTTCGAACTCTTCGAAGCCGCGCGGCTGCTCTCCGATATCCGCCGCAGCCTCTCAGCAGATGATGCCGTTCTCCTCGGCACCGATATGCGCAAGAGCCTCGACTTGCTCATCCCTGCTTATGACGATGCACAAGGTGTGACTGCCGCATTCAATAAGAATTTGCTCCGCCGCATCAATCGAGAACTCGGCGCCGGATTCAAGCTCAGCACCTTCGCGCATCGCATCCGCTGGAACGACGATGAGAGCCGCATCGAAATGCATCTCGAAAGCCTGCGCAATCAGAGTGTGCCGATCGAGATGCTCGACATCATCGTAAATTTCTGCGAGGGCGAAACCATTCACACGGAGAACAGCACGAAGTTCTCCATGGACATGGTGGACAGAATCGTGGACAACGCTGGACTTCGCCGCGAGCGCACCTGGTTTGACCAGCAGAAGTGGTTCGGCGTTCACCTGCTACGGCGATAGTAAAAAGCACTCTTCCCTCGAACCATTCCTGCCTATCCCACTCAGCCGCTAAAATGGTCGCCGCTTTCACAAACTCCTATGGTGACCTCACAAAAGTCGTTCGCTACCCCCTGCAGTTCTCTCTGCGTGCTCTTGTCATTGCTCTTCTGCTGCGCCGTTGCGTCCGCACAGCAATCCAAACCTGCGCCATCCCAGCCCGGCCTCTACAATCCGGTTGCGGATCCCGCAGCGATCGTCGTCCTCGGCAACGCGCGATTCACCGTGCTCACGCCGCAGATGATTCGCATGGAGTGGGCTGCGGATGGCAAGTTTGAGGATCATCCCTCGCTTGTGTTTCTGAATCGACACCTGTCGGTGTCCAAGTTCACGCATTCAGAGCACAAGGACGGCGATGCCGAGGTCCTCGAGCTCAAGACCGATGCCTTGGCACTTTCCTATCGGCAGTCTGGCGACGGCAAATTCACTTCAGACAATCTGCACATTGACCTCACGCTCAACGGCAATCAAGTCAGTTGGCATCCCGGCATGGAGGACAAAGGCAATCTCCAGGGCACAACGCGCACGCTCGACGGCGCCCTCGGCGGGAAGACGCGCGAGCCAATCGATCCTGGTCTGATATCGCGCGATGGCTGGGTGCTGGTCGATGATTCGAAGCGTCCGCTCTTCGATTCCGACGATTTTCGCTTTGCGCAAGGCGAGCAGAGCC
>DATEKE010000043.1:0-2877 GCA_035277605.1 Terriglobales bacterium | reverse complement strand
CGGCAAGCCGGTGAAGATCATCAATGACGCGGCGATGCAAGCCCTCGGCAGCTATAAAAAGGGACGCATGCTCTTCCTCGGTCTCGGCACAGGGCTGGGTTCGGCGATGATAGTGGATGGCGTGCTTCAGCCAATGGAACTAGCTCACCTTCCTTATAAAAAGGGCCGCAGCTACGAGGACTATCTCGGCAAGCGCGGTCTCGAACGAATGGGCAAAAAGAAATGGCAGAAGAATGTCCTTTACGTGGTTGCGCAGCTTCGACAGGCAGTGCAGGCCGATGATGTCGTGCTCGGCGGGGGGAATGCCAAGAAACTCGACCAGCTTCCTGCAGGTGTCCGTCTTGGCAGCAACAGGAATGCCTTCATCGGCGGCTTTCGCATGTGGCAGGACGAAACCGTGCGTCACGGGATCGTACGTACCGCTGGGTCAAAGTAGGATTTCTTTACTGCGTCGATGTCTTGAGGATCGTAATTTCCGGAAGCTGCGTATTCCACTCTGAGCTGACATGCTCGAAGGTCTGGCGGAACTCGCGCGCCTGACCGGCCCTCAATGGCGCGCTGCTCAAAGGAGCAGTATCGATGTACGGCTCGCGCGTGGTAATCACCATCAGCCGCTGCGTCTCTTTTTGCACCACCTGCCCAAGGCTATCGTGAAAGACGATCTGCAGGATCGCGCTGGTCACGGTCTTGTCGCCGTTATTCGCAATTTTGCCCTCGATATATGTAACTTCCTGGCCGGCAAAATTTGCCGCGGTGCTCATTGACGGGCTGGAGATCACGAGATTCGCGGCATAGGGATCGGGAATGGAAGGTGCACCGTCTTCGTTCGACCCCTTTCCGCCAAAGATGACGAACAATGCGATCACCACCAGCACTGCCAGAGCACCGATTGCGATCGGGATGATTGGCGGACGCGATTCCTCGGCGCTAGTCGGGCCGAAAGAAGGAACGGGAGTAGGAGATTCCGCCATCGTGAGGATTGTACCGCCGATGCCATGCTGCCCGTCTCACGCCATTTGCTAGCATCCCTACATGCCGCAGGCGCTGGTCGAGATTCGGGATCTCACGAAGATTTACATTCGCAGTGGCGGCATGTTCAGCCGGGCTGAGGAAGAAGTTCGTGCCGTCAATCGCGTGTCGCTCGATATTTTTGCCGGAGAAACGTTGGGCCTGGTCGGCGAATCGGGCTGCGGGAAAACCACATTGGGACGAATGGTCCTGCGGTTGATCGAGCCGACCTCAGGATCAGTGCGGTTCGATGGCTGCGACGTTCTCGGAGCCTCACACTCTGAAATGCGCAAGCTGCGCCGCGACATGCAGATCGTCTTTCAGGATCCTTTTGCCTCGCTCAACCCACGCATGCATGTTTTCGATATCGTCCGCGAGCCTTGGAGTATTCACGGAGGATCGGACCAAAATGGCACTACACCACCGCGCCTTCGCGCCGCCGAACTCTTGAAAACCGTCGGACTCGACGAAAGCGCGCTCGACCGCTTCCCGCACGAGTTCTCAGGCGGACAGAGGCAGCGCATCGGCATCGCGCGGGCGCTGGCGCTTAAGCCGCGGTTCATGGTGCTCGACGAGCCGGTGTCCGCACTCGATGTAAGCGTAGGCGCACAGATCGTCAACCTGCTGGCCAAGCTGCAGCGGGAATTCGGGCTGACGTATCTCTTCATCTCGCACTCCATGCCCGTCGTACGCTATCTCTCAACGCGAATTGCCGTGATGCACAGAGGAGAGATCATTGAGCTCGGAAACGCAGAGCAGATCACCTCAGCTCCGCGTCATGAGTACACCAAAACCCTGCTTGCGGCGACTCCGGAAGTGGAAGCGTTCTGATTATTAAGTACGGGGCTGTTCCTTATGCTCCTGAGAGATCAGCCCAATCACAATGAGTCCGGCAATGAGCGTAGCTGACTCGAGTGTGACCGAGAACTGATGAAGGCGATTAAACGCTGCCCGTCCCGCGTCTTTCGGTGGCAGCGCCTCAATCGAGCCGCCGACGAGAGCGCGAATGTGCTGCATCTGCGGCATCACGATGAATTGAGAGATTGCCGTCAGCAACACCATTACGATCACCAGCGCCCGAACGGCTCTTATCCTTCCAACTGGGATGATGAAAGTGAGCACAAGAAGGAGAGTGCCGCAGGCAATGCCGATCAGGTGCAATGCTGTAAGTGACGCGCCAACGACACCCGCCGCGAGTTCCGGTTTCGGCAAGATGGAGAAGAGAGCAGGCGCAACCACGGCGGAAAAGAAAATGATCCCGCCTATCCAAATAACGAGAGCGAGGATGATCAGGAAACGTGCGAGGAAACGCATGGCTAAGCTGGGACGGAGACGCCGTCCACGATGTCTGCCAGAATGCGCTCCGCCTGCTCGGAGGTCTTGAGGTTCGAGCTGTAACGTGCGTTCACAACAACGCGATGTGCAAAAACGGGAACGGCGAGACGTTTGAAGTCGTGCGGAGTTGTAAAGCTTCGCCCTTCCACAAAAGCCAGAGCCTGCGCTGCGCGATAGAGCATGAGCGACCCGCGCGGCGAAACTCCCAGCGAGAGCTGCTCCGATTCGCGGGTCTGCTTCACGATCTCGAGCATGTAGTTCACTAGCGACTCGTCCACGCGAATTTGCTTTACCTGCTCCTGCATCTCAAGCACATCGCCAGCGCCCAGCACCGGCCGCACTTCGTCGAGACGCGCGGCTCCGGCTTCCGCTCGCAGAATCTCGCGCTCGCTTTCGCGCGCAGGATAGGTCATCTGCACTCGCAGCAGGAAACGGTCGAGCTGCGACTCGGGAAGGGGATATGTGCCGTGGTGTTCTACAGGATTCTGCGTTGCGATGACTAAGAAGGGCCGCGGAACTTCCCGCGCTTGTCCG
>DATEKE010000042.1:0-4004 GCA_035277605.1 Terriglobales bacterium | reverse complement strand
TGTATCCGATCTATGCGTTCGGCAGCGATGAGCAGAAGGACAAATGGCTTCCAAAGCTCGCGAAGGGAGAGAAGCTCGGATGCTTCGGCCTGACCGAACCCGGCTTTGGGTCGAATCCAGGTGGGATGCGAACTCGCGCAGTAAAACAGGGTAAGGAATACGTTCTCAATGGCGAAAAGATGTGGATTACTTCCGGCTCCATTGCCGACGTCGCAGTCATATGGGCGAAGAGCGAGGAGCATGGCGGCAAAGTTCGCGGCTTTCTAGTCGAAACCAATCGGCCGGGCTTTTCTGCACAGGATGTGCATGGGAAATGGTCGCTGCGCGCATCTGTTACGTCAGGTCTCTCTTTGCAGGATGTGCGCGTACCCGAGAGCAACCTGTTGCCGAAGTCAGATGGATTGAAATCGCCGCTGATGTGCCTCAACCAGGCGCGGTATGGCATCGCGTGGGGCGCGATCGGCGCTGCCATGTCCTGCTACGACACGGCGTTGCAGTACTCCCTGTTGCGCAAGCAGTTTCGCGATCAGCCCATCGCCTCGCACCAGCTTGTGCAGGAGAAGCTGGCGTGGATGATCACCGAGATCTCCAAGGCGCAGTTGCTTGTGCTGCAGGTTGGACGCTTGAAAGATGCCGAAAAAGTTCAGCATCAGCACATCTCCATGGCGAAGCGAAACAACGTGTGGATGGCGCTCGAATGTGCCCGTCTCTCTCGCGACATCCTCGGAGCAAACGGAATCGCTGACGACTATCCGATCATGCGCCACATGATGAATCTGGAATCAGTGAAAACCTACGAAGGAACCCACGACATTCATACCCTGATCATCGGGTCGAATGTGACGGGAATTGACGCCTTTTAACAGAACCGCCGGCGGTAGCCGGTGGGCAGCCGCTTGTGTTGCGGCTGCGTTTCTCTAGATTGCGTGCGGCATCCCAAAGCCTATCGGCGCCGGTTCGTCCGATGCAGGCTATAATCAGCAGTTTTCGCCTGCAGGCCGCCCGTTCCTGCCGGTACTTTGCTGAGCTAACGGCTCACCGGAGGATCTCTATGGCAAAACCCCTGTTGGGAGCCGTGCAATCAGGCAACGGACTTACGCAGCAGATGGAATTCGAGCTGGCTCTTGAGTTCACGCGCATCGTCGAAGAGGCGGCGATCGAGTCCGCCAAGACTATGGGCATGGGAGATCGCCCTAAATCCGATCAAGTAGCCACGGAAGCCATGCGCCGCACCATGGATACGATCCCGATGCGCGGCACTATCGTCATCGGCGAAGGGGAGCGCGATAAGGCGCCGATGCTCTATATCGGCGAGAAAGTCGGAGCCAAAGTGGAGGGGAGTTTAGCCCTCCCCGAGGTCGATATCGCCGTGGATCCGTTGGAAGGCACGAATCTCTGCGCCACTGGCGCTCCCAATGCGATCACGGTTCTGGCTGCTTCAGAGCGGGGCGGACTGCTGCATGCTCCGGATTGCTATATGGAAAAGCTGGTGGTCGGACCGGCATGCAAGGACGGCATCGATCTCGATGCGCCCGTGAAGTACAACCTGAAGATGATCGCCAAGAGCCTGGATAGGGATGTAAAGGACTTGGTGATCATCGTCCTTGATCGTCCACGCCATGAAAAGCTGATCGACGAAATTCGTACGGCAGGAGCGCGCATTAAGCTGATTGGAGACGGCGATCTTTCCGCCGGTATTGCAGCCGCCGTGCTCGGAACCGGCGTCCATGCCGTTATGGGAACCGGCGGAGCGCCCGAAGGTGTGATTACGGCCGCTGCGATGCGCTGTCTCAACGGGGAGATCCTGGCGCGGCTGGTCATTGATCGTCCTGAACTCGAACAACGAGTTGCCAAAATGGGAATCAAGGACATGAAGAAGATATATCGCTCCGAAGATCTCGCGCCCGGCGAGAACGTTGTGTTTGCGGCCTGCGGAGTGACCGACGGATCTCTACTAAAGGGCGTGCGTTTTTTCGGAGATGGCATTCGCACGCAGTCGCTGGTCATGACCCGAAGCACGGGAAAAGTCCGATTTATCGACAGCATCCACGTTCATCAAGGACCAGACTTCAAGGTGAGGTTCTAGGGGTTTTCGGCTGTGTACATTTCAACCGTGCGTGGTCGGCGTTTTTGGGCCGTTCGCGCGCACGAACCACGGAGCAAATACCGTCGTTCGACTCCTCTAAGGTTCTGAATCTTCGTTCAAATTTCTACACTATTTTTCTTTGACTTCGCCGCGCGAATATGGTTCCATTGTGGGATTGTTTGTAGGCGAAGAAAAAGAAAATCTAAGAGCCGCTGGTCGCGCCTGTTGCCTGAATCACCACTGATTTCTCATCGGCTCGCAAACGCAGGCAAGCGCAAGCGGAGATCGGAAAATGCAGAGTGATCCGCAAGATGTTGCGTATCGACCTTTGTCGATCCGGCACATCTTGCGTATCGAAGTGGGATATATGCGGACTTGGCGCACGTAAGTCCTTTGAAAGGCGGATTTTGCAAAAAAAGGGGGGCGGGTAAACGATGTGCACAGCATTGCAACCGGGTTTTTGGGAAGATAGGTAGATGTCGTTCAGCAATCGATCAAAAGCTGCTGCAGAACAGCTTCGTCGAGACGGTCAGGCTGCTCTCAATTGGGTGGCTCGGTATCTGGAGCGCGCACCGGACCTTCCGGTGCTTTCACCTGTGAAGCCGGGAGAAATTCTGCGCTCTCTTCCCCAGCACGCGCCTCAACAAGCTGAACCGTTCGACGCAATCTTGAACGATCTCGATGCCAACATTCTGCCAGGCATTACCCATTGGCAATCACCCAACTATTTTGCGTACTTCCCGGCAAACAGCTCGCCGCCATCTGTAGCGGGCGACTTGCTTTCATCGGGTCTCGGGGTGCAAGGCATGTTGTGGGCGACCAGTCCCGCATGCACTGAGCTGGAGATGCGAGTGCTGGATTGGCTAGTCGAAATGCTCTCCTTGCCGGAGCACTTTCTCTCCACCCGCAGTGGAGGAGGCGTAATTCAAGATTCAGCATCGAGCGCGAATCTCTGCGCCGTTATTGCCGGCCGTGAGCGCGCAACGCAATTTGGATCGAACGAAGATGGATGCGATCAGCGACTCACCGCTTACACCTCCAGCCAGGCGCATTCGTCGATCGAGAAAGCGGTGAAAGTCGCGGGCATCGGGCGCAAGAACCTGCGCCTCATCGAGGTGGATGATCAATTTCGGATGAAGCCTTCACATCTGGCGCGAGCGATTGAGCAGGACAAACGTGACGGACGCATTCCGTGCTTTGTGGGCGCGACTGTCGGCACTACGTCCACCATGTCCATCGATCCGCTCCCGGAAATCGGGGCGATCTGTCGCGAACATGGCATCTGGCTGCACGTCGATGCTGCCATGGCAGGCACGGCAGCTTTGTGCGATGAACTGTGCTACATCCACAAGGGTTTGGAACACGCCGACAGCTACTGCTTCGATTGCCACAAATGGATGCTAACGAACTTCGATTGCACGTGTTTCTACGTGCGAAATCGTAATGAGCTCACGGATGCGCTCACGATCACCCCTGAGTACTTGCGCAATACCGTATCCGCCAGCGGAACGGTAGTCGATTATCGCGATTGGCACATTCCGCTGGGCCGCCGCTTCCGCGCATTGAAGCTGTGGTGCGTAATCCGATCGTATGGCGTCGAAGGCTTGCGTTTGTTGGTGCGACGGCATGTGCAGCTCACAAAGGAATTCGTCTCCTGGCTGCGCGCTGATTCCCGATTTGAAATTGTGGCGCCGGTCTCGCTGAACTTGGTCTGTTTCCGGCTGAAAGGACCGGATTCGCTGAATGAAGCTCTGCTGCACAAGCTAAACGCCTCCGGTCGTCTCTTTCTTTCCCATACCAAGCTGAATGGGACGCTCGTACTGCGGTTCTGTATTGGACAGAGCTATACCGATGAGGAGCATGTGCGTGGCGCGTGGAAGGAAATCCAGAAACACGCGACCGAGCCAGCCGTAGCTGC
>DATEKE010000041.1:0-19151 GCA_035277605.1 Terriglobales bacterium | reverse complement strand
ACCATCGCTGATGAGAACACGCCGGTCGACATCTCCCACATGATTGGTCATTACAAAAAATCGAAGTTCATGGCTGAGCAGGCGGTGCTTGCTGCAGGACGCGCGGGCGCGCCCGTCGTAGTGGTGAATCCAACCACCCCGATCGGCGAACGCGATATCAAGCCGACCCCTACGGGACGTATTATTCTCGATTTCCTGAATCGGAACTTTCCCGCGTACGTCGAGACCGGCCTGAATCTGGCAGATGTGCGTGAGGTCGCGCGCGGACATCTGCTCGCTCTGGAAAGAGCAAAGCCAGGCGAACGCTACATTCTTGGCGGTGAGAACCTCACACTGAAGCAGATTCTCGACAAGCTCGGAGGCATCACAGGCCTGCCTTCGCCAACCCTTAAAGTTCCGCATGGGGTTGCGCTTGGATTTGCGGCTTTCGATCAATTCTTTACCGGCGTGGTCCGTCGCAAAGAGCCTCGGGCAACCATCGAAGCGGTACAGATGGGACGCAAGAAAATGTTCGCCTCTTCAGCCAAAGCGGAACGCGAACTCGGGTATCACGCTCTTCCGGTCCAAGATGCGTTGCGACGCGCATGTGTATGGTTCGTGCAGCACGAATACGTCCGCCAACCAGTTCCACTCGCCGTGGGAGCTGCAAGCTAATGGCGCGTGTCGGAATTGTTGCCGCGATGTTTCGCGAAGTGCATCCGCTGCTTCGCACCATGAAACCCCTGAGATACCTGCCGGACAAACGTGTGCGCCTCTACGAAGATGAGCAGAAGGTCATCGCTTATGCCGGAATGGGAATTGATCCGGCTGCGGTGGCATGCCGGGCTGTGTTGGCTACAGGTGAGTTGAGTGCTGTCGCCTCCGTGGGCTGGGCGGGAGGATTAAATCCTAGCGCTTCGGGAGGGCAAGTGGTCGAACCTTCCGTTGTCATTAGCGGAAGTTCGGGCGACCGCTTTGCCTCGAGTGGAACTGGCGGCACCCTTGTCACGGTGGAACGGGTTGCCGGCCTCGAAGAAAAGCGTCAAATCGGCGAGCGTTTCGGAGGCGACTACGTCGATATGGAAGCTGCTGCCATCGCCGACTGCGCGCGCGAGGCAGGTATTCCCTTCTTTTGCTTCAAAGCCATTTCCGATGCGCACGATGCCCGCCTTCCCGATATGAACCGCTTCAATCGCAACGGCAAATTCAGCGTCTGGCGATTTCTCGCCCATGTGGGAGTGCGCCCGTCGATCTGGGGCGTGATCTCCGACATGAGCCAGGCTTCGTTGCAGTCGCGCGATGCGCTCTGCAAGCGGTTGGAAGAATGGGTGAAAAGCACGGCCCAATAGAAGAGCGAACACGAAGGTCACAAAGGTTAAACGCCTGACGTCACGAAGAGTACTCCGTCACACCCGATTTTCAACCCTCGTGACCTCCGTGTTCGCTCTTCTGGTTTACTTCGCCCCCGCATTCAGCAGCGCTAAGGTCCCCAGCATCGAGTCACCTGCGATCTCCAGGCTCTTGGGGCTGAGCTTGTCGATGGTGTCTTCGACGGTGTGGTGGAAAGAATTGTTGTAGCCGTAATCGAGGTCGATGAAATCCATTACGGGGATGCCAACTTTCGAAAACGGCAGATGATCGTCTTCAATGGCGCTTTGGCGACCGAAGAGGTGCGATTGATAACCGTAGTGCGATGCGGCTGCATACGCGATGGCCTGCAGACGCGGTGACGAATTAGCATCCTGCTCGATGTTCAGATCTGCATCACCGAGCATGTCTGCAAGCAGGAGAGCTTTAATCTGTTTGGCGGTTCCATCCTGCTGCCATTTTTGCGCGAGATGTTTGCTGCCGTAGAGACTGTCGCTTGACCACTCCCGCTGCATCGCTTCCTCGCCGTCGGTGAACACCAGCCAGACACTGTATCCGTCCATTGGTCCGTTCTTCACACGCTCGCGTAACAGATTCGCGAATTCCAGAAGCAGAGCGGTCGATGAACCGCCGTCGTTGGCGCCCACGTACTTTTTCGGCAGCCAGGAGTTTGTCTCGTAATGCGAGGCGAAGGCCACGATTCCTGGTTTCTTTCCGGGATACTTAACAATGATGTTTCGAACCGGGAACGACCCGACCGGCGTCTGCTGCGTGAAGGCGTCGTCCTCAACCTGATCGCCCCTGAGATGTGCATGGATGAAATCTTCGGCTTTCTTGTGTCCAGGACTGCCGAGAGCACGCGAGCCGATCGCGACAAACTGCTTCAGCAGTGTCCAGCAGCGTTGGGGGTCGATCTTGAGCGCGTTGTCCATCGCGGAGTCAATCTGCTGCTGCGTGAGTCCGATTTCCGTGCTTGAGCTCGGCGAAGCAGGCTGAGGCGTTTCCGTTTGAGGGCTGGAAGCATCGCTCTTGGCTGTGTTGCATGCCATTAGAAGGGGAATCGAAAGACAGAGTAGGAGTGCACGCATTGAACTATAGATGTTACGCCTTCAGACTTTTGTCATTCGGAGCGGATGCTCACGCGTGCTGTTCGGGTGAGCAGGAGAGAAGAATGCCTACGTTCACGGTACTCTTACCCGGAGATCATCAAAGTTTGTAGGGCTTCCTCCGCCAAAAGCGGGCGTTCGGAATGACAGAAAACTTACGAAGTCTTCTGTCTCGCCTGCCTCGCCTTGCGCCTGCTCGGATGCACCAGCCAGGCAACGCCTATGCTCAACACATAAAGCCCGACCATGGGCGCGGCGAAGATGCACATATTCAGAATGTCAGTCGTAGGCGTTACGATGGCGGCGATCGTGAAGATGACCAGAATTGAGTAGCGAAGGTTCTTCCACAGCCACTTGGCATTTACGATGCCCATCAGGGCGAGAAAGAATACCAAAATGGGAAGCTCAAAGATGATTCCCATTCCTACAATCAGCGTGAGAAACAGATCGGTGTACTCGCCGATGGTGATCATCGGCTTGAACTGTGAACTGTAGCCCACAAGAAAATCCAGCGCAGCCGGAAAGGCCATCTTGTAGGCAAAGAACCCTCCAGCGAGAAAGAGTCCCACAGTTGCAACCATGAACGGCACAACGTATCGCTTCTCGTGCTTGTAAAGCCCCGGCGATATGAAGAGCCAGACCTGATAAAGGACGAGTGGAGACGCCAGGAATATGCCGCCGATCAGTCCCATTTTGAGATACATGTTGAAGGGATCGGTGGGATTGGTGTAGACGAGCTGCGTGTCGAGATGATGGTTCTGCAGCGCGAACATAATCGGGCGCTGCATCAGATCGTAAATCTGCAGGTGATACCAGTACGCGACGCAGAATCCGCCGATGACCGAGAGGATCGAGTAAATGATCCTTCGCCGCAGTTCCTCAAGATGCTCCAGTAGCGACATGCCGGGAAGCTCGGCCCGGCTCACTACTTCGCTGCGTGCTCGTTCTGTGATGTCTTCGATGTCTCTAGGCATTTGCCGCTGAATCAGCCTTGGGCAACGACGATGACTCCGGCAAATGCTCGACCGTGTAATCCGGATGCGCTGCTGCCGCCGCTACTTCTGGCGTAGAAGCTGTCGTAGCCTCTTCCACGGTGGGCGAATTACCGACCGTGAGCGCCGGCGGCGTGGAGGAAACCGTGTCGGTGAGAGAAATGGGCGCGATGGTGTTCTTGATGTCGGCGTCTAGTTCCAGCTTGCGCACTTCGTCTTCGATCTGCGACTGGAATTCTCGGCTGGCGCGCTTGAATTCGGCCAGACCTTTGCCGATTTGCCGTCCAATTTCCGGCAACTTCTTCGGCCCAAAGATGATCAGGGCCAGAATAAAGATGAACATCATCTCTGGGAAACCGAGATTCATGGGTTAATCATATCCTTGAGGTTGATGTGGAGCAATGGAACCAGCTGCGGCCGCGAAGCTACGAAGCCGGCGCGGCGTACCGAACGTCCTAGGAATCTTTGCCATTCTGACTTTGCCTACCATGCTTAAAAGGCTACCGAAAGTGGGTCTTCGTCGTTTAACCCTATCCAGAGAAGCAAGTTACGGGAGGCTCACAGCGAAGCTCTGAGGCTTTTCGTAGCTTCGCGGCTTCGTAGCTGCTTCCCAGAGCACCTGCTCGGCATCCAACCTACGTTGGTTTGGGCGTCGGTTTTCTGTGAGAGAAGCTGGGTAACCGATGCTATACTCAACTAAATACTGGCTTCCGGCCGATTTTCGTCCCCGTAGTCTCCATCCCCGAGGTTTGCGGCGGCTGATACCGTCCGGCGCTTAAGGACGTCTAAAAACAGCATGGCGCGTAGCTCCCGTCGCTCTCTCTTCCTGGTTCTCTTTGTTCTTCTTCTTTGCGGTTTCATGGGTGCCGTTTTCGGGCAGCGGAGTTCCGCTGTCGAAGGCTCCAGTGATGGCGAAATTCGCGACAACCTGAAGGAATTCACGCAGGTTTACGACCTGGTCGAGAAGAATTATGCCGAGCCGGTCAATCCGGACAAGGCCATCTACAACGGTGCCATCCCGGGAATGCTGCGCGTGCTTGATCCGCACTCGAACTTCTTCGATCCCAAGCAGTACGCGCTGCTGCGCGAAGATCAGCGCGGCAAGTACTACGGCGTGGGCATGTCGGTCGGACCGCGAAATAACAAGGTGATTGTGATTGCGCCGTTCGTTGGCACGCCGGCCTATAAGGCGGGCATTCGTCCCGGCGATGTGATCGCTGCGGTCGACGGCCATGCCACCGACAACATGACGACCAGCGAAGTTGCCGATCTGCTGAAAGGCGCAAAGGGCACGACGGTCCACATCACCATCATTCGTGAAGGCGCGGAAAAGCCTCTCGAGTTCACAGTTGTCCGTGATGAGATCCCGCGCTATAGCGTCGATCTCGCGTTCGAGATTCGTCCTGGCATAGGCTACATGCACGTGAACGGATTTACTGAGACCACCGAACACGAAGTTGCGCAGGCGCTCGATAACTTCCAGTCACAGGGTGAACTCAAGGGATTAATTCTTGATCTTCGGCAGAACCCCGGTGGACTGTTGAGCGAAGGCGTTGGCGTTGCCGACAAATTCCTGCACAAAGGCCAGGTAATAGTTTCGCATCACGGCCGCAATTCGCCGGAGAAGGTCTATCGCGCTGCACACGGCAACGGCGGTAAGGATTATCCACTGGTTGTTCTTGTAAATCGCGGCACGGCTTCCGCTGCTGAGATCGTCAGCGGCGCAATTCAGGATCATGATCGCGGACTCGTAGTCGGCGAAAACACCTTCGGCAAGGGCTTGGTGCAGACGGTGTATCCGCTCTCCGAAAACACCGGCTTGGCGTTGACCACAGCCAAGTACTACACGCCCAGCGGTCGCCTCATCCAGCGCGACTACAACGGGGTCTCTCTCTACGACTACTACTACAACCACGATGACCAGGAAAACACTACAGCAGGCAGAGAAGTTAAGCTGACCGACAGCGGACGCACCGTGTACGGCGGTGGTGGAATCACACCCGATGTGAAGATTCCCACGCCTAAGCCGACGCGCTTCGATGATGAACTCCTGCAGCATTACGCTTTCTTTAACTTCACGAAGAAGTACCTGTTGAATCGTCACATCAGCAAAGACTTCCAAGTGAATGACGCCGTGCTTCAGGACTTCCGCAAGTTCCTCGATGAAGAAAAGATCCCGTACACCGAAGCAGACTTCGCGGCGGAGCAGGATTGGGTCTCGTCACACATCAAGGCTGAACTGTTCGTCTCGGAATTTGGACAGCAGGAAGGCTTGAAGGTGCAGGCGGAGAGTGATCCGCAGGTGATCAAAGCTCTGCAGTTGTTGCCACAAGCGAAGGAACTGGCAGACAACGCAAAGCACATTATCGCCGAACGCGCCAGCGCACGAGCAACGGTTCCCGCGAATAACGCTTCCGCCAGTGCGCAGCCACAGTAGTCGAGTGCGGGTAAACAGTTGAAGGCGAGGCCGCAAGCCTCGCTTTTTTTGTTGGTTTACGCCGAGTAACTCTGTGCCGAATGCATGCAAATAGCGCAAACATTCCCGCCATCTGAGGTAAGCTACTCTGGTTCAGAGTTCCAGCTCAGGAGTATTTATGCGGTTGGTCGTTCCCGTTCTGCTTGCGGCCTTCGTTGCTGCAGGTCAGCAAACCCCTTCTCCTTCGACCGAAGCGCAGAGCACGTCTCAAAATGGAACTGCTGCAGAGAACTCATCAGCCGTGACGACGGCGACTGCAACCGGGCAAAGCCAATCCGCAGCGCCGACCACTCCGAACAGCCGTTCGACACCTGGCCAGAGTTCGTTAACTCCGAACTCCAATAGCCAGCAGACTCAGGCGACAAATCCGCCAGTACTAAAGGTCACAACACGGCTGGTTTTGGTGGATGTGGTCGTAACCGATAGCTACGGACGGCCTGTTACCGATTTGAAACAAGCTGATTTTGAGGTAAAGGAGAACGGCAAACCGCAGAAGGTGGTTGCCTTTGCGTTCCAACCCCCACCTCCTCCTCCCGTTGCGGGAGCGCCTGCATATAAGCCGTTCACGCTCGCTCCGGGCGTCTTTACCAATTTGCGCAATCTCAACGGTGAAGTTGGTCCGCCGACCATCTTGTTGATTGACGGTCTGAACACGCCCTTCAAAGACCAGCCCTACATGCGGCAGCAACTTGTGAAATACCTCCAGCATCTCGAGCCTGGCCGCAATGTCGCGATCTACACGCTGGGAACACGGCTTCGTATGATTCAGGATTTCACGAGCAATCCCGACCTGCTCCACGAAGCTCTGAAGAAGATCACGCTGCAGAGTTCGATGTTCAATCAGGACCAGCAGGACTTAGCCGACGAATTTCCCGGATTGGATCCCGACTCCAGCGATCAGAGCATCGCGCAGATGGCACAGCAGATGCAGGAATTCGAGTCGGAACAGCAGGCATTTCAGCGCGACCTGCAGGTACGCATGACACTCGACGCGATGAACGAACTCGCGCACAACATCGCTGGCTATCCAGGACGTAAGAATCTTGTATGGCTTTCAGGATCGTTCCCGTTGACAGTCTTCCCCGATGAGACTTCGAGCAATCCGTTCAATGTTGCGCGCCAATACGGCGACGACCTGCGCAACACCGCAACCGTGTTTGCGAACGAGCAGATTGCTGTGTATCCAGTGGACGCGCGCGGCCTTGTGGGCAGCTTCATGCCCGATGCTTCGCAGCGTGGTGCTTCTCTCGTTGGTCCAAGAGGAGGAATGCGGGGAATGCAGCAGATGCAGCGCGCCAGCGCTCAACTGGCTGCCTCCCACGACGCGATGAACGAACTCGCCGGCCAGACCGGCGGACGTGCTTTTTACAATCGCAATGATATCGACCGTGCGATTGCGCTGAGTGTCGCCGAGGGCTCCACGTATTACACGCTGGCCTACTATCCGGAAGACAAGAGCAACAATGGCAAGTTCCGTAAGATTGAAGTAAAGCTCGACCGCAAGGGTCTGCAGAGTCGCTACAGGAAAGGGTACTTCGCGACTGACACGCAACCGCCCGATGAGAAGACCGCGCGCACGGAGTTTCTCCGGTCGCTTGCGCCCGATGCTCCGATGAGCACGGCCCTTCCATTCCTCGTTCGCGTGACTCCGCCGGATAAAGAGCACAAAGAACTGTCGCTCGACTTCAGTATCGTGCCTCAGGCCATCAACTTCGAGCCGCAGAACGGTCTGGAGCACGCGGAAATCGAATTTCTCACGCGCATCTATGACCTGAAAGGCAAACCTGTGGGTTCCACGAATGCCGACCTGATCACGACGCAATTGAAGCCTGAGACCTATAAGCAGATCATGACCCACGGCTTGCGCTATCGGCAGACGGTCAGTCTTCCGCCCGGCAAGTACGTGCTCAAGATGGGAGTGCGAGACCATCGCAGCAAAGCGATCGGAACGCTGGTGGCGAAAGTCGAAGTGCCTCAGACCTGACTATTGAGTTAATGCGTGCGCGGTAGTGATCAGAACAGCTCGCAAACGCGCGACCGGCGATCTACAATTGTCTTATGCCACAGACGAGAAAGCGGTCGTCCAGGCCCGGCGACACTGCGCAGGAACGGTTGTTCAAGGCTGCCTTCGGACGTGAAATGACCCCTGCAGAACGCAAGCGATTCATCTGGGAAAAGCCTGTGTCGCTGGAGGAATTAAGAAAGCGCCAGCAGCGTAATCTCTACGATTTTCTACGCCAGACGTAGAAGTAATCGTCGTCGATCGACGTTCCAATCTTGAGTCTTGTTTTCTTTATTTCCCGCGCGAGGGCGGCGCGAATGTTTTCAATCTTCTGAGAACCCAGCGCAGACACTGGAATCTTCAGTGCCGTTCCAGGCTCAATCTTCTGCAGATCGTGCAGAATACGGCTGATGAGCGCGTTGTGTTTTCCTTTGCGCTCGTGCGGTACATCGCCAACTTCGACTGTGTCGAAGTTGAGATCTTTCTCTACTAGTTTAAGGCGATTCGACGGCATACGAAGCCTGTAACGTAGACGCTATCGTCACAGCTATCGTACAACTTTTTTGCGGTCGCGCAGCATCTTTTCTCGTGTCGACTTAAGTGGGCCCCCAAACAAAAGCTGCGAAGATGCGGCGCGCTCAATTGGTCATGTGAACGCCGCAGGAAGCCAGGAAACACCGTTCCGGCTTTCCAGACGCAGTCTGTGTGCGAGCGAAAACAAGATGAGGAACGACGGCAACCCACGTACAAAACAAACAACTCCGAAGCACATGCGCGAGCAGGAATACGTTCGAAAAACTGCTACCGGCACAGAGGGTCTAGACGAGATCACCAGCGGCGGCATTCCGACCGGCAGAAATACGCTGGTGTGTGGCGGCCCGGGATCCGGCAAGACGCTCTTTGCCATGAAATATCTTCTCTGCGGCGCACTGGAGTTCACCGAGCCCGGGCTCTGCATTTCCTTCGAGGAGAATGCAGAAGAACTTGCCCAGAACATGGCCTCGTTGGGCTACGACCTGGTTGCGCTGGAAAAGAAGAAGATGCTGGTCATCGATCACGTGCAGATTGCGCGGCACGAGTTCGAAGAAACCGGCGAATACGACCTGTCCGGTCTGTTCGTCCGCATCGAGCATGGCATTCGCAGCATCGGCGCTAAACGTTTGGTGCTCGATACCGTGGAAGTTCTTTTTACTGGCCTGCCCAATGAAGCAATTGTCCGCTCCGAACTGCGCCGATTGTTTCGTTGGCTCAAGGAACAAGGCGTCACTACGATCATCACGGCCGAGACCGGAGCGCGCGGAACGCTCACGCGGTATGGACTTGAAGAATACGTCGCCGATTGCGTCATTCTGCTTGATCATCGTGTGACCGAGCAGGTTTCAACTCGGCGTCTGCGCGTGGTCAAGTACCGCGGCTCCGCGCATGGAACCAATGAGTATCCGTTCTTGCTCGATCAGAGTGGACTCTCCGTCGTGCCGATTACCTCAGTCGGACTAACGCACCAGGCTTCTACCGATCGCGTCTCGAGTGGAGTTCCAGGACTTGATCGCATGCTGGGAGGAAAAGGGTTCTTCCGCAACAGCAGCATTCTCATTTCGGGAACCGCAGGAACGGGAAAGTCGAGCTTCGCTGCGCATTTCGCCAACGCCGCCGCCGAGCGCGGAGAACGCTGCCTGTACTTCGCATTTGAAGAATCGCCGAGCCAGATCCTGCGTAACATGCGTTCGGTGGGACTCGACTTGGAGCCGTGGCTGGATCGGGGTGTACTACGCATCGACGCTTCGCGTCCAACCAGCACCGGGCTTGAGGGTCATTTGGCGAGAATCCATCGCGAGGTGGTTGTCTTCAAGCCGTTAATCGTTGTTGTTGATCCGATCACAAACCTGGTTTCGGTTGGGGAGGCCCTGGCAGTCAAATCTATGCTTACCCGACTGATCGACTTCCTGAAAATCAACAACATTACGGCGATGTTTACGAACCTAACGATCAAAGGGATGGTGGAGGAAACGGCAGTTGGAATCTCGTCGCTCATGGATGCCTGGATACTTCTTCGCGAAATGGAGATTTTGATCCGAGATGTTTCCAGCTCCGCTCCCGAGCGGCAACGCGCGATTCATCTGCTGAAGTCGAGAGGAATGGCTCACTCCCGCAAGATGGAGCCATTCGAGATTACGGATGAGGGCATTCATATGCTTAACCTGAATGACCATACAACCAGCGCGACTAACGCGGTGGGCGCGCGCGGGATGAGAAGGAAGGCGCGATGAACAAAGGCAAAAAGAGTCCGAAACCCGGAGCGCGTGTCAGCAACCGGAGCCCAAGGCCCGCCAATAACCAGAAAAGTATGGAATGGGAGCTGCGCCTCTATGTAGCCGGCAATACGCCAAATTCGATTGCTGCATTCAGCAACCTGCAACAGATCTGTGAGAAGCACATGGGCGGTCGTTACCGCATCGAAATTATCGATCTGTTCGAGAACCCGCAGCTCGCTCGCGGCGATCAGATCATAGCCGTGCCCACTCTGGTCCGCCGCCTGCCTACTCCAATCAAGAAGATCATCGGAGATTTGTCGAACATTGAACGTGTGCTGGTTGGGCTGGATCTGAAGCCGGCGCGAAGTTTTGCTGCAACCAGATAAGGCAGGGAGCCGTCGAGCGATGCCACGGATCATCCGTGTCAAAGACTATGAACCAACCGATTACGGCCCTGCGCCGGGGATGACTTTGTATCGGCTAAGGCTCTATGTGGCCGGTTCGACACTGAAATCTTCACAAGCGATTCAGATGGTAAGGAAAGTTGCATCTATGTTTCCCGAAGGACGCTGCAAGTTTGAAGTAATCGATCTTTACCAGGAGCCGGGAATGGCGCGGGAGGACAACATCATTGCCGCCCCGAGCCTGATAAAGGTCGAACCGCCGCCTCGCCGTGCCTTCATTGGTATTAGCGACGACGCGAATCACGTTTTGCACAAGCTGGGAATTCCAATCACCGCGTATGGCAGTACAAAGACGAAGAAACACTGACCACGGCACAGCCGAAGTTCATCGCCTCTCGGAACAACTGAGGGAGCTGCGCGCACGCCTGCAGGAGTGTGAAGACACGCTTTCGGCGATTCGTGGCGGCGGAGTCGATGCCATCGTAGTTTCGGGCGCCGAACATGACCAAGTTTTTACTCTTGCAGGCACCGAGAACGCCTACCGCGTGTTCGTCGAAGCGATGGACGAAGCCGCTATAACCGTAAATTCTGCCGGAACAGTTTTATTCGCAAATAAAGCTTTATCGAGCCTGCTGACGCGTCCTCTCGCGAGCGTGATTGGAGTATCGATCTTTAGTTTCATTCCCGAATCAGAACGCAGCCAATTTGACGCCATTTTCCGCGAAGCCCGCAACAACTCCGGCGGACGCTGCGAACTCACGCTGACCCGCAGCAACGGCGAGCAGGTGCCCGTCTTCGCTTCGGCATGGAGTTGCCTTGAGTTTGGCGCGAAAGCCATCTGTATGGTGCTCACAGATCTTTCCGAGCAGAAGCGCAACGAACAGATCGTCTCCGACGGGAAACTGGCCCGACTTATTCTGAGCAATGCCAGCGAGCCGATGGCTGTTTGCGACGCGAACGGCATTGTCCGATATTGCAATCGCGCCTTTGAAGAGTTGTCGTGCGGAAATCCTTTGCTACGCCGCTTCGATGAAATCATTCGCCTGGAAATCGTTTACCACAGGCCGGAACAACAGCATCGAGAATGGTTTGAGATCTCGCAAGCTCTTGCAGGCCAGGAATTCCGCGGTACTGAGGTATGCCTCCGCCACGAGAAGGAGTCCATTCACCTCTTATTGAGCGCGAGTCCACTGGTGCTTCCCAATATGGAACCTGGCGGTTTGTTGATCACTCTATTCAACATCGAGGAGCGCCTGCGAACCGAAGAAGCTCTGCGACGCTCAGAGAAGCTTGCTGCGACCGGAAGGCTCGCAGCATCGATCGCTCACGAGATCAACAATCCATTGGCCGCACTCACCAATCTCATTTACCTGATCGAAACCGAAGCAGTCATCGACGTAGCTCGAGATTACGCGCACACCGCGCAAGCCGAGCTTGCCCGTGTAGCCCACATTACGCGGCAAACACTCGCGTTTTATCGAGACTCGGGCGCGCCCACTGATCTGAATGTCGCCGATTTGATTGATTCCGCCTTGTTCCTGTACGCAGGCGCTATCCGCAGCAAGAATCTTGATGTGAAACGGGAGATTCGTTTCGATGGCAATATTCATGGGTTCGCGAACGAGCTTCGTCAGGTATTTTCCAACCTGCTCGGGAATGCGATCGAGGCCCTGCCGGCTAATGGATGTCTTCGGGTTCGCGTTTACCGCTCCCAGGAATGGTCAAACTCACGCAAGACCGGCGTGCGAGTTGTAATTGGGGATACGGGTGAAGGCATACGCGCCGAGTATCGTCCTCGCGTGTTTGAACCTTTCTTTACGACAAAAGCGGAAAAGGGAACCGGTTTAGGACTCTGGGTTTCGCAGGGAATAGTGGAGAAGCATGGTGGGTTCATCCGCTTGAAAAGCAGCACCAGCCCGCGTCAAAGCGGAACCGTGTTTAGCATCTTTCTTCCAGCCGAAACCGCCGGAATTCCACGCCGCGCTGTGGCATAACTTAGTAGTTGGTGTGAGATAGTGTCCGTGGCCCCCTCGGTCCCGATTGTTATCTGCGCCGTCTTCCGGTGCCGGACAGGCGACAAAAGCTTGATGCATAATGCTCTGATGATGGCCGAAGCCTTTCTCGAACCGGTTCCCGACGCCGACATCAGCCTCGCATGATGCTCCATCTGCACAGAGCAGTTCCACTCCTCGCCGGTAGGACCACGCAAGTGTATGAAGGATTTTCCCCAGCATGTGCGCGAACGTCATCCGGAAGCTGCATTGAACCGAAAACCCTGGGAGCTCTTCCGTCGTCGCGATAACCGCTGAATTGTACGAGGTAACTGCAAGCTCGTTGAGCGTCAATCACGCGATTCAGTCGGTCGGCGACCGGTCGATAAGGAGGATCAATGAAAATCGGAATCGTTTTGCTGCTGGTCGCAGGGGTCACAGTTTGTGCAGCTCAAGACAAACCCAATTCGGGAACAGCCGCGAAGGGTCGTCAACGGTCGTTTGTGGGGGGTGTTCCCACCACCATTGCTGACAGTGTCGCAGAGACACTGAAGTTCGTCGAAGGCAGTTTCCTCGGCGTGGCCGAGGCAATGCCGGAAGATAAGTACGGCTATATCCCGACAGCCGGGAAGTTTGACGACGTCCGCAGCTTCGGCGAGCAGGTAAAGCATGTGGCCTGTGCGCAATTCGCCATGTTCAATGAATTCGAAGGAAAGAAGCCGCCCGATGATTGTGAACGAGGCGGACACGACCCGGCGAAGAGCAAGGCGGAACTGATTAAGTATCTGAAAGATTCGTTCAATTATTCGAATCGCGTGATCGCGACGCTTACGGCGCAAAACGCGGTGGACCGCATCGAGGGACGCTATGCCGGACCGAATACGAAGCTTGGAATTTCCGTTGTTTCAGTTTGGCACATGACCGATCACTACGGGCAGTTGGTCGAGTACTTGCGCATGAATGACATTGTGCCGCCGATGACGCAAAAGTATGGACTGAAGGTGAGATAGGCATGCCGCGAAACTGCGGAGCCTCGAAGCTGAACAGCAAACGCACGCGCGGCATATGTGAGTCTTGCTACTGGTCGTTCTGTATTTCGCTTACGCCGATGATCTTTGAGTCAGTGCGGAATTTCTTGTAATCGCGGAAGGTTTGTTCGGCGTCCATCTTGAAGCTCTTGAGTAGGGCTAGCCGAATATCAATCTTGAAATCGAGCTGGCGCGGCAGCCAGACCTCATTGTTGATGCGTGTTTGCTCGATCATGAAATGCGATCCTTTGTGAAAACGAGCCAGGAACAAGCCCCAGGAGACGGTGTCAAGCGCCTCGATATCCATTTTGGACATCTGCTCGTCGGCTTTGTCGATCCAGATGTGACCGTGGAATTTCGATAGATAATTCGCGTACTTCATGTGTGGAATGAATCCAGGGCGGGGCTCGGCTGAGATAACCCAAGCTTCGCGTCCGCCGACCAGTTCCGTGCCAAGTAGAGTGAAGTTGTAAGCGTCGGCAATCTCGCGTTCAAACTGGCGGCCTTCTTCGCGATCCTTCGCCTCGCGTTGTTCTCGCTTCTGGCGATCCTTCTCAGATTCGTTCCGGCGCTTGTTGATAATCTTCTGGATCTTCTCTTCTTCTTTCGCTGCTTCTTTTCCTGAAATGGGTTTGTCGTTCTTCTCGATCAGACGCTGCACCTGCTCGCCGTAGATGTTCAGAACCTCGTAGGTTTTCGTCTCTGTAGACTTGGTTTTCCCCTTGCCATCGAGGCTGTTCTCGACGTCGCGTTCGATGTACGTGTAGTCGCGTTGCCGCTTGTCGTTCTCCATATCATTGGCAGCGACTTTCTGAATGAGGTCGCGAATCTGCTCCGCACTTAGGGATCCTGGAGCGGACGGCAAGGCGGGAGTCGCAGGCTTGGATGTCGCGACAGAAGCCGTTTCTGTAGTGCTGGTCGATTGCTGGGCATTTGCGTCCAGCACGACTGCAGCCGCCGACAATACCAAAATGGAAACCCGCAACGTGGCGCGTCCAGTCGTCATATTCTTCACAACCCGCATACCGGATTAATGTTCCTGAACTCCCGCCAGTGGGCAATCAGCGGTAAGCATTAGCTGCAGCTGATTGTTAGACGAGCGCTCAGGCTCAGAATTAACGGATCGTTCGGAATGAATAATAATGGCGCGGCACCTAGCAGGATGACAGAGACTTCGGTCCCATTATCATGTGTGTGCGTGATTTCAGTTCAGGAGACCAAATTGCGGCCAGAGCTTATAAAGAGTGTGGCAAAACGGTTGCCGCTGAACCTTCGAGGATTGCTCCCCGCCCTTGTGATTACGGGGATGAGTTTCTGCATAGCCACCGCATGGGGGCAAGTAGCCTCAAAACCGCCACAGCTTGCGATCACCTTTGACGATCTGCCCGCACATGGCCCATTGCCGCCCGGTGAGACGCGAATCGAGGTTGCCGCAAAAATTCTAAGAGCGATGCACGACGCCAAGCTGCCGCCGATCTACGGCTTCGTAAACGGTGTCGCGATCAGCAAAAATCCTGGAGACGCAGCGGTGCTCGACGCGTGGCGCGACGCCGGCAATCCGCTTGGGAATCATGGCTGGTCGCATCTGAACTTGAATCAGACTTCCGCGAGCGACTTCGAGCAGGATGTCGCGCGAAACGAGCCGGTATTGAGTGAGCGCACGAAAGGCGCAGACTGGCACTGGTTTCGGTATCCGTTTCTCGCGGAAGGAGAGACGCCGGAAAAAAGAACAGCGTTTCGGGAATTTCTCTCTCAGAATGGATACAAAGTTGCTGCAGTCACGATGAGCTTTGCCGACTATGAATGGAACGAACCCTACGCACGCTGCAAAGCCAAAGGAGATGCTGCGGCAATCGCGGCGCTCGGGGAGAGTTATCTCAAAGCCGCAGACCAGAGTGCCGACTACTATCGAGGCTTGTCACAGACATTGTTCGGGCGTGACATTCCTTATGTGCTCCTCATGCACATTGGGGCATTCGACGCGGAGATGCTTCCTAAGCTGTTGAGCCTTTACAAATCGAAAGGATTCCAATTTGTCACGCTTCAGGACGCCGAACATGACGAGTTCTATCGCTCCTCCATAGATCTCGGTCTAGCCGCTCCCGATTCCCTGGAACGAGGGATGGCGGAACGGCATTTGCCGCTGCCATCTCGGCCAGCTGCGGCGACCCAGTTGGAAAGCCTGTGTCGATGATGTATGGATATCCACCGCGCCGGTTATTCACATCCGCGGATTCCGCGAAAAAATTCGCGAATATGCGCCGTTGTGACCTACTAGTCGAAGGTGGCACCTGAATACGATCATGTCAGACATACGCCTTGCTCTTCGGATGTGGAAGAAATCGCCGGGGCTCGCATGCGTTTCAGCCCTGACTCTCGCTCTGGGCATTGGCGCGAACACTGCGTTATTTTCTGTTGTGAATGGTGTTCTGCTGAATCCATTGCCTTATCACCACTCAGGACAACTAGTAGCCCTCTACGGACGGTACGGACACGCCCCAGGATCTGATAAACAGCCGATCTCCTATTTGAACTTCCTCGATTGGAAGCGCGAATCGAAGCTGTTTTCGTCGATGGCTGTCTACCGCAATCAGGACTACCTCCTCACCGGCGCCGACGAGGGAGAGCGCCTGAGCGGCTATATGATCTCCTCCGATTTCTTCGCAACGCTGGGGGTGAATCCCATTGTGGGAAGAGACTTGAGGGCAGATGACGATCAACCGGGCGCGTCGCCGGTGGCTGTCATCAGCGGAGGGTTGTGGAAGAGAAAGTTTGGATCTTCACCCAACGTAATCGGCAAAACGATAACGTTGAACGGCTCGTCGTACGAGATTGTCGGCGTCGTGCCCGCAAGCTTGACTTTCTACGGCAACAGTCGAGATGTCTACACGCCCATCGGTCAATGGAGAGATTCTTCATTTCGCGACCGCCGCATCTCAGTCGGCGCACGTCCCTTCGGCCGCCTTCTTCCCGGAGTGACACTCGCGCAGGCGCGGGCTGAAATGGATGCTATCGCCAAAAACCTGGAAGCAGCATATCCGGAAGCGGATAAACAGCTTGGCATCACCCTGCTTGCGATGAAGGAAGACATCGTCGGCGATATTCAACCTTTGCTACTCGTGCTTCAGGCTGCCGTGGGATTTCTCCTGCTGATCGCATGCGCGAACGTCGCGAGCCTCATTCTGGCGCGATCGATAGGGAGATCCCGAGAGTTTGCGGTCCGCGCGGCATTGGGAGCGAGCCAAGCGCGCATTGTTCGCCAGCTTCTCACCGAGAGTGTTCTGCTTTCAGGCTTGGGAGGAGTACTGGGCCTGTTGTTTGCATTTGGGGCCACAAGGGCCCTGCTCGGCGTAATGCCTGCGGCTGTTCCGCGCGCGACTGAGATACACATCGATGTGCGAGTGCTGTTGTTTACGATCGCCGTTTCCCTGTTTTCGGGAATTGCTTTCGGCCTTACGCCCGCGCTTAAAGGCAGCCGAGTAAGCCTGCAACAGACGATCAGCGAGGGCGGGCGCGCTATCAGCGGCGCTCGTCATCGCGTGCACGGGCTATTCGTCGCGAGCGAGGTAGCGATGGCGCTGATTCTGCTCGTCGGCGCAGGGCTCATGGTACGAACCCTTGCGGCGCTCTGGCGAGTGAATCCCGGTTTTAATCCGAGCCACGCGATCACATTCAGCGTCACTCTGCCGTCAACACCTACAACGACCTCCGCCGATACGCGCAGTCGCTTGCGCGCATTCGATGACAAGATACGTTCCATTCCCGGAGTACAAGCAGTATCGGTAACGCTGGGCTCAAGGCCAATGATTCACGATTCCTCGTTGCCATTCTGGATCGAAGGCGAGCCTAAGCCGGCACACGACAACGACATGCATCCGGCGATCTTCTACCTTGTCGAGGCAGGCTTTCAGCAAGCCATGGGAATCACTCTCAAACGCGGGAGATTTATCACGTCGCAAGACGATGAGCGGTCGCCCAAGGTGATCGACATCGATGACGTATTCGCCCGTACTTACTTTCCTAATCAGGATCCAGTGGGAAAGCGCGTGAACCTGGAGCAGTTCGACGTACAGGCTGAGATCGTCGGCGTAGTCGGACACGTGAAGCAGTGGGGACCTGGCGCCGACGAGAAATCCGTGATTGAAGCGCAGTTCTTTTACCCGTTCATGCAGCTTCCCGAAAAAGTTATGCCGCTAGTAGCAAACGGAGTAGCTGTAGTGGTGCGCACGAGCGGCGATCCAGGACCGATCATGGGCCAGGTTCGCGCTGCGATAAGAGATCTCGATCCGCGTGAAGTGATCTACAACGTGCAAACCATGGAAGACATCTGGTCGAGTTCGATGGCCGCACGAACGTTTTCGATGATCCTGCTGGCAATTTTCGCGGGGCTTGCGCTGGTGATGGCGTGCGTTGGAATCTACGGAGTAATTTCGTACTTGGTGAGCCAGAGAACGCAGGAAATTGGAGTGCGCATGGCATTGGGCGCTCAGCAGCGGGATATCCTGCAGCTCGTGCTCAGCCATGGAATAAGGATGACTAGCCTCGGCGCATCGGTTGGAATTATTGCTTCGCTGGGCTTAACGCGTCTTATGGCCAGCCAGCTTTTCGGCGTCAGAAGCTACGATCCTGTCACCTTTACCGGCGTTGTTGTCTTACTGATGCTCGTCGGGATTGCTGCATCTTGGATTCCCGCGAGACGCGCAATGCGCCTCGATCCTATCGTAGCGCTGCGACACGAATAGCCTTTGGCTTGTTCGAAGGCGTCGACACGAAGAAAAAAGGCAGGACCTGTTCAGGTCCCGCCTCGGAAACTTAATTCAGCAAATCTTACTTGGTAATGTTCGCGCTCAGCTTGGCGTTGAGGTCGCTGGCGTCGGAGTTGATGATGCCGTCGTACTTCGTGACTACCAGCAGGTTGTTGCCGGCGGGCACGAGCTCGTGCACCTGATAGCCGCTCTCGTACACCGACGTCCAGTGACGGCCGTCGTTGCTGGCGAACACTTCGTTCGACGAATCCACGACTGCGTACATACGGCGCGTACGCTGATCGTAGGTGAGAGCCTTGATGCTGCGATCAGGCAGGTTAGTCTTCACCGACTCCCATCCGCCCACCGACTTCTCACGGAACAGACCTTCGGGCGATGAAACCCAGAGAGCTGAATCCTGATCCAGGAGCATTCCCGTGATTACGGAAACCGAAGGAGCAGGCATCTGAGCAAAGCTGCGGCCGTCGCTCGAGGTCATGATCGTGCGATATCCGGCTGCGGCAATGCGGTTAGCGCTGCTGCGGACGATTGCGATCGGCTCTTTGCCTGTGTTGCGCTGAACCTGCCACGAGCGTCCGTTGTCATGCGAGTAGAGGAGTCCCGAAGTGGAACCGGCAAACCAGTTCTCGCCATCGATGCGGAGATCGGTCACGTACGGACGCCATGCAGCCGTCATGAAGACATTGCTCCATGTCCGGGTTGCAGCATCCATGCGATAGATTCCCGTATTGGTTCCGGCGACGAGCTGGCCGTTGCCGTCCTGCGCGAGCGCGAAGACGTCGCTGCC
>DATEKE010000040.1:0-6718 GCA_035277605.1 Terriglobales bacterium | reverse complement strand
GCAGATTTCAGGAACGCAGTCCCTTTTTGGAATTGTCCAGGGCGGCATGTATCCCGATCTGCGGCGCGAGTCAGCCGAGCGCCTGCTCGAAGTGGATTTCCCCGGCTACGCGATTGGGGGGCTCAGCGTAGGCGAGCCGCGGGAGATTACGCGGGAGATTATCGAGAGCACGCTTCCTTTCCTGCCTAAAGACAAACCGCGCTATGTGATGGGAGTTGGCTATCCCGAGGAGATCGTCGAATACGCGACCATGGGCGTGGACATGATGGATTGCGTGCTGCCAACCCGGGCTGCGCGTCACGGGCTGCTGTTCACCTCAGAGGGACGGATAAACATTAAGAACGCGCGTTTTGCCCGCGATCAGCAGCCCCTTGATCCGCAATGCGGGTGCATGGTTTGCTCGCGCTACACGCGCGCTTATCTCCGGCACTTGTTTGTCTCTGGAGAAGCGCTGGCCGCGGTGCTGAACACCATCCACAACCTCGCGCATTACCTTGACACGATGCGCAGCGTCCGTCATGCTATTAAAACTGGAGAGTTGCGAGCGAAGCGATCTGAGGCCGCGCAGGTTTCAGAGCAATCGAGCTAAGCAGGCTTTCCTCAAGCCGCGCCCCAGAATTGGGTAATTGAGTAATCGGGTAATTTCGTATCGCGCGGCGTGGCGAGGCGGTAGTTGCAGTAGCCTCTGGCAATTACCCAATTACCGAATTACTCAATTAAAAGATCTCCCCCTGGTTTCAGAGCGAAGCCTTGATTCAAATGCACGCAATTCCCAGCCTGTTGGCGCAGTCGTCGGGGTCCGCCATTTTCGGCCTGCTCCCGTTGATTGCCATCTTTGCAATCTTTTACTTCATGCTGATCATGCCGCAGCAGAAGAAACAGAAAAAATGGCAGGCAATGCTGGCTAGCCTGAAAAACGGCGACAAAGTTGTAACCAGCGGCGGCATCCGCGGCACCGTGATCTCTCTCAGGGACGACGCCGTACAGCTGCGCGTCCCTCCTGACAACTTGCGGATTGAAGTGGCCCGCGCGGCCGTCACCGCGCTCGTGAATTCAGAAGAAGCAAAGTAAATGCGTAAAAACCTTGTATCCAAGACCCTGCTGATTATCGGAACACTGCTGATCTTTGTGTATGGCATATTCCTCGGTACCGATCCTGAGAAGGCCATTAACTCCTGGAAGGATAAAGGCGTGCTCGGAGCCATTCAGGAGAACATCCACCTCGGCCTCGATCTCAAGGGCGGCACTCACCTGATCTTGCAGGTCGCGGTGAATGAGGCGGTCAATGCCGACACCGATCGCACGCTTTCCGCGCTGAAAGACGACCTGAGTAAAGCCGGGATTACCTCTCCCGACATCACCAAGCCCGATCCGGCGAATCATCCGGAGATCATGCAGGTTAAAGGTGTGCCTCCGGATAAGATCAGCGTTTTGCGGGAAACGGTCAGCGACAACTTCCCTCAGTACGAACTGCAGAGCGGCGCGAACAACACGTATCAGTTCGTGATGAAGCCGTCGGAGGTCACCTCCCTCAAGCAGCGCGCAGTCGAGCAGGCGATTGAGACCATCCGCAATCGCGTAGACCAGTTTGGCGTGACTGAGCCGACCATTCAGGAACACGGGATGGGCGACTATCAGATCCTTGTAGAGCTGCCTGGCATCGATGATCCGGCGCGGGTGAAGGATTTGATTCAGTCCACGGCAATGCTCGAAATTCGCCAGTCAATCGGTGGTCCGTATCCTGATGAAGCATCGGCGTTGCAGGCCAATGGCGGCGCCATTCCTCCAGATCAGGTGATTCTGCCCGGAGCGACTGGCCAGGGCGGAGGACAGCCTGAGTATTGGGTGGTCTCCCGCACCTCAGCAGTCGCAGGCAGCGACATTCGCGATGCGCAGCCGAGCCGAGATGAGAACGGCCGACCTGACGTTCAATTCAATCTGTCCAACGATGGTGGACGGCGCTTCTTCGCCTTTACCAGCCAACATCAGGGAGACAAGCTCGCCATCGTGCTCGACAACCGCGTGCGCGAGGTGGCCACCATTCAGGAGCCAATTCGGGACAGCGTGCGCATCACCGGCGCATTTACTGAAGAGCAGACGCACGATCTCTCGATGATGCTGCGTTCGGGCGCGCTGCCGGCCAGCATTCACTACTTGAACGAAGAGACGGTCGGCCCGTCGCTCGGCGCGGATTCGATTCGAGCGGGCGTATTGGCTGCAGTAGTCGGCATGGCCGCGGTACTGATCTTCATGCTGATTTACTACCGGGGAGCCGGCATCAATGCCGATCTGGCACTGCTGCTGAACCTGGTCATTCTGCTCGGATTCCTGGGATTCAGTCACGCGTCGCTTACGTTGCCGGGAATCGCGGGTGTGATTCTGACGATCGGTATGGGCGTCGACTCGAATGTGCTGATCTTCGAGCGCATCCGCGAGGAGTTGCGCGCAGGCAAGGCTCCAGCGGCGGCAGTCGATCAGGGATTCGCACATGCGTGGCTGACGATCGTGGACACGCACGTTACGACGATTGTTTCGGCATTCATTCTGTTCATTTTTGGAACCGGTCCAGTGCGCGGATTTGCCACTACGCTGACCTTCGGTCTGTTGGCAAACCTGTTCACCGCCGTGTTCGTCTCGCGCGTGATCTTCGATGCGATCTTGAATCGCAAAGAGCGCGGGGAAGCACTCAGTATTTAGGGTTTTGAGGCTGCACGGTAGCAGCCTCGAAGCCGCGAAGCCACGGAGCCACGAAGCTGGGCTAAAGCCCGGAAGTGGAGTTTGGGTTCGCCGGCGAGACTTCATACCTGGAAAAGGCTGCCCTTCTTAAAATGAGCAGCCCTTGAGACAAGAAGCAAGCTTCGGAGCTTCGTGGCTCCGCGGCTTCGCAGCTTAGGACACAGAATTGGAATTCTTTAAAAGCACCAACATCGACTTTCTCGGGAAGAAGTGGTACTTCCTCAGCTTTTCTTTGATCTTCAGCGTGGCGGGATTGATATCGCTGATCTTCTGGCACGGTGTTCCGTGGGGCGTCGATTTCCGCGGCGGAACGCAGGTGGACGTTAAATTCGTCAACGCTGTCGATGACGGCAAGATCCGCCGTTCCATCGATGAGGCCGGCTATCACGATTTCAAGATTCAAAGCATCGGCGGCGCCGGTGCCAATGAGGTCATCATCAGTCTCCCCGAAAGAGAAACCAGCGAGCAGTCGCTCGATCGGGGACGCGCTGCCATCGTCGCCGTGATGGAGAAGTATTTCGGAGGTACCGGGGGACAAGGCAAGCTCGATCTGAACAACTCGAGCTCGAGCCAAATCTCCGATTACCTGCTGAACAAAGATCCTCTCCACCTGGGAACTGATGCCGGAGCTCGATATGGCGCGATCGCCCGGCAGATTACTGATTTTCGTGACAAGACCCATTCGGGCGTGCTCGGTTCAATCGACGATCTGAACGGTGTCGTTCAGCCACAGATCGTCTCGTCGCTGAAAGAAGGCGCGTTTACCTCAGGATTCGGCGTGCGCAGTGTACAGATTGTCGGCCCTCAAGTAGGAAAGCAGCTCACGCACCAGGCTGAATTGGCGACACTGTATTCGCTTGCAGGAATGTTGGTCTACCTCGCATTTCGCTTCGAGTGGATCTACGGTGTGGCAGCAGTTGTAGCGGTGTTTCACGACACGCTGATCACGGTCGGCGCGTTCTCCTTGACGAATCAAGAGATAACGCTTACCGTTATCGCCGCGATACTTACGCTGATCGGATATTCGATGAACGACACGATTGTCGTCTTCGACCGTATCCGCGAAAACATAAGGCTGCTCCGGCGTGAGTCGCTGGCGGAGATCGTTAACCGCAGCATCAATCAGACCCTGAGCCGAACTGTACTCACCTCAGGGCTGACGTTTCTGACGGTGCTCTCGCTGTATCTTTTTGGCGGCGAGGTTCTTCGCGGGTTTTCCTTTGCCCTGGTTGTGGGCATCCTAATTGGTACTTACTCTTCGATTGCTGTAGCAGCTCCCATGCTGGTCGCGTACCAGGATTGGCGCATGAAAAAAACCGGACAAGTCGTGTTGCCCGGCGCTGGAACTCGAAGAGGAGCCCAGAGGACAGGGAAGTTACAGGGGACGGGAACGAGGAACTAGGAGAGTATAGGGAACAGGTTACAGGGCCGAGGGAGATACTTTGGATTTTCCTGTCCCCTGTAACCTGTTCCCTGTCCTCTTCGAATGGCCTCATAGTGGGAGCAAAAAGGCAGTCCCCGGTGTCTAAACATTAGCTAGTGCCCTATTGGAGAGATAGGTATGTTTGAGGACAGCCTGGTCGAATCTTCGGGACGAATCAAAACCAAGCGCGGAGTGACAACTTTCTTGTCCTTCGCCCTGCAGATCCTGCTGCTTGGTGTTTTGGTTCTGATCCCACTCATTTATACGGAGGCGCTGCCGAAACAGCAGCTCATGACTTTCCTGGTTGCGCCGCCACCGCCGCCACCGCCACCACCACCGCCACCGGCAGCTCCGGTGCACGTGGTGAAGGTTCAGACGGAAATTGTTAATAATCAGCTCCGCGCCCCAACCAAGATTCCGAAAAAGGTTGAGATGCTCAAGGAAGACGAAGCTCCGCCGCCGAGTGTGGGCGTTTTGGGCGGAGTTCCGGGCGGCGTCGCTGGTGGAACTGCCGGCGGTGTACTTGGGGGAATCATAGGATCGTCTCTGCCTCCGCCAAAGGTAGCTGCGCCGCAAAAGGTGAGAGTGTCATCCGGCGTAGTCGCAGGTAACAAAATTTCCGGACCGAACCCGGTGTATCCGGCCATTGCTAAGACGGCTCGCATTCAAGGCCAAGTCGTACTGCAGGCTGAAATCAGCAAGGCAGGAACCATTCAGAACCTGCACGCTGTGAGCGGTCCGCCGATGCTTTACCAGTCGGCGATCGATGCGGTTCGGCAGTGGCGCTACAAGCCATACATTTTGAATGGCGAGCCAGTGGAAGTGGAAACCACGATTCAGGTGAATTTTACCCTGAATGGGGGATAGGAAATAGGGCCGTCGGCAATCAGCGGTCGGCAGCTGAAGGCTGATTGCCGAAAGCTGAGTGCTCGGTTTTTCCTCCGGATAACCCGAATGTACGATGTGAGCTTCTGATGTTTGGAGGGGCAGAGCTGCTCCTCCCTGTGTTGTTCTGTTTTTCCCCTCGACCAGACACAGCTTTGCTCATCTTCTGGAGAGCGTGTTTGAATCGAGAGTTCTTGGTTAGCGACTCGGTCTTAAGTGAGAGATTTTCTGGTGCGAATACCGCTTCGAGAGCGCGTCGCGCGGGAACATCTAAGACGTGGACGGAGTCGAATTTTGTAAAGCAATTTTGCGGTCGTTGATGTTCAACAATCATCGTCGCACTGAAACGTATAGTTCTGAGGAGGACTAACTCAAGTGATTCAACTGGCAACTCTCGCAACGGTGGCGTATTACAAGCTGCCTGTACTGGCCATGTGGCTCCAAGCCGACACTGGCGAAATCGGGTGGGACCCGATCTCGCTGTGGAAGCAGATGGGCTGGCTGGCGCGCATCGTCGTGATCATTCTGTTCATTATGTCGGCGTGGTCGATTGGCGTGATGATCGACCGCTACATCGCCTTCAATGCGGCGCGTAAGCAGTCGCGTTCGTTTGCTCCGCAGGTCGCAGGCGCGCTGCGTGACGGCAAGATCGACGAAGCCATCCGCGTCGCAGAGCGCAACAAGAAGTCGCACTTGGCGAAGGTCGTCACTGCCGGATTGCAGGAGTTCAAGGCGCACGGCGAATCCACCGATATTCCGGGCGAGCAGATTGAAGCCAGCAAGCGCGCTCTGGAGCGTGCCGAAGCCATCGTTCACGCGGAACTGAAGCGCGGACTCGGCGGCCTCGCCACCATCGGTTCCACCGCTCCATTCGTCGGACTGTTCGGCACCGTGGTCGGTATTTTGAACGCGTTCCGTCAGATCTCGGCGCAGAAAACCTCCGGTCTCGGCGCAGTCGCCGGTGGTATTTCGGAAGCTCTGGTGACGACGGCTATTGGATTGTTCGTCGCCATCCCCGCCGTCATGATGTTCAACTACTTCACCAATAAGGTTGAAGCCTTCGACGTGGAGATGGATAACTCGTCCTCTGAGCTGATCGATTACTTCCTGAAGCGCAGCGGACGTCGGTAAGTCGCAAGCAGTTCGAGAGTAGCCAACGCCTCCTTCGGTTCCAGCCCCCGCTGAACGCTGAAGGAGGCTCCTCCTCGGCTGAATCCCAGGATGCCCTAGCGCACCCGATGAAATAGGCAAAACAATGGCATTAGCAAAACGAGACGAAGGCAAGAAGGTCAACTCCGATATCAATGTCACGCCGATGGTGGACGTGATGCTGGTCCTGCTGATCATCTTCATGGTCATCACGCCCATGCTGCAGAAAGGTCACAGTGTGGAGCTTGCAAAGACCAACAATCCGGAGCAAATGCCGGACGCTGACAAGGAAGACGCCATTCTTATCGCAATCACTCGCACGAACGACATCTTCCTTAACAACGACAAGATGACTGCCGACCAGCTTGGTGACAAGGTTCGCGATCGTTTGGCCAACAAGACAGACAAGCGCGTTTACGTCAAGGCCGACGCGCGTGCCAAGTACGGTACGGTAGTGTCAGTTGTCGACAACGTTCGTTCGGCAGGAGTCGATCAGTTGGGCTTGCTCACCGAGCAGAAGCGTCC
>DATEKE010000039.1:0-3403 GCA_035277605.1 Terriglobales bacterium | reverse complement strand
CGCGAATGGGACACTCGAATCGCGTGTTTCCTTTTACCACTCTAGGTCTGGAACCGCAGGACCTGAAGTTCAAAGGCGAGAAGACGCGACTTGAGATCGGCGACAACAACACCATCCGCGAGAGTGTGACTATTCATCGCGGCACGCCGGCCGGTGGAGGCCTTACGCGCGTCGGCAGCAATTGCCTGATCATGGCTTACACGCACATTGCTCATGACTGCATCATTGCCGATAACGTCATCATGGCCAATGCAGCCACTCTTGCGGGACATGTGACCGTGGAGGAGTACGCAGTCGTGGGCGCGCTCTGCCCGGTACATCAGTTCGTCCGTGTTGGCGCCTACTCGTACATCGGCGGCGGCACCACGATTACACAAGACGTGCTTCCGTTCTCGTTAACCAGTGCGAAACGTGACGTTCATGCATTCGGCATGAACTCAGTAGGACTGCAGCGGAAAGGATTTACCAAGGAACGGCTGCGAAAAATCCACTCCGCATATCGGTTGTTGCTCAGTTCCAAAATGAACATCGGCGAAGCGCTTGCAAAGCTGAAAGCCGAAGGCGAACTCGGCGAAGATGTAGAGCGATTGGTGAAGTTCGTTGAGGGATCGGAGCGGGGAATCCTGAAATGAGATCGGGTGATCGGGCCAGAGAATCGGGTGATCGGGTGATCGGGTCATCGGGTGAAGTTGAAGGCAAAACTCCACCGCAAGATTTCACTCTGAGCGCAATCCGCCAATTCGGCGTGATACGCGAGATTTTATTGTTTTCAGATCGCCCGATCACCCGATGACCCGATCACCCGATTCCCCGACCCGATCACCCGATTCTCTTGGTCCACTTGGCCTGATTGCCGGTAACGGCCGCTTTCCTTTTTTGGTTCTCGACGCTGCCCGCGCCAGAGGCGAGCGGGTAGTGGTTGCCGCAATCAAAGAAGAAACGGAACCGGAGATCAAGGACCGCGCGGCGCATGATTCGGAAATTCGTCTGCACTGGCTTTCGCTTGGCGAGCTATCGAAGCTGATTGAGACGTTTCACAAAGAGGGCGTTGCTCGCGCCATCATGGCGGGCCAGGTGAAGCATAAGCAGATATTCTCCAGCATTCGTCCGGATTGGAGGCTGGCGAAGTTGCTGTTGTCGCTCGGAACTCGCAACACTGATTCGCTGCTCGGGGCCGTCACCAAGGTTCTTGCCGACGAGGGCATCACCATGCTGAGCTCGACTTCTTATCTCGATCCGCTTCTTGCAAGAGAAGGTGTTCTCACGCATCGCGCCCCGAACGAAGCCGAGCAGAGAAATATCGAGTATGGCCGAAAAGTTGCTCGCGAGCTGGCGCAGCACGACATTGGACAAACCGTGGTGATTGCGGAATCAGCGTGCGTGGCCGTCGAGGCGATGGAAGGTACTGATGCGACGATTCATCGCGCCGGCGAGATTATGCGCACTTTACATCACGACGAAACTCCGGAGTCTTTCTTGAGTCGAGCGCTAACCGTGGTGAAAGTAGCTAAGCCGAAGCAGGATCTGCGATTCGACGTTCCCGTAATAGGAGTAAAGACAATCGGGACAATGCGCGAAGCCGGAGCTACCTGTCTCGCGGTCGATGCGGGACGCTGCCTGTTTCTCGATGGAGATCGGATCATCGAATCCGCCGATCGGTTTAACATCGCGATTCTAAGTTCTCGGGAGGAAGATAGAGCAACTCCAGTGCTTGATCCGGTGTCGCGTTGAGTTCGCGAAGAACGTCGGTACCGTCCGCGGTAGCGGATGGGTTCATCTGATCTCGAAGAAACCACCCATTCGCTACCCGCGAACGGTACTGACTGGAATCACACCTGTTCTGTTAATCCGCTCGAATGCGCCAAATTCTAGGGTATCTATCCCACCCATCGAAAACCATGATGAATGGGCACCCGAATTGGGAATGCGTTCAGGCTGTTGCTCAAGCGGCAGGAACCATCTCTTCCAGATGCTGCTTGGCAGCTTTCGATTTCAAGCCGGCTAGCGTCGCCATCGTAAATGCTTCGAGCGCCATGTTTAAGTCGCGCGCCGCAACATCGAGGTGTTCTGGCCTGGTGAGCAGATTGCCGGTGATCGCAAGCAGCCACGCTGAACAGACATATCCTGCTGGCCTCTCGTAGCCCAGCAAGATCCCTGCTCCCACTGCCACCTCGACCACACCGACGATGCGCATGAAGGCGCTGGGACTCATCGGTAATTTTTCCGCAACCATTGGAGAGAGATACTTCTCCCAGTCGGTTAGCAGGTTGAAGAATTTATCGGCGCCGGCGGCGCAGGCAGTTGCTCCTAAAGTGAAGCGCAGAGCTTTGGTTAGCTTTTCAAGATCGTCGTGCATGGCTATCGAGTCTCCTCGATAGTGCGATGCGAGATCAGCGCTGCTGGTGGGATGGCGCCGCCGTGGCAGCGGCAGCAGGTTTTGTGGGCCCGTCCTCATCTGTGGGAGCCGTGGGCCCGAGTTCCTGTTGTTCTACCGACGACTCGGAGAGAGCGTCGATCCTCTTTAGAGCTTCGAGACGATGCACTTCGGCTCGCCTCTCGAACTCGTGCAGCGACTGCATTGCTACGCTCCTGCTTCGCCGCCCTCGCGGTTCACCGTGACCTTCACGTGCGCCGTAACTTCGCGGTGCAGCTTGATCGGTACATGGAATTCGCCGAGGCTTTTGAGCGGATCGTCGAGGTGAATCTTGCGACGATCGACGTTGAAGCCCTTGCCCTCGAGGGCAGACGCGACATCCGCGGATGTTACAGAACCGAAGAGGTGATCCTTCTCGCCGACCTTGCGCTCGAAGGTGAGCTGCACGTCGTTGAGCTGCTGCGCGAGAGCCTCGGCGCCGGTCTTCTCTTTCGCTGATTTGCGCACAGCAGCGGCCTTCATCTGCTCGATCACTGCTTTGTTGGCGCGGCTCGCTTCAATGGCAAGCTTGCGCGGCAAGAGGAAGTTGCGGCCATATCCTTCGGCGACTTTTACGATCTCGCCGCGATGGCCGAGCTTTTCGACATCTTCTTTGAGAATGACTTCCATGAAAAACAAGCTCCTAAGCTGCTAGCTGCTAAGCTGCTAGCCAAAATCAAAAGCGCCGGGAAGGTCGCAGTGACCGCAAAGGTCATGGGCGAAAAGACGCCGCTCCGGACTTCCACAAACCGGCTGGTAGCTGGAAGCTGGCAGCCGGCAGCTTCTTTCCTACCTCGCCGCGAACGGCAACAGGGCGATGTTGCGCGCCTGCTTGATGGCCGCGCTCAATCTGCGCTGATGCGGCGTGCACACGCCGGTCAATCTGCGAGGGACGATCTTGCCGCGCTCAGCTACGAATCCGGAGAGCAGACGAACGTCTTTGTAGTTGATGGCATCGATCTTCTCGACACAAAATTTGCAGACCTTTTT
>DATEKE010000038.1:0-2079 GCA_035277605.1 Terriglobales bacterium | reverse complement strand
GACGTGCAGTCTTGATCACAGAGCCTTGCACATGACTGCCGATGGGAACAACAAGCCGGTTCTGCTCGATTACGTCGGAGACAGTCTCAAGATAAAGGCTCGATTCATTGGTTGCCGAAATCGTGTTCAGCGAAGTCATCGTTGCCAGCAAGACCTTTGTGCCTGCGGGAATGGTGACGGCGGCAGGCTCGCTCAGCGGCGAAGAAGGTGGTTGCGCGGGCGTTGCTGATTGAGCACACATGCAGACCGCCGACAACAAGGCTACGGTCAACAGTCCGCCTCGGCTTGGTTTCGTCATAGCTCTCTCCTGTACTGGACAGGAGTGTAGAGGTCGGAGGAAACTCGCCGGGAGGCGATTGTGACACTATCGGGAATGTCACAACCTACGACAGAGGCTTGCGAACGAACTCTTCATATTGCTGGAGTTCCAATAACGAAGACGGTGCCAGGACGGGAAACGGAAGTGCGCGGCAGTTCTTAGGCAGCCTGCTTGCCGTGAGTGAGTCGCACACGACTGCTGCGACCTGCGGCAATGCCTTCTGCCAACCACTTGCTCGCGCGTCGCGGACGATGAGAGCATCGGCGTCGAATCCTGCGGCGATCAGCATGGTTTTCGCACGCTTCAGAAAGTCTGGCCAACGTGAGACCACGGCAATGAGCACATCCGGTCGCGCGGGAAGCCATGAACCCAGCGACTCGGTAACAGAACGCACGCGAAGCGGAAGGAGATCGGTTCCAGCCGGCAATCTCTTGCGCACGATCTCCGCCTTGCTGGGAAGAGCGACGGGAATGCAGGCGTGAAGCGCGTTTATGTCGCCGCATGCGCTCAAGTCGGCGGTTCTGACGGGAAAAGTTACTGCCGCTTTGATTTCTGCGGCAACGATCTCCCGTAGTTCCGTGTCAGGCTCGATTAGAAGGAAGTGATCCGGAGGCTGCAACTCAAGCCAATGCCGCAGCCGCGCGCGAACTGCGCTGAGTGGAACCTGCAATTCTCTCGCGGAACGAAACAATTCGGCGATCAAGTGATCGAGAGAAAGCTCCGCTGAGAGTGCTCCATTTGATTTGCTGCGAATGTACACGCCGCTGCCGCGGCGGAGCTCGAGCCATCCGGCTTGCTCCAGGTCTCGGTATGCCGCGCTTACCGTATTGGCATGAACGCGGAATCGACGCGCCAACTCACGCGTGCTGGGCAGACGAGTGCCGGGTTTGAGATCGTCGCTCACAATGCCCAGCACGATCTGCGTTCCGAGCTGTTCGCGAATGGGAATATCGCTGGTGTGCGAAATCCAGAGGCGCATGCGGTAAGTATGCACCGTTTGCCGAAACATCCTCGGGGTGATTTCTCGAGAAAGCGCACTCAGTGCGGTTTCGCAATAGAGTGGCGTGTTGATACGTCAGTCTTACTGGAGAAAATCCCCACCCATCGAATCCGCCTCAGGCGGACGCGATGAGTGGGCACTCGATTGAACGATTCGGAGCTGGAGTTTAGAAGAGGTTCCAGAGGTACTGGTTATAAACGTCGTGGTGATACTGCACTTCCGGCGTTTTTACAAACGTTCCCAGGAGGCGCGGGCAGCGATCGGCGGAAGCTTTCTTGAGATCGGCGTAGCGGCCCTTCACGTCGGCTCCCAGCATCTTCGTGGTCCATTCTGCGCCGAGGAAGTTGTCGATTGCCGTGTAGATGTTGTCGGGCAAGTAGCGCTCGGCCTGGCGAAGGTTTTTGATCTTCGAGATGTCGCCTTCCAGACCGGTGCGGAAGACCGAGTACATTACCATGTAGGGATTCGCGTCGGGACTGACCGATCGAACTTCCACGCGCGAGGTCTTTTCGTTGCCGATCGGGATGCGGATCATTGATCCGCGATCGACCGGCGACGCCTTGATCTGATTCGGCGCTTCGAAGTGCGGATCGAGACGGCGATATGCATTCACACTCGCGTTGAGCATGAGGCAGATGTCGTTGGCGTGAGTGAGAATTCGATCGATGAATCCCCAGCCGTTCTTCGACAGCTTTTCTTCCCCTTTTGGATCCCAGAAGGTATTCTTTCCGTTCTTGCTGACAGAAACGTTGGTGTGCAT
>DATEKE010000037.1:0-8169 GCA_035277605.1 Terriglobales bacterium | reverse complement strand
CATTTTTCAAAAAGAACTTCGCAGCTACTTTGTCTCCCCGATCGCGTGGCTGCTACTGACGATGTTTGCCGTAGTTTTTGGCTACTTTTTCTGGACCGGAGTAGGGATGTTCGTATTTGCTGGGATACAGCAGCAAATGAGCGGTGAGATGTTCCCTATGAACGTAAATGAGCAGGTCATTCGGCCCCTGGTGAGTAATGCTCGCGTCTTAAGTCTCTTCCTCATTCCAATCATTACCATGCGGCTGTTTGCGGAAGAAAAACGAAACGGAACGATAGAGTTGCTCACGACCTCGCCAATTCGCGACCTGGAAGTAATCCTTGGTAAATGGCTCGCTGCGACCACGCTCTACGCCTGCATGCTCCTGTTCTCAGCACTGAATCTCATCTTCTTGTTCCGTTATGGCAATCCCGATTGGAAGCCGCTCCTGATTGGATATCTGGGCCTCTTGCTGGAGGCTGCCTGCTTGACAGCCATTGGGACATTCATATCGAGTCTTACCAAGAACCAGATCATCGCGGGCGCGACGACCTTTGCTGTCTGTCTGATGTTCTGGGTATTCGAGTGGGCAGGTGGGTACGAGACAGCAACCTGGGCAAAGGTCCTCTCCTATATGTCCACCACCGTGCACTTTGAATCTTTCGCGCGCGGCGTAATCGAGTTGAAAGACGCCATTTATTACGCCACGCTCATCCTGATTGGTTTGTTCTTGACTGCGCGCTCGATGGAATCGCTGCGCTGGAGGTCGTAAGTGAACGCATCGCTTCTTAAAGCACGTCAAACGAAGTATGTCGCCTACGCGACGCTTTATATTCTCGTCGTAATCGCCATCGTCACCGTCGCAAACGTCCTCGCCGATCGCTACAACAAAACTTATGACGGAACGGCTAACAAGAGATACAGCCTCTCCGAGCAGACAGCGAAGATCGTTAAAGGCCTGAAGCAGGACGCGGCTGTCACCTACTTCAACCATTCGACCCACTTCCGCGAAGGTCAGGATCTTCTCGATGAATACGCTAATCTCTCGCCGAAGATTCACGTCAAGTATGTAGATCCGGATAAGGAACCGCAGGTAGCACGCGAAGCTGGGATCAAAAACTTAGGAACCGCTGTCGTCGAGGTCGGGGCGAAGAAAGAAGAAGCCAAGAGCATGACAGAGGAAGGCATTACCGGCGCCTTCATCCGCGACCTCAAGAACAACGCGCGCACCGTCTGCTTCGTGACCGGCAGCGGCGAGCACCAGATCGATAACAGCGATCGCTACGGTTACTCGCGCTTTAAAGACCTCCTCGGGAAAGATGAGTACACAGCGAAATCAGTCAGCCTGCTGGAAAAGGCTGAGGTGCCGAACGACTGCACGGTGCTCGTGATTGGAGGTCCCAGCGGCGACTATCAGCAGCCGGAAGTCGATGCCATCAAGAAGTACGTCGAGAACGGCGGACGCGCGCTGGTGATGCTCGATCCTCCGCTGAAGGTCGGACGTTCTGAGATCGCCGAGAATGATGTCCTCACGAATGTTCTGCAGAGCTGGGGCGTCACAGTAGATAAGGATCTCATTCTCGATCTGAATCCGATCGGGCAGCTCGCTGGGGTTGGTCCGCAGGTTGCGCTTGTGACCAGCTATGACTCACATCCGATCGTAAGCGAGCTCACAGGCAGCGCAACGGGATTCCCATTGTCACGGTCTTTGACAATCAAGAATGGCGACAAGACGACAGTAGAGAAGCTTTTCAGCACTTCCGATACGAGTCTGGCGACGAACAACCTGAGCAGTCCCGAAGTGAAAACCAGCGATCCAAACAACAAAAAGGGACCACTACTCATCGCCGCTGCCGGGACCTACAACACCGGCAAAGAGAATTCACAAGGACGATTTGTCGTGGTCGGCAGCTCGATGTGGGCTGGAAATTCGTTTATCACCTTCAACGGGAATAGTGATTTGGCGCTGAATGCGATCAATTGGCTCGCTTCGGATGAGGACCTGATCTCGATCCGTCCGAAAGATCGGGAAGATCGCCGAATTACGATGACCACCGCTCAGCTTCGCTGGGTGCGCACTACCAGTCAATTCCTGATGCCGCTGGCGATGATAATCGGTGGCGTCTTTGTCTGGTGGAGGAGAAGGTAGCCGCGCGTGGTTCGCATCGCGGCTCCGCAGCTTCGAGGCTTCGCAGCTAAATGAAGAATCGTGGACTATTGTTTGCCGCAGCAGTGCTCGCCGCACTTGGCGGTGTGCTCTGCTGGTCAAATCATCACAAACCGACCGAGACTGTGCAGGCTGCGGTCGACACTCCGCCAAAAATTCTTTCGCTAAACGATTCCGACGTAAATCGTGTCGAGTTGAGGAAAAAAGACGGAACAGATCTCGTTCTGCAGAAGCAGAATGGGAAATGGCAGATCACCTCTCCGCAGCAATTGCGCGCCGACGATTCTGCCGTTTCGGGAATGATTTCGAGCCTGTCGTCACTTAGCTCGGATCGACTCGTTGAGAATAAAGCCGACAACGTCGGCCAGTTTGGGCTCTCGTCTCCTGCGCTCGAAGTCGATGTCAGCGCGAAGAACGACATTCACAAACTGCTGATCGGCGACGACACTCCCACGAGTAGCGGGTCCTACGCCAAGCTGGAAAACGATCCGCGCATCTTCACCATCGCGAGTTACACCAAGAGCAACATTGATAAAGGCGTGAATGATCTGCGCGACAAGCGCCTGCTGACAGCGGAGCCCGACAAGATCAGCCGCGTCGATTTGAACGCCAATGGCCAGCAGCTCGAATTCGGACGCAACAAAGACCAGTGGCAGATCCTGAAGCCGAAGCCGCTGCGCGCCGACAGCTTTGCCGTCGATGAACTTGTCCGCAAGCTGACCGATGCCAAAATGGATCTCAGCTCTGACGATCAGAAAAACGCCGCTTCTGCCTTTGCTTCGGGCAAGCCTGTAGCAACGGCGGCGCTGACTACCGATTCGGGAAACCAGCAGCTGCAGGTCCGCAAGAACAAAGACGATTACTACGCGAAATCGAATATTGTCGCAGGGGTGTACAAGGTATCTACCGATATTGGCGAGGGCCTCAACAAGAAGCTCGACGACTTCCGCAACAGGAAGCTCTTCGAGTTCGGCTACACCGATCCTGACAAGATCGAGATCCGTGAAGGCTCCAAGCCTTACTTCCTGACCAAGGGCGGTGACGACTGGTGGTCAGGAGATGGCAAGAAGCTCGATCTTGCCGGCGCTGAATCCGTCCTCGACAAACTCCGTGATCTCCAGGCCGCAAAATTCGTCGATTCCGGATTTGGAACCCCGATTCTGGAAGCAGATGTCACCTCGAACAGCGGCAAGCGGACCGAGAAAGTACAGATTTCCAAATCAACCGGCAACTACGTAGCTAAGCGCGCGAATGATCCGACGCTCTACGTGGTTGATTCGAAAGCCGTCGAGGATCTGCAGAAGGCCGTGGGGGAACTCAAACCCGCGGAAATCCCGCAGACGAAGAAGTAATCCGCGGGGAAATCAAATTGCGAGTTGAAGCTCTCGAGTGTTCGCGCTGATCCAGCTTGCGACCGGAGTGTGCAACGCAAAGTGCATGCGTACGTCTTCCGCATCGAGTTCCCGCCAGTCTCCGTCTTTGGGGCGAAACTGAACTTGGCCGCCGAAAATTCGATATTCGTTATAAGTGCCTGGAAATTCCAGGCGGAATGAAGGCAAGTAGTGCTCCATGGCTATTTCAGGGATAGATGCCAACTTATGCCAATCCGGAACTGCTGGCCGGAATTCTTATCGAATTTTTCCTACGAAAATGAAGTAAGAACTCGGCCAGAGCGGCGCAGGAATCGATCCTCGAGCACGAGCGGTGATCACGACGTTGTAAGCACCTTCAGTAATGAGCGTCTCTAATGGAAGTGCCTGGGCTTGCGGCTCGATTGAAGCCAGGTATCTCAGGAATCCAAGCACATCGCGAGTACCTGAATATCCTGGTGCAGCAAAGCTGATCTCAGTGTCACCTCCACCGAAGTGCCAGGCCAGAGAGGCGGTCAGCTTTACGGCTGCTTCGTACTCTTCCTCGGTAACATCAGCCGGTCCGGGATTATCGAAGATGATTTTCAGCTTGCGTTCATCTTCTCGGGTGAACTCACGAACCATCATTGTCTGGGAACGCGCGGTGGCTTTCCAGTCGATGTGGCGCGCAGCATCTCCGGCGGTAAACTCGCGGATGCGATACAGATCGTTGCTTCGGCCGGCGACGAAGATCTCGAACTCACCTCGGAGCGCCGGCAGAATCGTAAGTGTCTGCTCGCGCGTTTCCACCTCCGGCAGCACCAGCAGCTCGCGCTCGAATGGCATGAGACGAGTCTTTATGAGGAAAGAGAATGGAAAGCGGGTCGCCAAGCCAAGCGCATTCTGGACGTAGCTGCCGCGTCGTGGAAATGTAAGCTCCACGGTAGCGGACTCTGCATGACGTCTGGGCAGATAAGGAAAATAAACGGTCCCGCTGAAGATCGAGGGCTTCCGCTTTTCCGGCCCAAGTTTTCTCAACTGATAATCGGGGATTCGAAACCACTGGCGGTTCGTAGACCGAAACGGAGGAAATCCAATTTCAGTTCGCTGCCATTTCCAGCGGTGTTTCTTATCGGGAATCTCAGGTACGACGCTTATAGAAAACGAGGGTAGCCATCCATCATTGCGCACCATCACCGTGCCGATGCAAGGTGTGTTCGCGAAGACGTGCTCGGGAATTGTGAGCTTTAGATTCAAGCGGAACAAAACAATGCTGGAGGCAATTCCCGAAACCAGCACTGCTGCCAACATGGCGGCAACAACGATGAACAACAGGTTGTTTCCCGTATTCAGCGCGGCTATCCCGATCACCAGAACGAAGACGAGATAAATGATTCCCTCGCGGGTCAGCTCATAGCGCACGTTGAAACGCATGTGCTCGGCAGCAATGCGTCGCGTGAGATATGGGATCGTTGCCAGGCCGACGACAACGGCAGTGATCAACGCCAAAGATGCGGTGATCGCGGTACCAAGAAGATTTCCCTGATCACGAAAGCTGGTGGAGAGGATCGCAAACGCAAACGAGAATAGCAATCCGAGCAGTGCGATGAGGAAACGCACCCAGGCTTCGGCATCGACTCCGGCGAAGAACCTGTTGAATCTATCGGGCACGCGCAGTTCTCCTCCGCTCGCGACGCCACAGGAACAGCAGTCCGATGATGGCCAGAATGGCGAAGACGAGCTGCAGATCGTCAAGCTCGCCCATGAACCACTCCCAACGGCTGCCAAAGAAGTATCCCAGGGATGCAACGACAGAAACCCAGAGCACCGCACCGAGAAAGTTGAAAAGGAGAAATTTTTTCCAGGGCATCGTCAGTACACCGGCCAGAGGCCCGGCGAGAATTCTGAGGCCAAAGACGAACCGGGCGAAGAATACCGTGAAGCTTCCGTAACGCAAGAAGAATCGCTCGCCTCGAGCCAGATGCTCTTCCGAGATGCGAAAGACGCGCCGCTGACGATCCAGCAACGGACGGCCGCCTCGACGTCCAATCCAATATCCGAGATTATCGCCCAGAGTGCAGGCGGTGACTCCAACCACGATGACGCCCCAAAGCGTCAGCTTGTGCTCGGAAAACGCGAGCGCTGCCGCGAACAGCAGCGTCGTTTCGCCGGGTAAAGGAATGCCGGCGTTCTCAAGCAGGAGTACGAACGCGACCGTCCAATAGCCATACTCGGCAAAATATTTACGCAGCAGATCGAGTAGGTGCATGCGTCAAGCGGAAGAATAGCAGAGGAAGGAAGAATCGGGTCATCGGGTCATCGGGTCATCGGGTCATCGGGTCATCGGGCCAAGTGAAGACCAAAACCAGACGCGGATTGCGCGGATGGGACGCGGATGAACGCTGAAACTCTGAGACTCAACATCCAACCAAGAATTCCGCGTTGATCCGCGGGCGAAGCATCCGCGAAATCCGCGTCGTGTTTTGACGTTGACTTTAGATCACCCGATGACCCGATCACCCGATGGCCCGATTCTTAAATACTTCAGAACGATCCGGCTGAACTCTTCCGGGCTCTCTTCGTACGGTAGATGACCAATGCCCGGAATCACAATCATCTCCGCTCCGAGAGCTTGCTGAAGTTGACGTCCGGAATCGAGTTCGACTACAGGATCACGATCTCCCCAAATGAGCAATGTTGCGATTTTGCTTAGATCTGGCAGCTTCGCTCGCAGAGCTTCAATTTCGGCGATGAAAGTTTGCAAACTCGATCGTATGTGAGCGGTCATGCCGCGTTCGCGCAGCGGCTGACGATAACCGAAACCGATGTCTGTCGCGAGCCGACTCGCGCGACCGCACATGCGACGCATCGCATATTCCCATATAGGGATCGGAGCAAAAGGCGCAAGACGAATGACTATTCCGCCGGACAGGCTCAGGTAAAAGTTCACTACTCCGTGATAGCCGCGCGCGAACGGATTCGCCGGTGAAACCAGAATCAATCGTCGAATGCGCTCCGGCGCCATCGCGCTCATTTCCATCGCTACTGCTCCTCCATGAGAGCTGCCCAACACGTCGGCTGCCTCAATGCCTTCCTGGTCGAGGAGTTCCAGGAGTCGAGACGCGGTCGCCTTTAACGAGGCATCAGCTCCCGCGACGCGCATATCTGGAAGAAAGAGGCGCAACTCGCGTGATAGTTCAGGGGAGACAAGCCGAAAGGAAAACGACGAAGCCACGATGCCGTGCAGGAGCAGCAATGGCGCACCACTTCCCTGCACCAGGTAGCGCAATTTGCCCCCGGACACCTCGGCCCAGCGCTCCTCGGCGGCGGTGGACTCCTTATGACCCTCATTCAGCTTTGGCGATCCCAGAATTTTCCGCAGCAAGATTCAATTCTATTGAAGAGGACATCTGGAAGAGCAACCGATACCACAGAGAAATAGGCTCCTGATGAGATCAGGAGCCCATTGCTCTTTTTAGTTACAGTTCTGCACTGCTTTTGTAAAGGCGACGATGTCATTACCTGCCGCCCGGATGCGTCGATGTTGCTGGTGGATCATCTCCCTGCTGCTGGAACACCTGCGGCGCCTTGAGCACGTCGTTGGCGAAGAAGAACTTGCCATCGGCCGGCACCATCATCACCTGGATTTTGTCTGAGAGCTTTTCGGCAACGATCTTGTTGATCAGCAGTGGATTCTGCTTGAGGGCCATCGCCTCGCCCTGCAAGCGCTCCTTATCCGCGGCCGCGACAATCCGAATGCGATTGGCTTCAGCCGACGCCAGCAACTGCTGCCGCTCCTGCTCTGCCCTGCTGTCGATGACTTTGGCTTGTGCCTCAGCTTCGGCATTCTGGATGGTCGCCTGCTTGCGCGCTTCCGCTTCGAGCTTCGACTGCTCGATCTGCTTCTGCTTCAGCGGCAGCGTGTACTGCATTGCGTCGGACTCGGCCTTTGCCTGCAACACTCGCACCTGCGCTCCGGCTTCGGCCTGCTTCACTGTGCGGACTTTCTGGGCTTCGGCTTGATACTGCGCAATTTGCACCTGCTTCTTCTCGATTTCAGTCTGAACGGTGAGGCCTTCGTCTTCCTGTTCCTTTTCGATCAGGCCTTCCAAGCCGCGCGCGTAGTCGGTTGGCAGGATGATGTCACGCAGCATGACTTCTTCAACAGTAATTCCGTCGCGCTTGAGCTTTTGGCCGATCTGCTCTGCTGCGGCTCTGCGGATCTCTTCACGTTTGCGCGCGAAGACGTCGCGAATTGTGTAGTTAGGTACGATCTCGCGGAAGACCGTTGCTACAACTGGCGGCACTACTTCGGTATCGATGTCCGACGGCAGGTTGTTATGGATGTAGGCCAGACGATTGGGATCGAGCTTATAGCGGACTGTAATCGCGAGCCCAATCGTCAGGCCTTCCGTCGCGGTGACATTCAGCGTCTCGTGACGCTTGGCCTTCTCGCCTTCGAGACTCTGATCGACGTTGCCGGTCGTGAGCATGTGGGTACGCGTGTCATAGATCGCCAGAGTTTCAAAAGGGGATTTGAAGTGAATGCCAGGATAGAGTGTGGTTGGCTCGGTCCCGGATAGCTGGCTGACTCGCACCGCCGCATGCCCGGTTGGGACGACGTCGAACATAGTAGCGAGCAGCAGAATCACGAGACCGGCTCCGCTGATGTAG
>DATEKE010000036.1:0-35296 GCA_035277605.1 Terriglobales bacterium | reverse complement strand
CTGCAGTCGTTCGTGCGCGAGTATGGAACGACCGTCCTCGCCGCTCCGAGCGCGCGCGGATTCGATCGAGTGGCCTGGATCATGCCCTTTGCCGTGTTCTTCGCAGCCACATTTGGAGCGGCCATAGTGATCCGCAAATGGAAAGAACGACAGCCGGCTCCAGCGACGCCGGCTTCCTCGGCAGTGTTCGACCCATATCGGGAACAGGCGCGACGGGAGACTGAGCTGTGATCGCCGCTGCCTGCATTCTGTTCGCCGCCGGACTGCTTCTCTACGTCTTCGCGCCCGGAGTGGTCTTCGAGCGTGCGACGGACAAGTCACGCCTGGCTTACCTGGAAGAGCGCAAGCAGGTGGTTTACGAAAACCTTCGCGACCTGAACTTCGACTACAAGGCAGGGAAGTACCCGGCGCAAGACTATGAATCGCTGCGGAGTTCGCTTGAGAGCGAAGCCGCCGAAATTCTGGCGGAGATGGCAGCCTTGCAGGACGCGCACACTGTGCCACAACCGGCGCGATAGACTGTTCCAATCACTCACAGACTTGAATCGAATGATCAAGAGTCCTTTTCTGAAAACTATGTTCGCGGCGCCTGCTCTGCGCTGCGCGATCTCTGTCCTGATGCTTGCGGCTACAACCGTCGCTGCCAACCTCACCGGAAACGTGACCAACAAAACTTCCAACAAACCTTCCGCGGGTGATGATGTGGTGATCCTGAAGCTCTCGCAAGGCATGCAGGAAGCGGGCCATACCAAGACCGATCCCAAAGGCAATTTCACGCTCCCAGTTCCGGACGATCGCGGACAGCATCTGGTTCGCGTCACGCACCAGGGCGTGAACTACTTCAAGCCTGCGCCGATGGGAACGACCTCCGTTGACGTGGAAGTCTATGACGCAGGCAAACAAGTGCAAGGCGTTGCCGGTCGAGCCGACATCATGCGCGTACAGACGGAGAACAGCCAACTTGAAGTGACGGAGATGTTCGTAATCCAGAACAACTCCAATCCGCCGAAAACGCAGATGAGCGATCGCAGCTTCGAGTTCGCCTTGCCCGAAGGAGCCATTGTCGACGGCTCGCTGGCTGCCGGACCTGGCGGCATGCCGGTCAATTCCGCTCCCGTGCCCACAGGCAGCAAAAACCATTATGCCTTCGTTTTCCCAATTCGGCCTGGAGAGACTCGGTTCCAGGTCAGCTATCATCTTCCCTATTCGGGAAGCTTTGCCTTCCAGCCGCAGATCGTTGTCCCCATGGAAGATGTCGTGGTCATGCTTCCCAAGAGCATGGATTTCAAGGGCGATGCCTCGCAGTTCGCCGGCGGCGGCGAAGAAAAGGGCATGAGCATCTTTGTGGCCCATAACGTTGCCGCCGGAAAGCAGATGGCGTTTTCCGTTTCGGGAACAGGACAAATCCCTCGCGAAGCCCAGGATGACAACACTCAAGGCCAGCAAACCGAAGCCGCACAAAATCAGCCGGACAATCGCCCTGGGGGCGGACTAGGTCGTCCGGAAGACACTCCTGACCCGCTCCACGCATACCGCTGGTGGATCATCGGCGGCCTCGCTGCTGCGCTGGTCGTCGGAGCCATTGTCGTCATCAATCAAAAGCCGCGTACTCCATCAGTGACTTCGGCTGCCGCTGCTACCGCCGCTGCCGGCTCGATTACAGCCACTGGCCCGCAGAGCCAGGTACCAAATCGGGACACGTTTCTCCAGGCCATGAAGGAGGAGTTGTTCCAGCTTGAAACCGAGCGGCTTCAGGGCAAGATCTCGGATGCCGACTACCAGCAGGCGAAAGCCGCGCTTGATCTCACGATCAAGCGGGCTCTGAAAAGACAGGCAATAAGCTAGGCAATAAGCGATGGGCGAAAGCCCATAAGCCAAGCATGCAGTGGCCTACTGCCTAGATTACGGATTCTTCGCATAGGCTGCGCACACCGCATCCGCCGGTTGCTTTGGCAAGTCGGCCGAGGTCAGCGACAGCAATGACGGCTTCGTGAAATCGAAAAACTCCTTAGCAAAGTCGGGCTGCGCGGCGTCGCGCTTGGTCAAGTTCGACAGATTGAAGCGCTTTTCGATGAACTTGAGAATTGCGGTTGTGTCTGCCGGTTCGTGCGAGACTACGTGCGGGATCACATATGGTGAAACAACCATCAAAGGCAGACGGAACCCGGTTCGCGTGAAATCTCCTTTCGGATCTTTTGACTGCAGATCCTGCGGCGGGATGCCGTCCGGTTGGACTGCAATGCCTTTTGGATCTAAGTTGTTATTTATGGGCTGAACGTGGTCATAGAACCCGCCGGCCTCATCGTAGGTCAAAAAGAAAACGGAGTCTTTCCAAATCGGGCTGTCCATAAAAGCCGAGATCAAACTTTTGTCGTAGACAGCTCCGATCTGCACTGGATTTCCTGGATGCTCGTCGCGTCCTGTTTCAAAACCTGGTTCGATCAGCGCCACGGCCGGAAAGTTTCCGCTGCTCAGATCGGTGAAGTAATCGGTCTGACCTGCCGCGCACGGTGTAGACGCCTGCTTGCAATTCACTGGGGCAAGGTGCTGGGGATCTTTGTGGTGTTGGCCCCAGTCAAAGTTCGTCAATGTAGTTAACGGAACTCCCGACGAACTCACATCGGAGTAGTACACCTTCCACGACACTCCCTTATCGTCGAGAAGCTGAAAAATAGTTTCGACAAAGAGCGTAGGAGGATTGTGCGCGTGTCCAGCGGTTGTCGCCGCCAATTCCGCCGCCCGATTCGGGCCTGAGTTCGAGGGAATAGGCGAGAAGAAGCGGTCCGAGGTTCCAAATTGGCCCGCGAGGAAATAGTAGAACGGCAGCATCGTCTCGTCGTAGTAGCCCATGTTGCGCTGGCCGCGAACGTCGAAGTAGTGGTGAGTGTCATCCTGGGAATTTGCGAACTGCGAGAATCCGGCAGTAATGTGGACGAAGCCGTTGTGCAGCCACGTGTCCGAGGCTGGATCATCGCGATTGTAAGCCCCATGGCTCTCCAGCCAGTCGGGGCTAAAGTCCTCGACGCACTGATCGGTGAGCGGGAACGGTTTCACCGTTATGGCATCTCCGACACTCACGTGTCCCTGGTTGTTATGCGTGATGTTCGCGATCGGCGCTCCCGAAACGTTGCTCGCGACGGTTAATGTTATCGATCCTTTAAGAGTGGAGGGGGGAACGCCAGTAAAAGTGTAAGTAACTGATCCAGGAGTATTCGGCACTGTCACGGTTGCGCTGGCATTGGGGCCATAGGGTTGCGTGTGCAGCGGGTCAGGCGGAGGGTTGATGGTCACGCTCGAGCCATCCGTGGTTGCCCAGGTAAGTAGAGCTTGCTTTCCTGGCTCAACGTTCATCGGGCTCGCGCCGATCACGATTCTTGATCCCGTATCGGGCGTAGTTCCAACTACAACCGAGGCTTGTGCTGTGGTCCCCGTGGCCGAGGTGGCAACGATTGTGTACAGTGTGGCCGTCTTCGGCGTCTCCTTCATGCTTCCGTTGCTCGCGACCGGAGCACCGTTGAGAGTGACTGTAGTTGCATTCGCAGTGGCCCAACTCAACGGCGCCGAATCGTCCGCCGGATTGCTCAAATCAAATCCGGTCGCGGCGAGAGCGGTGGAATCGAGAGTATCTACATCACTCATCCCGCCCCAGCCTTGATTGTGCCGATACGTGTTCAAGTGACCGAAGTAGTGATCGAACGAGCGGTTCTCCTGAAACATGAAGACGATGTGATTCAGAGCTGTAATATCGGTCGGAGTTGGCGGCGGTGGAGGCGGTGGCGGTGGGGGAGGTGTCGGCGGCGGCGATGGAGGATTAGTCGGTGGATTCGGAGGCGGAGCCGTGCCGGCAGATTGAGTCCCGCCGCAACTTGACATCGAAATTGCCAAAGCGAACACCAAAATCAAACTAACGATCGAATGCGATAGGGCCCAGTTACGCACGAGAGCTGTTCCTTTCATCCGATACTTGGAAGCAGCAGCTCTCGCGCTGGTTGCTGTACGAGCGCGCCAAAAGATGACTAGTCGGCTAATACTCGCGACGGCAACTCGGAAGCGGCCTTCTGCATCTTGGGTGCGGCTCGCGAGTGGATTCGGTGGACTTGATGGACAGAGTGGACCAAGCGCTTGAGCTACTCACACTTGCGTCTCTCCTCTTCGGCGTTTGGCCTCGTCGTTGCGGTACAGAATGACCGGCTGCCGGGCTTCAACCGCTACTCTGATTTTCCCCTCGCCTGTGGTTACCTGAACTTCTTGCGGGCCGTTGACGGTCATCTTTGCCGCGCGAATCTGGCCGGCTTCCCACCCGGCGGGCAATTGGGTAGAGAGTTCTTTTGCGCTGATCGAGTAGAACGCGATGCGGTCATTGTCGAGCGGACAGAACGTGCTCTCCATTCCCATGAGGGGAATTCCATTTAGCGAAGCCGAGTAGGTCTTCGTAGTCCAATCGACTTCAATCGTCGCACTGCCTTCAAGGCCGATGGTGGCCCGCGTGCCTTCGCGCCGGAATGACTCGATGTTCCTGGCGTGTAGTTGGAACCACGGCACCATGACCAGATAGAAAGTATCGAGCGCGTCATCCAGGTTCATATCCGCGCGAACGATCGCGTGCGAGCAGCCGTTATAAAAGAGCGTCTTCATTACGCGATCACCCGGGCCGGTGGTTCTTCCGGACTGTCCCCAAACCGCGCTCTTGCGATAGATCGCCGGCAGCAGCGGAATGGGATCGCCGCCGAACGGGCAAGTCCCCGGACCGGTCATGTACCAGAAGGCACTGATCTTGCCGATGAAGGCATAACGCAAGGCTTCCGAGCTGACATCGACTCCGCGCCCGGCAAACTCTTCCAGTATTTTGTAGCGGCCGTCGCGCAGGTTCTTGATCCCACTCGCCGGATTCTCAGAATCCCAGTCGTTGCGAATGGAAAAATAGGAGAGCACGTCGACGTGTGTCGTTTTGGGAAGCCGGTAACGCTCGCAGGTATAGCGGACCCGTTCCATTCCGGGACCAGCCATGTACTTCGCAAGACCGATGATGTAAGAGTTCTCGCCTGTCCAGTTGCGGCTCTCCCAGAGCTGTCCGTCCGGACGCCGCGCGATGATCTTCTCGTCCCAGGCCGGGCTGCTGCGGTACGCGTCGTCGTAATTGTCCGACAGCGTTGCGATGCAGTTGTACTTCTTGGCATTTTGCATCAGGCGCATCATGCCGTCGTATCCGCCGATGCGCTGGTTGACCTCCGCAACCGCTGGATAACCAGTGTCCTTGCCGCGATACTGCCAGCCCCACAGATGGACGATCTGCGGGGAGTAGTCGGTGAGTTCTGCGATCTGCTTGATCAACTGCTCGCACTGCTCGAAGGTCGAAGCCGGCTTGGGATAGCTGGGCTCGTCGCAGCGGATGCCATAGACGAAGGTGTCGTCATAGAGATGATTCGGAATCGCGGGCATGCGGCTGCGCACCAGCCTGGCGCCGTCGAGCCAGGTGAGCGAAGTGCGATCGTCTGGAGCCGCGATGAACTCGAGACGACAGGTCGGTTCCTGCTCGACGAGCAGGTTGGGCGTCTGCTTATTGCCGCAGTTGCGCGGAGTGCCAGGGCCGGTGTTCATGTCGTAGCAGAGACTGCCGTTCACGCGATGCGTCTTCGTAGTTCCGATCGACGCGCGACGACCGCCGGCGACGCCGACGACGTTCAGCTCTGTACCGTCCATGAACGCAGTCGTCTCCTGCACGCACAAGACACGATCTGTGCCAACCATTACCACTGGCAACGTAGCTGCCACATTTCCCCAAAACGTGTTCGGCTTCAGCGATCCTGCCTTTGCCGACTTCAATTCCGCCAGCCAGCCGCCATCATCGCCATGCGCCAGCCACGCTGGGCCGTCTTCTTCGCGGACCGTGACCAGTCGCGGAATAGCGACTTCGATCAATTCATATCCGGGGGGCTCGATCACCTCGCGCATGCTGACATGTACAGTCGAGCCTTCGATCACATAGCGAATGATGAATGACGCTGCCGGGTGCCCCGCATCGGCAACGGAAAAAAGAAAATCGACCTGGTTCTTTCCTGTATTGGTCTTCTGCGCCTGAACCGGTTGAACGCTGAAATTCCATGACTGCTGGTTGCAAACCGTAGCTGTAATCGGCTTGCCGAGATCCTCCCCGCGCATCCGGCGTTGGCCGCGAATGAGCCGGTACTCGTAAGGAACTCCATCGCGTCCATCGAGGACTACCTCCAACTCCGAGGAGCGAATCACAATGGCATTCGCCGGAGCCGGCCGCGTGTTCAGCGGTTGCTGTTGCGTGTTGTCGGTGGACTGACCACTAAGCTTGCTCGCCGCCAGTCCAGTAGCCGCCACGCCTGAGAACTTGAGGAAAGCTCGACGAGAGAGTTGGTCAGTTTCTTCTTGCATGAGAGTTTTGTGGAATCTCCTCGATTTCAGTCTTCAAAACTAAATATTCACCTTCTGAACGCGACGAGACTAACAGAACCGGCGGCCGGTAGATGGGGTCCCCAGCACACGCTGCTTTTGCGTCTGTTGAGGTCATAGCCGCTGGGTCGGATCCGCCGAATGGCGAACTCGGAAGCAAGCGAACTTGCCGGTGACTACGTCTTGATCCTCAGAATCGGGTGGTAATGGTAAGCCTAAAGGGATGAAATGGTGTTATTCAGGGCTGAAGCTACAGAAAACAGAATCGAAGCTTCCCGATTTCAATATTCAAATACGCACAGCGGGACGAAGTGGCTGTGGAATTCTCGCTAAGTCGCTGATTTACGGAAGTTAACAAAACTAAACAACTTGGCTACTCGACTGCTTTCGATCACGCAGGTCAAGCCCGGATCATTTCTCGGTCCGGCTCCCCTGTGACCGGTTTTCCCAAAACGGTGCTTGTTCAAAACTCTGCTTTTTCAGGAGGCAGCATGTCCAAGGTTCGTGAAATCAGGAGTCTCGCCAGCTCGTTCTTATTGTTGATCGGCTTGGCGTTACTGCTGACGACTACACTCTTTTCTCAAATAGCGGGACGCATAGAAGGCACGGTGCAAGATCCGAATGGAGCCGTGATCGCCAACGCCAGAATTTCCGCGGTTAACGTGAGAACTCAAGCTCACTTTGAAGCCACTTCGAGCGGAAGCGGAGCGTTCGTTCTGCCGGCGATTCCTCCCGGCACTTACTCATTGACGATCGAGTCGGCGGGATTCCAGAAGCAAGTTCTGGAAAACGTAGAAGTCAACGTCGGTGCGATCGTGCCCGAACTCATCCGACTCAAAGTCGGAGAGGTTATGAACAGTGTCACCGTTGAAGCCAACGCCCTGTCAGTACAAACGACCGACGCCCAGATTTCCAGACAAGTCACTATCCGTGACATCGATACGTTGCCTCAACTGGCGAGAACCCCGATTACTCTTGCTGCCTTCCAACCCGGCGTGCAATTGAACGCAGGCGATGTGACCTTCTCGCATGTGAATGGACAGAGACAGGGCAGCAACAACTCGTCTCTGGACGGAATCGACGTCAATGACTCGCTCGTGCCTCGCCTGGGCTTGAGCTTGACCGCGAACGATACCGATTCGGTAGGCGAGTTCCGCATCGTTACTGAAGGCGGCAAGGCGGAGTACGGACGAAATGCCGGCGGGCAGGTTGACTTAGTTACGCGCAGTGGAACCAACCGCTATCACGGCAACGCTTCCGACTATCTGCGCAACACGGATCTGAATGCCAACGATTACTTCAGCAATCAATCCGGCACTCCACGTCCAAAATTCATTCAGAACATTTTCGGTGGCTCATTTGGCGGCCCCATCATTCACGACAAAACGTTCATTTTTGGGAACTACCAGGGACGACGAACCAAGCAGGAGATCGTGCGTAATCGGCAGGTTCTCAGCTCGCTAGCGCGCCAAGGCATCTTCCAGTGGAAAGATTCCAGCGGTCTTCACAGCTTCAACATCGCCGCCAACGATCCGCGAGGCATCGGTGTGGATCCACAAATGGCGAAGCTATTCGCGCTGGTACCTCCTCCGAACAACACCGACACCGGGGATGGTCTCAATACTGTGGGATTTCGCTTCAACAATCCCAACGACAGCTATGAAGACCAGTTCACCATCAAAGGCGATCACAACGTCACCAAGAACATCAAAGCCTTCCTGCGTTGGAGTTGGCAGCGGAATTCTTCGATCGACAGTCTCAACAACGCGGATGCGACTTACCCTGGACAGCCACAAGGGACACAGGGAGGAACTCGCTGGGGCTTCGCCACGGGAGCTGACTGGACGATCACCAACTCCTTAATCAACGAATTTCGCGCTGGACATCAGAGCGCGTCGGTTGTATTTGCTCGTCCAGCCAGAGTCAAGGGCGCCACGATCATCACCAATCTCTTCAATCCGGATCCGATCAACTCGGCTTACGCCCAAGGCCGAAACTCGCCGGTGAATGAGTTCACCGATAACATGACGAAGATCCACAACAATCATGCCTTTCGCTGGGGCGCGAATATCCGTCGTACCCTTCAGACCGGTTTCAACGACAACGGAATCTACCAGAATGTCACCACTGCGGTGGCGAACGGCAATACTCCTCCAGCATCCGCAGCACCGGCCGGACTGACCAGTGCTCAGCTCGCAACCTTCCAGCAGCTCTATAACGACGTCCTGGGCCGCATGGATGCAGTAGCAGAAACGTTCTACAGCCGCGATCTGACGACCTTCCAGTCTCCGGGCACGACTCGACAGCGTGACTACCTCCTTACGGAGATGGGGTATTACTTCCAGGATGATTGGAAGATCACTCCCAGATTGACCTTGAGCCCTGGGTTGCGCTGGGAATACTTCGGTCTACCGCATGAGGAAAACGGAATCCAGGCGACGGTGGTGAACGCCGCGCAGGTTACGCCCTTCAACACTGCAACCAATTTGACCGTCCAGCGAAGTGACGCCTTTTACAACAAGGATTGGAACAACTTTGCTCCTCGGCTCGGATTCGCGTGGGATGTGAGAGGAGATGGGAAAACAGCAGTCCGAGGCAACTACGGCATTTTCTATGACCGCAACATCGGAGCCGTCGTCAACACGGTAGACGGAAGTAGCCCAGGCTTTTCGCAGGGTGTCACGGTATTTCCGAATACGGCGACGAGTGATGTGCGCGTCAACGACGGAGTTCCACTGCCGCAGCAGCCCGCCGCGCCGGTGCTGACTCTTCCGGTCACGAACCGCACCAGCAGCATCGTCCTATTCAATCCGAATTTGAGAACCGGCTATGTGCACCAGTGGGCACTGAGCGTGCAACGTGAAGTGCTCCGCAATACCGTTCTGGAACTCGGGTATGTTGGCGAACGTGGCGTTAAGCTGTTCATGGATCGTGACCTGAACCAGTTGAAAGACGGAGGGCAGTTCCTCTCTGACTTCAAGGAAATTCAGGCGTTCCAGGCAAACGGTACGGCTCCATCCGCTGGTAACCTTTTGGTGAAGATGTTTGGAACTCCGGCGAACGTCATTAAGTCGCTGGGCGCCTCAAACTTCTCCCTGGGTAATTTGGCGACGGCGGCAAACACACTGGATCGATCATTCAATAGCCTTTACGCGAGTGCAGGCTTGTCACAAACCTTTCTCCGCAATTACCCGCAATTCAATCAGGCGGTTTGGGGATCGAACGATGGCAGGTCTTACTACGATGCTCTGCAGGTTAGCCTGCGGCGCAACAGCGGCTTGCTAAAAACCGCAGCGAACTATACCTACAGCAAGAGCATCGACAACATATCGATTGAAGGTAACGGCTTTGCTGCCGCCAACAATCCCGTTGATAACTTCAATCTCAACCTCAATCGTGCTCGCAGCGACTTCGACCACAGAAACAGTTTCAACACTTCGGTCATTCTCACTGTGCCGTTCGGTAAAGGGCAGCGATTCGGAGGTAGCATGCCGAGGTGGCTGGACACAATAGCCGGTGGATGGGAAATAGGCAGCCTGGTTGTGTTGCAGGATGGGACTCCGTTTACGGTTTATTCCAGCCGCACAACGGGGGGATTGACTTCCGCCACTACAACGAGTGGAACGTGGTCAAACTTCTCGGGGAGTGACCGAAACATCGGCAATGTGCACTACAACCCTGACGGAAGCATTACGTTCTTTACCCCAGCACAACAGGCTCTGTTCAGCTTCCCGGCTGCGGGTACGATCGGTACCTCTGGGCGAAATGCATTCCGTGGCCCGCGTTTCTTCAATGTCGATTCGTCGCTGGTGAAGCGCTTTAGAGTCACCGAAGCTCAGAGCGTGACCTTCCGCGCCGAAGCCTACAATATGCTGAACAATCCCAACTTCGGCATCACCACGGGTAATCTCAACCTGAACAACCCCACTAATTTAGGAAAAATTCAGTCGACCCTTGGTGGAACACAGGGTACTTCGTCGCGCGTGCTCCAGCTTGCGTTGCGTTACGATTTCTGAGATCAGCTGTAGGTTTCGACTAGGCCAGCCGCGAGGCTGGCCTTTCTTTGTTCGCAACAAAACAGAACCGCCGGCGGTAGCCGGTGGGCGATGCTGGGCGTCCGAGCCCAGCACCGGAGATTTCCAGGGCGCGAGTGCATGAAGCAACGGAGGCTTCGTCGTCAGCGCAGCCGCCACGCACGCGGCTGCCCCACCGCCTACGGGCGGCGGTTCCGTTAAACCCCAAACAGCGGGAAATGGCTGGCGGCGCCCATAAAGAAGATGATGAAGAACGTCAGATAGAAACTGAAGCGCGAAGTCAGCGCGGATTGTCGCGCGAGAGACATAAGATTCGTCGGCATCAATGTGGGTTTTACGCCTTCCGATTCCATCCAGTGCAGAATTTTCTTATTTGCCCGCCAAACGATTCCCCAAACGTTCAGCAGCAGAAACAATCCCATGCCGCCGCCGATTCCGATCGAGAGCGAGCGATTGCTCTCCCATCCGTGTGAGTTCAGGCGCAGGAACAACCACGAGGCGACGATCATAACGATCGCCGTTCCGACGAACAACAGTGGCTTGCTTCCGGCGCGGAGCAGCGCATAGAAGATGATCCACACCACAACCCAGATCACCACCCAGCTCAGGAAGAATGCCCCGGCGTTCCCGTTTCCGTTCTTCGCCTCGGCTCCGGCGATCTGGCCGAAGTAGGCAAATCCAGAAAGGACGGCTACCAGCGAACTCCAGCGGAACCAGTTGAGCGCGCGCCACATCAGACGCGGCAAAACGTTCGGGCGCACTGCCGGATCAAGCGCCGCCGCGAACTGGGTGCTCACCAGATTAAAGAAATAAAGGAAGCCGATCCACAAGATCGCGCTCGCGATGTGCAGCCAGCGCCAGAAGATCTCCACGTTGGCAGTGGCGCCTTGCGGCCAATGAACGAGCGGAGAGGCCATTCGATGCCTCTATTTCCAGTACATAAAGGCAACGCCGCAAATGAGGAGAGCAATGGTGGCGGAGACCGCCACGCAGATCAGCAGCGTGATGCCAAACTCGAACGGATTGCCGGGAGTTTGATTGTCCGGTCGAACGTCAGTCATGCGAACTAATGTAGGGCTTGGGGCAGGGATGGCGCAAGTGATGCTGTGCAGAGTCTTCGCGGACGAATGCTTTTCATGTGCACCTCAATTGCGCTCGTCAAAGCCCGTGCTCCACCCGTGTACGGAATCGATCGCGACGGTTGTGTCCAACCTTGTGAGATAGATGAAGCTCATGCCCCGACCCAACGTTTGAAGTTATCTGAAGCCCTGTGAACGTGTCAGTTCTGACCCACTCCAGGGACGAGCAGCGAATCCCCATCTCACCCCGCTCGCAATGGAATGGAGTTTCATACCAGCTGAAAAACTCTGCAGCTATCTCCTGAGCTAATGATGAGCGAACACGCAAGGTATTGAAAAACAAGCACATACATTAGATGGCAACATGGAGCCTAGATTGCAATAAGGGAAATCGAAGCAACGCGGAAGGGAATTTCTAATCGGTTCAATGGCAACTTACCCGGTCACAGAAACGACGCCGTTCAGCAGTCCCCGCCCCGGATCGAGAGAGCTCCGAGGCGCGACTCGCGCTCCAGCATTGATCGAAATCCTGGATGAGCGCTACTTCGTGCGCATGTTGCGGTTGGAGAGAAAACGCAGCGAACGATCTCATGATCCTTTCGCGCTCATTCTTTTTGAGGCTCCTGAGTTCTTTCAGGATGCCGCTCCGGAAATCGTAGGAGGAATTGCGCGGGCGGTATCGACGTGCACCCGTGATACCGACGTCTTCGGCTGGTACGAGCAGGGTGCGGTTCTGGGTCTGATCGTGAGTCAGGTTGGCGAACCGGCTTGCGCTAATTCCGGGCTGATCTCGGCTCGCATTGCGGAAGCATTGGAAGGGAGGCTTGCTCCCGAGCCATTGGCAGCACTCAAGATGCGAGTGCGAATATTTCCCGACGAGAGCGATGATGAGCGCGGTGATGGAAGCAACTATACCTTCTATCGCGATCTGTCGCGCACGCATGACCAGCAGCGGGGATCACGAGGAGCCAAACGGCTTATCGATATCGCCTTGAGCGCGCTTGCCCTGGTTGGTTTGTCGCCGCTCCTGTTTTTGATTGCGTTGCTGATCAAATGCACCTCCAAGGGACCAGTGCTTTTCTGCCAACAGCGTGTCGGACGCTTTGGAGTGCCGTTTACCTTCCTGAAGTTTCGTTCCATGTATGTGAACAATGATCCTTCCATACATCGAGAGTACGTCGCAAAACTAATCGCCGGAGATTCCAAGGCAGGTCAGGCGGGGAACGCGAAAAGCACCACGTACAAGATTGTCAATGATCCGCGAATTACACCTCTCGGCCGGTTTCTCCGTAAGAGCAGTCTCGACGAACTTCCACAGCTCATCAACGTGTTGAAGGGCGATATGTCGCTGGTCGGACCGCGCCCTCCGTTGCCGTACGAATTCGAACGCTATCGCGCCTGGCATAAACGACGTGTCTTCGAAGTTAAGCCAGGTATCACCGGACTCTGGCAGGTGATGGGCCGTTCAAAAACTACCTTTGACGAGATGGTTCGTCTCGATCTTCGCTACGCGCGGAGCTGGTCGTTAGGACTCGATTTGAGAATTTTGTTGGAAACACCGCGGGCGGTGCTCTCAGGCGAAGGAGCTTATTAGCGCCGTCGCAGTACTTATTCGATATACCAAGAAAAAGGGGCAAAAATGCATAGAGTGCGTGTGGCTGTAGTGGGTTGTGGTTACTGGGGACAGAACCTGCTGCGCAATTTCTGTGAACTTGAAGAAGCTGAAGTCCTGATGGTTTGTGACTTCGATGCACGGGCGCTGGCGCGAGCCCAACGTCGTTATCCGGCCATTGAGATTACGCAAAGCTTCACGGATGTAATCCTGGATCCGCGAATTGAGGCCGTAGTTCTTGCCACTCCCGTCTCGACACATTACTCGTTCGCGAAACAGGCGTTGCAGGCGGGCAAGAGCGTTCTGGTGGAGAAGCCGCTGGCGCAGACCAGCACAGAAGTCCTTGAGCTGATCGAGATCGCCGAGCGCAATGGCAAGAGCTTGATGGTGGATCACACCTTCCTGTACACCAGCGCCGTGCGCCGCATGAAAGCGATGGTCCAATCGGGCGAGATGGGCAAGCTGCTCTATTTCGACTCAGTACGAATCAGCCTCGGCCTGGTACAAAGCGACATTAACGTTCTTTGGGATCTTGGCCCGCATGATCTCTCGATTATGGATTATGTCTGCGATCGCATGCCATTTGCAATTTCCGCGACCGGCGTAAAGCACCTCTACACCCCGTACGAGAACATCGCATACGTGACGGTTCATTTTGAGGACAATCTAATTGCTCACTTCCACCTTAACTGGTTAGCTCCCGTCAAGGTACGTCGTACTCTGGTCGGCGGCAGCAAGAAGATGCTGGTCTATGACGACATGGAATCCAGCGAGAAGGTGAAGGTGTACGACAAGGGTGTCGTGCAGAACCTGGACCCGGATCGCAGGGAAAAGATGCTGACCGGATACCGCAACGGCGACGTACTGGTTCCCAATTTGGAAACCACGGAAGCCCTGCGATTGATGGCAAAAGAGTTCATCGCCTCGATCGTGGAGAAGCGTCCCGCTCTCAGCGACGGCCATGCCGGTCTGCGAATCGTTCGCATGCTGGAAGCTGCACAAGAATCAATGGATGACAATGGACGCATGGTGTTCCTCAACGAAGGACCAATCGCTGCGGAAGCCGTTGCGGCGATGAACGCAACTGGCGACTAATGTCGGTGGCAAAGTTGCGATTCGAGCCCGGTACCTCCGGGCTCGAATTTTTTTGGAGACAATCCCCAGGAGAGGTTTTCGGTCGTCCTTGAAACTTCAATTTCCCTGAGACCAGGTGTGCAAAGCTTTTCGCCGAATGAGGTTAGAACGGTCTTTGAGGGGCGGGGAGGGCTCGATTTTCGAAGACTCCCAAAGATCAAATTCACGCTGTCGGATGGGTTTCCGCTTATGTGCAAGATTTTGCACACCCAATCTCCTCAGGAAATAGCCGCGTACCGTGCCTCCCCTTCGCGTCTCGCAAGTAGATGAAAATGAGCTACTTACAATGCTTGCCGGTTTCGCGACTCCGGAGCAGGCTGCAAAATTTTGGAACGCGGTGTGCATTGAAGAGGGCATCCCGGAACAACAGGCGTCGAGTTTCGCCGGGTCAGCCTGCAGAAAAGCGAGGCTGGGACTCAGAGGGCGAAGCTACGCGCCGCTTCCGGCAAACTCCCCCTCCAAACCGCAAGAAGGGTCATTTGGTCTTCTTGCGAATTCACAGAAAAGCAGGGAAACCGCATGGGCGATTTTTGCAGGATTGCTCCAAACGTAAAGCTGGGAGAGAACGTGGCTATTCACGCCTTCGTGAATCTCTATGGCTGCTCGATCGGAGACAACAGCAGAGTTGGCGCTTTCGTAGAGATTCAAAAGAACTCGTCAGTTGGCAAGAACACGAAGATCTCAAGTCACACCTTTGTGTGTGAAGGGGTCACCATTGAGGACGACGTCTTCGTCGGCCATAACGTTTCGTTCATCAACGATAAGTATCCGCGTGCAACCAATGGAGATGGGAGGCCGCAAAGCGAGGCCGATTGGGGTGTGGTCAAGACGTTAGTCAAGCGCGGAGCTTCCATCGGAACCAGCGCAACAATTTTGTGCGGTGTGACCATCGGTGAGAACGCAATTATCGGCGCCGGTAGCGTGGTCACCCGCGATGTTCCGGATAACGCCGTCGTTGCCGGCGTTCCCGCAAGGTTTATTCGCAGTACGCAAGAGATCAATAAAGGAGAAGAGGTAGTCCTCGCATGAAAGTACCTTTTGTAGATTTATCAGCCATTCATAAGCCGCTCGAGCAAGAGTTCACCGCCGTTTTCCAGAGAGTGCTGGAAAAATCGTCGTTCATCCTGGGACCGGAGATCAAGAACTTTGAGGATGCTTTTGCCGCCTACCTCGGAGCCGATCACTGCATTACGGTCAACAACGGAACCACCGCTTTGCACCTCGTGCTGGCGGCGTTGGGAATCGGGCCTGGAGACGAGGTCATTACCGTTCCGAATACCTTCATCGCAACTGCCGAGGCGGTAAGCGCGGTGGGCGCTACCCCGGTATTCGTCGACGTAGATCCGGTGTCGTTCACGATGGATCCCGCTCTGGTCGAGAAGGCCATCACCTCGCGAACCAAAGCGATTCTGCCTGTGCATTTGTATGGTCAGTGTGCCGATCTCGATGCGCTTCTCGCCATCGCTGACCGCCATAATCTGCCCCTCATTGAAGATGCCTGTCAGGCGCACGGTTCCGAGTACCAGGGCCGCAAGGCGGGGACCATCGGTCTGGCCGGATGCTTCAGCTTCTATCCTGGCAAGAACCTTGGAGCGTTGGGAGAAGGCGGAGCGATTTCGACGAACGATACTGCTCTTGCGCAAAAGCTGCGCATGCTCCGCGATCACGGATCGCTGCGCAAATATGAGCACAGTTTGCCGGGATTCAACTTCAGGCTCGAGGGGCTGCAGGGCGGATTACTTGCGGTGAAATTGCCTCACCTGGATACGTGGAACAACGCACGCCGAAACGTCGCATCGCTTTACAACGAGAAACTGCGGGATGCGAACGTTGTGCTGCCGGTTGAGATGCCATACGGCAAGCATGTTTTCCACCTGTACATCGTGCAGATCGAGAATCGCGATGAGGTAAAGGCACAACTGGCTAGTGCCGGCATCGATACGGGACTTCACTATCCGGTACCGCTGCATCTCCAGGAAGCCTACAAGGAGCTCGGCTACAAGAAGGGCGACTTCCCGGTCAGCGAAAAACTATCAGAGCGCATTCTTTCGTTGCCGATGTATCCGGGGTTGTCAGCGGAAGCAGTGGAGCACGTAGTCACAACTTTAACCGAGGCGGTGAAATGTCAGGCAGCAACGGCCAGCGCGCGGTAGCCGCGCGGACAGTCGCAGCGACATTCGGTCGCAAGGAGGCACGCAAAGACCCACAATGGGAGTGGGACTTTGCTGCCGACCTGCGCTCCCGGAGCTCGCGCGAAGAATTGCTGGCTCAATTTGCCAGATTCCGCAGCGGAGAAAGCGCTCTCGACGTGATCATGCGCCGCGTACTGCTGCGCTCGCTGTGCCGCGCGGCAGGTCATGACCTGCAAGTCAATCCCGAAGTGGTACTCAAACATCCGGAAACCATGGAGTTTGGGGATTCGGTATTCATCGGCGCGCACTCCATGATTCAAGGCCGCTACGATGGGCAGTGCAAAATCGGGAATCACGTCTGGATTGGGCCCCATGCTTACTTCGATGCGCGCGATCTGGTGCTTGAAGATTATGTGGGGTGGGGGCCGGGAGCTAAAGTGCTCGGTTCACAACATACAGGCGATCCGGTGGATGTGCCGATCATAGCCACGAGCCTGGTGATCAAGCCGGTAATTGTCGGTTATGGGGCCGACATCGGCACAAATGCAACGATCCTGCCTGGTGTTCGGATCGGGGCACACGCGATTGTCGGAGCGGGCGCAGTGGTTACCTCCGACATTCCGGATTATGCGGTAGCTGCAGGCGTACCTGCGCGAGTTCTGCGCGTTCGCGAAGGTGCGCCGCAGAACGAACTCATGGTTGAGGAGAAGCTCTGAATGGAGAAGATTGCCGGCCGGAAGTTTTTTGTTACCGGAGGCGCCGGATTTATCGGCAGCCATATTGTCGATGACCTGCTTGCGCGCGGTGCCGCAGAGGTTCGCGTGTTGGACAACTTTGTTCGCGGGGCGTGGTCGAACGTGCAGGACGCGCGCGCTACCGGCCGAGTGCAAGTGGTTCGCGGCGATGTTTGCGACGCTGCCCTGGTCGATCAACTCACAGCCGGAGTTGATGCCGTTTTTCATCAGGCAGCGCTGAGAATTACTCGTTGCGCCGAAGCTCCGCGGGAAGCGGTCGATGTTCTGATCGGCGGCACTCTCAATGTCCTTGAATCCGCTGTGCGCCACAAAGTGAAGAAGGTTATCGCAGCTTCTTCTGCTTCGGTTTACGGCAATCCTTCCTACTTGCCGATGGACGAGGCGCATCCGTTCAATAACCGCACTCTCTACGGAGCAGCGAAGATCGCGAACGAACAAATGCTGCGTGCGTTCAACGAAACGTACGGCCTGCGGTACGCCGCGTTCCGCTACTTCAATGTTTATGGCCCGCGCATGGATCTTACCGGCGTATACACAGAGGTTCTCGTACGCTGGCTTGATGCAATAGAAGCGGGAACCCCGCCATTAATCTTTGGTGACGGTCTGCAATCGATGGATTTTGTCTATGTCAAAGACGTCTCACGCATAAATATCCTGGCTCTCGAGAGCGATGTTTCCGACGAAGTATTCAACGTGGGCACCGGCTGCCAGACGACACTGAACGAACTCTGTGCTGCAGTGCTCGAAGCGACGGGTTCGTCTCTGAAACCCGAGTACCGGGCTGCTCGCTCCGTCGCCAACGTTCGTGCGCGTAAAGCAGCAATCGACAAGGCGGAAAAAATGCTCGGCTTCCGGGCTACGGTTGGACTTCAGGAAGGTTTGAGCCGGTTCATTGATTGGCGCGCAGCGCAGAAGGCCGCTGTTATCGATACGGAAGCAGTTCCAGTAGCTGTAGGAGGAAGACTGTGAGCGCGACGACATTGGCCAGACCCACCATTCAAGTGGCTAAACCTTCGTTGGGTGTCGAGGAAGAGGCAGCAGTACTCGAAGTGCTGCGAAGCGGCTGGATCAGCCAAGGCCCGAAAGTAGCGGAATTTGAGCGCGAATTCGCTGCCTATGTAGGCGCGCCGCACGCGAAAGCGGTTTCTTCCTGCACCACCGCTCTGCATCTGGCGATGATTGTCGCTGACGTTCGCGAAGGCGATGAAGTTATCTGCCCGAGTCTTTCATTCATCGCCACTGCAAATGCAATCCGATATGTCGGAGCCCGGCCGGTCTTTGCTGACATCGATCCTGTGACATATAACCTCGATCCGGAAAAGGTTGAAGCTGCAATTACTCCGCGCACCAAGGCGATTCTTGCTGTCCACCAGGTGGGAATGCCGGCGGCAATGGCAGAGCTGGGAAAGATCGCGCAGAGGCATGGGATCGCACTGCTCGAGGATGCAGCTTGTGCGATCGGATCCACCTACAACAGAGAGCGAGTGGGTCATCCTCATTCACTTTTGGCTTGCTTCAGCTTTCATCCCCGCAAAGTCCTCACTACCGGCGAAGGAGGAATGATCACAACTGCAGACGCGGAGATCGCCTCCAGACTTCGTCGGCTGCGGCAGCACGCGATGAGCGTCTCCGATCTGGCTCGACACAGCTCGAGCAAGATAGTGACTGAGTGCTATGAGGAGGTTGGCTTTAATTTCCGCATGACCGATCTGCAGGCGGCGGTCGGATTGGTGCAATTGAAACGGCTCGCTGGATTCCTTGAGCGCAGGCGTCAGCGCGCGGCGAGATATACGGAAGGTCTAGCGAAACTGCCATTCTTAGTCGCTCCTGCCGAGCCGGAAGGTTGCGAGAGTAATTTCCAGTCTTACATGGTTCGGATGCTTGATAGCTCTCCTATAAGTCGCGACGAACTAATGCAGAAACTGCTGGATCGGGGCATTAGTACTCGTCGTGGGGTGATGGCGATTCATCGGGAATCTCCTTACCAGGATCCAAAGTGGGATGCGTTGCTGCCGAACACGAATGCAGTGACAGACTCAGCGATTATCTTGCCGATCTACGACCAAATGAGCGATGCCGACCAGCAGTATGTGCTCGACGCAATCTTTGATGTTTGTGAGAGCACAGTTCGCGAAGAAGTTAACGACAAGGCTGGAGCTTTGGTCTAGATAAATTCCCCACTTAAACAACAACAACAATTTAGGAAATCAAGTGAAAGTACGTTCGATTTTTGCGGCGCTGATTTTGTGCCTGTTAACCTCTGCGCCTCTGTTCGGCAGTTGCAGCGCTCCTGCAAATGCGATCGAGGCAGAGAACTGCTTACCAGGTACTCCCGACTCGAGCTGGGATATCAGCGGAGCTGGAGCCGGGGACCCGAGTCTTCAGGGCTTTGCTACGGATATCAGTGTCAACGTCGGCCAGACTATAAGCTTCAAAATCAAGACCGACGCCACTGCCTACACTATCGACATTTACCGCATGGGCTATTACGGCGGGATGGGCGCCCGTCTGGTGGCCAGCATACAACCCTCGGCAACACTCCCCCAGGCACAGCCGCCTTGCGTGACCGATTCAAGCACAGGACTTGTCGACTGCGGAAATTGGGCCGTGTCGGCTTCCTGGGCTGTGCCCGCAAATTCGGTTTCCGGCATTTACTTCGCTCATCTCATTCGAACTGACACGGGTGGAGACAGCCACATCGTCTTTATCGTGCGCAACGATGCGAGCACTTCGGCAATTCTCTTTCAAACTGCTGATGAAACCTGGGAGGCCTATAACGGGTATGCGGGGTCCAGCCTGTACGGTCCCGACAACCAATTCAACTTGTCGAGTCGAGCTTATAAGGTTAGCTATAACCGTCCTTTTGATACGCGCGGTTTTGGGAGTGAAGCTGCGACCTGGGTTTTCGGCGCCGAATACCCGATGGTTCGCTTCCTTGAAGCGAATGGATATGACGTCTCCTACTTCACCGGAATCGATGCTGCCCGAAATGGGAGTTTGATTCTCAATCACAGGCTATACATCGCTGCAGGACACGACGAATACTGGTCTGGACCTCATCGCATCAACGTGGAAAAAGCTCGGGACGCCGGAGTTAATATGGCGTTCTTCACTGGTAATGAAGTCTTTTGGAAGACTCGCCTCGAGCCAAGTATTGACGGAAGCAGCACGCCCAATCGCACGCTGGTCTGCTACAAAGAGACGCTCGGACCATTTTCAAATCCGCCTGCAACTGCCGCTGTGGATCCGAATGATCCTCCCACGTGGACCGGTACCTGGCGAGATGGAACGAAAAGCCCGCCGGCAGACGGTGGGCGCCCGGAAAATTCCCTCACGGGCACTTTGTTTGAAGTGAATGGACCCGGTACGGACAACAACGGCAACCTATCCATTAAGGTCCCCTACGCCGATGCTCAGATGAGGTTTTGGCGCAATACCAGCGTCGCTAACCTGGCGGTGGGATCGACGGCGACTCTACCCAAAGGAAGCTTGGGATATGAGTGGGACGTAGACGCGGACAATGGCTCGCGGCCGGCTGGCCTGTTCCACCTTTCGACCGCAACTTACAATCTCACTTCTGACTTATTGCTCGATCAAGGCGGTACCTATGGTGCCGGAAGCGCCACCCATCATTTGACTCTATATCGCGCTTCTAGCGGAGCATTAGTTTTTGGCGCGGGTACTGTTCAATGGTCATGGGGACTCGATAACCAACACGACAATCCATTCTTCTCGCCAAATACTGCGCCGAATACAGCGATGCAGCAAGCTACGGTGAACCTGTTCGCAGATATGGGTGTGCAGCCTGCGACTCTTCGCAGCGGTTTGACACGCGCTACTGCTTCCGCTGATACGGTTCCCCCGACTTCGAGCATTACGTGGCCAAGCGATGGAGCCTCTATTTCCAGTGGGAGCACGGTGTCGATTGCCGGAACGGCGCTAGATTCTGGAGGCGGAGTAGTTGCCGGAATCGAGGTGTCCACTGACGGCGGTACTACTTGGCATTCTGCAAATGGCAGGCAGAGCTGGACCTATAGTTGGAATCCTGGGACCCTCGGGAACTTCATTCTCCAAAGTCGAGCGGTGGATGATAGTGGGAACATTGAGTCCTCGATGGGTTCATCATCTGTCGTAACAGTGAATCCCCCTGACTGTCCTTGCAGCGACTGGAGCTCAACCACCACTCCGGGACAGGTCGAGAGTGCCGATGCGACTGCCGGCGAATACGGAGTTCGCTTCCGATCGGATTTCGATGGATACATCACAGGCATCCGTTTCTATAAGGCGGCTAAGAACACCGGTACGCATATAGGTAATCTCTGGAGCAACACCGGAGCTCTGTTAGCGACAGCTACTTTTACGAATGAGAGTGCCTCTGGATGGCAGCAGGTTACATTTGCCAATCCAATCGCGATCAGCGCCAACACGACATACGTTGCTTCTTATTTCACTCCAACTGGGCATTATTCCGTAAGCAGCAACTACTTCAGCTCTGAGTCAGATGCTCCCCCACTGCATTTCCTTGAAGACGGGGTAGACGGTTCGAACGGAGTGTTTAGCTACAGCGCAACCAGTGCTTTTCCAGTCTCCAGTTTCAAATCGAGCAATTATTGGGTGGATGTTACTTATGTTCCAGCCTCATCAATGCCCGGAGCGCCACCGGCATTGCTCGCGCGTCCATCGGCGTTGACGTTTACTGGTTACTCTGGGCAGCCAAACCCGTCTTCACAGAGCGTGACTGTCTATAACGAAGGCGATGGAGTGCTCAATTGGACGGCGACTTCGGATGCAAGCTGGTTAACAGTCACTCCTTCAGGGACGACGCCGGGCGTTCTGAGCGTTTCAGCGAATACTTCCGGCCTTGCAGTCGGTACTTACGCAGGAACAATTACTGTTTCGTCATCGGGTGCAGCAAATCCGCCCCAGACGATTTCAGTTACGCTGACGGTCACGAATCTGTTGCTTTCAGATGATTTCTCCGACGGAACCATGAATGGCTGGGCATTCTCTCCGCTTGGCTTAATTCCCAACTGGAGCGTGGCGAATAGCGCCTTGCAATATAACGGAGGCGGACACACTCAGGTCTACGCCGGCAGTTCCGGATGGACTGATTATGATCTGACGGTCGCGGTAAAGCTGTCGACGTTGAGCGACTATCCAGGCGGAATTCGTGGACGCCTGAACTTAAGCACTGGCGGAGGCTACGCGGTTTGGCTTTATCCGGCAGAGGGAGTAATCAAACTCTTCCGGAACAGCGCCTGGAACATCGATTCCGGACTTACGCTATTGGGAACTGGCGGAGCCGCATTCGAGACCACGAAGTTCCATTCTCTCAAGATGTCCTTTCACGGAACTCAAATCCAGGTTGCCTATGACGGAAACACGATTATTACTGCAAGCGATGCAACGTATAGTTCCGGAGCAATAGCGCTCGATGTCTCCAATCAGGTGATCAGTTTTACGAACGTCCTGGTGACATCGGCGAGCGCTAACAACAACGCACTTTCTGCAAGTCCGAGTTCGCTCTTATTCTCTGCTAACTGGAACTCTCAAAACCCGGTGGCTCAGAATGTGCAGCTTACCGGTGCAACCGGAAATTTAGTCTGGACTGCAATCAGCAATGCTTCATGGCTAAGCGTCTTGCCGTCCTATGGAGCTACTCCCGCTACGCTGCAGGTTTCCACAGCGTCATCGACGCTTAACCCAGGAAACTATTCCGGCGACATCACGCTTACCGCCTTGGGAGCTACAAACATCACTCAGGTAATTCCTGTCACCTTAACGGTGACTGCTCCGAGTCCTGTGCTCGCAGTGGCTCCCGGCAATCTAAGCTTCGTCTCCGTGATAGGGCAGCCCGTAAATTCGCAAACCTTGACTGTGAGCAATGGCGGTGGTTATGGCAGTTTTAATTGGGGAGCGTCAACCGACTCGTCCTGGCTGCAAGTTTCGCCTGCCTCAGGATTGACTCCGCAGAACTTGAGTGTCTCAGTTGTTCCGACTGGGCTTAGCACGGGCACGTACTCTGGCAATGTGATCGTCACGGCTAGCGGCATAGCCAATTCTCCACAGAGTGTACCGGTCACGCTGCAGGTGCTGTCTCAGGATCTGCACGAGAACTTTGCCAATCAAGGTCTAGGTTGGATTATTTCGCCGATGGGCTTGGCTAACGGCTGGACAGTCGCAAATGGCATCTATTCGTACAGCGGCCTTGGTCTCAGTCAGTCCTGCGCAGGTAACGGAGCGTGGTCAGACTACACGTTTGACACCACTGTGCAGCTCGCAACTCTGTCGGACTGGCCAGGAGGTGTTCGTGGACGCGTCAATCCAGCGACAGGGGCCGGTTATGCAGCATGGCTCTATCCCACTTTAGGAAAGCTCGTTCTTTATCGTGTGCCGCAGTGGGATATCAATGGTGCGGGCGTCGTTGAACTGGCAGAAGTGCCTCTCACCTTCGACACTCGCGCGCACGATCTACAACTGAATTTCCACGGGACAACAATCGCAGTTTCTTGGGATGGGAACGCCATCTTAGCGGTATCGGACTCTGCGTATGCTGCAGGATTTGTGTGCCTGGATGCCGACAACCAGCCGATTTCGTATTCGAACGTGCAGGTTGCAGCGGTGCAGAACCCGGTCGCGCTCGATGCATCGATTCCATCGAGTCTTGTGTTCAACGCGGCCGCGGGAGCTTCAGCCGCTCCTCAAACGCTCAACATCACTGCCGGAGGCGCGAATACAACTTGGACGGCTGCAAGCAGTGCTTCATGGTTATCGCTCCAAGCGTCGAATAACTTAACTCCAGGTACTCTGACGGTCGCTGCAAATGCTGCAGGTTTGGGCGCCGGTACTTATACGGGGAGCATTACACTTTCTGCGCCCGGCGCAAGCAACTCACCTCTGGCCATTTCCGTAACTCTCGCAGTTAAATCAGCTGTGCTTGCAGCAGCGCCATCGAGTCTCACTTTCTTCGGCGCGGCAGGCTTAAACCCGAATCCCCAGACCGTACAAGTGACCAATGCCGGAACCGGCTCGCTCAATTGGACCGCAACTGCAGCCAGCAACTGGTTGGGATTGACTCCGCTGTCCGGGACTGCTCCGGGATCTATCACGGTCGATCCAAACACCTTGCTCAGCGGCACCGGCACCTTCAATGACGCAATTACGATTAGTTCTCCCGACGTGGCTAATGGCCCGATAAGTGTTGCAGTGTCTATGCAGGTCGGGTCACTCTTGTTCAGTGACGACTTCAGTAGCGGGGCAGGCAACTGGGCTATTTCGCCTCTGGGTAATGCGGCAGGCTGGAACGTGGCAAATGGTGCTTATACCTACAACGGTGGAGGTCATACTCAGTCATTTGCCGGCAGTTCTTCATGGACCGACTACACGGTTGCCATGGACTTCCAGCTGGCCTCAGCTAACGACTATCCAGGTGGGTTACGCGGCCGCGTGAACACTACGACGGGAGCGAGCTACGGCGTGTGGATCTACCCTGTCGAGCACATTGTGAAGCTCTTTCGTATTGATCAGTGGAACATCGATTCTGGCAATACACTGCTCGGTGAGTCCGTGCAACTTACCATGGATACGAATTGGCACAATCTGCGACTCGCATTTCAGGGTTCAAGCGTTAAGGTCTATTACGACAATGCACTCGTGATCAATGCTACCGACGCAACTTATACCCAGGGAGCAGTGGCTTTGGATGTTTCCAATCAGCCAATCTCCTTCGACAACATTACCGTGATATCTCTTCCGTAAGAAGGCAACCTGATCTAAAGACTCAGGTCAATTTCCGAGCCGGAATCAAATTCACTAAGAATAATGGCATCCACAGCGTTCAATCCCGAGATCGAGGCACCAATCCTCGATATCAAGTCTGACTCTTCTTCGAGCTCATCGTCGGACAAGGGCAGTTATGGCCAAATTCTGAAATCCTCGGCGCTGATTGGCGGCGCGGAGATGATGAACGTTGGCGTTCGCATTGTACGCACCAAAGCAATGGCGATGTTACTTGGTCCTGCAGGCTTTGGCCTTGCGGGACTCTACTCATCTCTAAGTGATTTAAGTCAGAGCATCGCCGGCATGGGCGTAAATAGTAGCGGTGTGCGGCAGATTGCTGAGGCAGTAGGGTCCGGGGATACTGAGCGCATCGCACGAACGGTGGCTGTGGTTCGGCGCATCTCACTTGTACTCGGTATCTTCGGCACAGTGCTACTCGTGGTTTTTTCCCGCCAAGTTTCAAACCTCACCTTTGGAACGCCGATCTACGGCAAAGGGGTTGCACTGCTTTCGGTTTGCATTCTTTTCCGTTTGATCTCTGGGGCACAGAGCGCGCTCATTCAGGGCATGCGCCGAATCGCAGACCTGGCCAAGATGAACCTAATGGGGGCAATCCTTGGGACCGTTCTGGGAATTCCCCTGGTCTATTACTTTCGTGATAACGGCATCGTGCCATACCTCATTGCTGTGGGTGTGACGGCTGTTCTCACTTCATGGTGGTACAGCCGGAAAGTTGACATTCCCAGGCCGCCGCTAGCTTTCGCAGAAGCGCGCCATGAAGCCGCGGCTCTCCTAAAGCTCGGATTTGCCTTCATGGCAAGTGGGCTAATGACCATCGGTGTTGCCTACGCGGTGCGAATTATTCTTTCGCATAAAGTAGGTTTGCAAGCGACCGGTTACTACCAATCTGCCTGGACACTTGGCGGCTTGTACGTTGGCTTCATTCTTCAGGCCATGGCCGCAGACTTTTATCCACGGTTGACGGCGAGCATTCATAACCACGGCATTTGTAACCGGCTCGTCAACGAACAAGCACGTGTGGGTCTGCTCCTCGCCGCACCGGGTGTTATCGCGACTTTAACTTTTGCTCCGGCAGTCATCACGGTTTTTTACAGCGCGAAGTTTGGGGCTTCTGTCGATATCCTGCGCTGGATTTGCCTGGGAACTACTCTGCAGGTGATTACCTGGCCGATGGGCTTCATTATCGTTGCCGGCGGGCGTCAGAACCTCTTCATATTCAGTGAGGTTGCGTGGGCCATTGCCAGCCTGATTATGGCCTGGACATGCATTTCGTACTTCGGAGTAGTTGGGGCAGGCATCGCCTTCTTTGGCTCGTACATCTTTCACGGCTTTCTCATTTATGCAATCGTCAGCCGGCTCACTCAATTCCGCTGGTCGATGGATAATCTAAAAACTGGGCTGATATTGTTGCCCATGATCGCCGCTGCATTTTGCAGCTCCTATTTATTACCTTTGTTCTGGTCGGCAGTCATTGGAGTATTGCTGGCGATAATCAGTTCAATTCATTCTATTCGTACGCTCTTGAGACTGACGGCGGCTAACGAGTCCCTAGCTCCCAGAATCGCTCGCTTGCGTTATCGCATTGCATATGCGGCACGTACGCTTGGATTCTGAAGTTGACAGCCAAACAGATGAATTTCGACTACAGAGTAATGGCGAACGCTCAACAGGTGAAGCCCAGGCTCGCTTTCTTCACCTACCGCTATGATCCGAGTTTGCCCGAGTTCTTGTCGATGCACCATGGAGAGCACATCAATTGTCTCTCGCAATTTTTCGATGTGTTCGTAGTTGACCAGGACGGTGATTATCAGGAGATCTGCGACCGAATTCATCCTGATCTAGCCGTCTTCGAAACCGGCCTGAATCTGCTGAGTTGCAGAAGGCCAAAGATCAAGAATGTGCGGTCCTGCGGTTCTGTTCCCAAAGTCGCATTGATCAATGCAGACGCCTGGTGCGAAACCCGTGCTGGAACGATTTCCGAAATGGAGCAGTGGGATGTTGAGGCGGCTTTTTCGATTTCCGTAACTGCTGCCGAACACATGCGGTCGATGTGGGACCGTATCTTTGTCTGGCCGAACTGTGTCGATCCGCAGCTGTACCATGATTATGGCGAGTCGAAAATCATCCCCGTTCTGCTAACCGGAGCAAAAGGCCCACAATATCCGTGGCGGCGGAAGCTCTACCAGCTGGTGGCAGATAACTATCCTTCTATGGTCTGCCCCCATCTTGGGTACGGCTCCAAGTCCAGTGCCGGGCAGGTGCTATTCGGGGAACGCTACGCTCGCGCAATCAATGCTTCGCTAATTGTTCCGACCTGCGGCACTGTCGCAAAAGAAGTTGTTCGGAAACACTTCGAGATTCCTGCCTGCAAGGCTTGCCTGGTCACCGAGAGATCTCCGGGTCTTGAAGCCGCTGGATTTGTGGATATGCAGAATTGCGTGTTCGCAAACGAAGATGACATCCTCGACAAAATCGAGTCTTTATTTCGCCAGCCCGAAAGGCTCGCTGCGATAACGGAAGCGGGTTACACGCTGATTCACTCGCGTCATTCCACGGCTCAGCGAGATCAGTTCCTGCAGTGGCTCAACCTGCGGCGTACTCTTCGAAACGACCAGCGAATCGTCCAGAAAGGTCCGTTTGCACCCTTGGCAGTCGTTGGCAAGGACTCGCGGGAACGAAGCGGGCACTTAATTTCTGAAGGATTTCATTTGCAACTTCTAAAGGAGGGAGATCGACTCTTGGCTGCCGGAAACTATGAGGCTGCCAAGCAGTCTTATCTCCACTCCCTGGAGTTTATGCGACGGCTGCCTGAAGCGAAGTTTCGGCTGGCTGTTTGCAACTTGCATCTCGGAAATCCCGCTGCCGCGGAGCAGTGCTTGTTCGAGAACGTTCAATACACAGTTGCAGATTACAAAGCCGCAGATCCAGACCCCGTTGAGTGGGCCTATTACATCCTCGCGCTTTTGTGCTCAGGCAGAATCGATGAAGGCGCCGTCCGTGCCGGCGAGTTCTTGCACCTAAGGCATACAGAACTTGATCGCGCGCGTCGTGCAACCTTCATTTTGAAGTCTGGACAATTCAGCGATATCCAATCGTCTGGCATCGAAATCAGCTATCGCCCAAGTATCCACGAAGTTCGTGTGCGTACCGAACAAGACTGGATTGACTTCGCATGTCAATTGCTTGCTGCTTGCGGTCAACAAGATGCCGCAAGTTTGCTGGGGCTGAATGCTGGTGTGTGGAGCTCAATGAAATGCCAGGATGGCGAAACCGGCAACGAGGCCTCATTGCTTCACGACAAGAAACCGTTCCCATACCAGCACTCAAACGCATCTTCCTTCCGTCGAAAGCTCTTCTACGCTAAGGTTCGCGAGCGATTGAGCGATCGATTCGCGCATTTCTTCAAAAGGTCAGTAAAGAAGAGTGACCGAGTTCCACGACAAAGTACCGTCGCCCAGAGCGTCGAAGCTGGTGTACAGTCCTCCAGCATGTTGCGCAACTCGTCGAATAACTCTACAGGCAAAATTCTGCCAAATGAGTTCCGGAGTACAGTCGGACAATGATTCGCAAGATCAAAACTCTTAAAGACGTTGTTGACTGGGACTTATGTACTGGATGTGGTGCGTGCTACTACGCCTGTGACAATCGCGGCGTTAAGCTCGTCAACATTGAAGGAGTTGGAATACGTCCTCACTTTGAGTCTGAGGCCTGTGCCGCATGCACGGATTGTCTGTCAATCTGTCCCGGTTACTCAGTCGATGTGATGGCAAAAGCGCAGGCAGCAGCGGCAGCAGCCGACTGGACCGATGAGTGTGGCAGCGCTCTGGAAATCTGGGAAGGTAACGCGACCGATCAGGAAATCCGATATCGAGCCTCATCTGGCGGCGTACTTTCTGCTCTGGCAACCTATAGTCTCGAACAGGAAAATATGGCTTTCGTTCTGCACACGGGAGTGGACAGCGAGAAGCCGTGGTTGAACAAAACCGTGCAGAGCCGAAGCCGGTCAGAGATTCTTTCCCGAACCGGGTCGAGATATGCGCCCGCATCTCCCTGCGATGGGCTAGGCGCTATCGAGAGCAGCGACCGGCCTTGCGTTTTCATCGGAAAGCCTTGCGACACTACGGCAGTTTCAAAATTGCGACAACACCGCCCGGAACTCGACAAGAAGCTTGGCCTCGTCTTGAGCTTCTTCTGCGCCGGCACACCCAGCACGAAGGGCACGCTGAATCTGATCAAGGAGTTGGACGTTCCCATCGACTCGATCGGAGGGGTGCGCTATCGGGGTGAGGGCTGGCCAGGGCGTTTCAAGGTTACTTACGATCAGAACTCCAAACAGAAGTCGATGTCGTACGACGAGTCTTGGGGTAAGTTAAGTCACTATCGACCTCTCCGTTGCCATCTTTGTCCCGATGGCGTGGGCCGCGTCGCCGATATCAGCTGTGGCGACGCTTGGGAAAACTACACTGCCGATGGGAATGCGGGCCGGTCGATTGTGATTGTGCGCACCGAGCGCGGTCGCGAGATTCTGCACCGAGCCATTGCGGCGAAGTACGTTGAGCTAACTCCCGCAACCAAGGAAACGATTGTGGCAGCACAGCCAAACCTGCTCGATAAACGAAGACAGCTCTTTGGCCGACTTGCCGGTCTTCGTCTCTTTCTCATTCCTGTTCCGCAGTTTCATGGCTTTTCCTTGCTGCAAGCCTGGTTGACGCTTCCAGTCACTCAGAAGATGCGAAGTATAGCTGGCACGATGAAGCGAGTCGTGGTGCGCAATCTCTGGCAGCGCAGGCGCATATTCGTGAATTAGGACTGAGATATGCCCAGCAAATGCAAACGTGCTTGTATGGTCGTGTACGCCTTCTACGAAAGCGACACGCGTGTAATTCAGTACGCGCAGGCTCTACTCGGGCAAGGCATTTCGGTAGACGTGCTGTCTCTCGGGCGCGAAGGCGCTCCCAAATTCGAAATCATCGATGGCGTGCGCGTTACCAGAATCCAGACGCGCGTAGTTAATGAACGGGGGAAGATTGCTTATCTCTTTCGGATACTCAGGTTTGCGATTCTGACTGCACTGGTGCTCGCGAAGCGGCACTTCTCGGTTCGTTACGATATCGTCCATGTACACTCCGTTCCGGACTTTCTCGTGTTTTCGGCAGTAGTTCCGAAGATGTTTGGAGCGCGAGTCATTCTCGACATTCACGACATCCTGCCGGAATTCTATGCGAGCAAGTTTGGTATTTCCCATGCCTCTCTGACATTCCGTGCGCTTGTGTTGGTCGAGAAGCTTTCAGCGCGATTTGCCGATCACGTGATTATTGCCAATGACTTGTGGCAGGAGAGAATTACAGCTCGATCAGTGCCGGCCAGAAAATGCACCACCGTGATTAATTATCCCGATCCATCAATCTTTTATTCGCGTTCCGGTTCGCGAACAAAGCGCAGATTTGTGTTCATGTATCCCGGAACTCTGAACTGGCATCAGGGGCTCGATGTCGCCATTGAGGCATTTGCCAAAGCCGCAAAGGAGATGCCAGACGCGGAATTCCATATCTATGGTGAAGGTCCCACCCGGGAAGCATTGATTGCATTGTCCGAGCAGCTTGGGATGGCAGGCCGAATCCGCTTTTTCGGTTTTCTCCCAACCAGGGAAGTAGCGGAAAAGATGGCTGCCGCAGATGTCGCAGTTGTGCCAAAACGTGCCAGTTCTGCATTCGGAAACGAGGCGGCAAGTACAAAGATCATGGAATTCATGTCTCTTGGAGTTCCCGTGATCGTTTCACGAACCCGCATTGATACTCATTATCACAACGACTCAAGAGTGCAGTTCGTGAAATCAGAAGATGTTAATGAGTTCGCACAAGCAATGGCGCGACTCTATCACGATCCCGAGCTACGCAAGAACTTGGCCTTCCATGCATCGCAATACATCGCGACAAACAATTGGGCGGATAAGAAGAGTGAGTATCTCGCGATTGCTGGCGATGAGCCTGTCTCAACGAACTACAGCCACGTAGCTGTTGTTGATGCATTGAATCGGGAAGCATAGGACTTCGACCACGTGAAATCGCACGATAGCTTTCGTTTTGACAGAACTGTAACGACCAACGTGGTTCACCCGATACTTTCTCTTTTCGGATCAAAGAAGAGCCGGGGCATTCCGATTTTGATGTACCACGGAATTCGAAATAGCGCTGAGGAACGCCATCCGTACTTCGAGACAAACACCAGGCGCGAGGTGTTTGGTCGACACATGCAATTTCTGCGTGAGCATGGATTCGTCCCCGTGCATCTTGCGGAGGCGGTCGCAGCGCTGCAGAATGGCCCGATCGCGAAGAAGATGGTCGTAATCACTTTCGACGATGGTTTTCGGGACTTTTACTCCGATGCTTTCCCGATTTTGGCTCAACACGGTTTTAAGGCGACGATGTTCATCATTTCCGGAATGACCAGCGAGCGTCCATCTCTGAGGGACGGCGTCGAATTAATGTCATGGTCCGAAGTTAGGGAAATCCATAAGTATGGCATCGAAATCGGCTCCCATACAGTAAGTCACCCTGAGTTGGTTAGATTACCTGAGCAAGCCGTCGAGCACGAAATACACGCATCGAAGCAGATGATTGAGGATGGTTTAGGGAACCAAATATCCACATTCGCGTATCCCTACGCGTTTCCAGAGTATGACCGGAGCTTTGTAAAGATGGTACGCAGGACTCTTCAGAACTCAGGTTACTCAGTAGGAGTATCAACGATTATCGGTACTGCGTCGCAACGTCACGATAAATTCTTCTTGCCTCGATTACCGGCGAACTCATACGACGATCTTACTCTTTTTCGCGCAAAACTCGAGCGGGGTTATGATTGGCTACATGTCCCTCAAATGCTTTACAAGAGCTTAAAGTCTGGTTTGGCAACATGGATACAGTGAACAACGTTCTTAGTTCTGCGGCTGCGACTCTCACTCTTGAGGAGCCCCGTGCGGCTCTCCGTTTCCTGGTGATAACGCCGGCCAGAAATGAAGAAAGCGGGATCGAAGAGACGATTCGCAGCATGGCCACCCAAACCTTGCGGCCAGCCGAATGGGTTATCGTCAACGATGGTTCAAATGACCGTACGGGGTCAATCCTGGATCGGTACGCTGCCCAGCTCCCATGGATCACGGTTGTCCATCGGCCTGATCGTGGATGCCGTAAGCCGGGCGGCGGAGTTATTGAAGCGTTTTACGATGGCCTCAAGTCAGCCAAGATCAGCGATTGGCGTTTCATTGTGAAACTCGATGCAGATCTGACCCTCGACCCTGATTATTTTGAGCGCTGCCTGAAAGAGTTCGAACTTGATCCTCAGCTGGGGGTGGGCGGTGGGGAAGTCTATGAGGTCAGAAACGGTAGAACTCTCATTGATTCGACAACCACTTTTCACGTCCGAGGTGCCACCAAGATCTATCGCCGCGAATGCTGGAACGCTTTGGGCGGACTTCTCGTTGCTCCGGGATGGGACACGCTGGACGAAGTGAAAGCCAACATGCACGGATGGAAGACGCGAAGCTTCCCAGATATACCGATATTGCAACGCCGTCCTACTGGAGGACAAGATGGCGCCTGGAGAGATTACGAGAAGAATGGTCGAGCGAACTACATCTGTGGTTACCATCCTCTCTTTATGACTGCCAAATGTATATCTCGGCTTTGGAAGAGGCCTCGAGTTATTAGCGCCGTGGCCCTGGCCTATGGCTTCGTGAGTGCATGGATGAGGCAAACTCCACGTGTGAATGATACTGCTCTAATCGCATACATCAGGAAACAGCAACTCCGACGAATGATCGGACAAGCAAGCATTTGGAAATAAATAGCTGTAGGGATCGCGGCATGTAGTTGTGGTGCAGTTGAGAAAAATCCGTATGGATGTATCAATCATCATCGTAAATTGGAACTCGAGCGACTTTCTTCGAGAATGTCTTCGCTCTATCGACCTATGCCAGCCAAAGCTCACGTTTGAAGTCATTGTCGTCGACAATGCGTCTTATGATGGTTCCGCTGCGATGATTGCAAACGAGTTTCCCAACGTCATCTTCATTCAGAGCAGTGCTAATTTGGGATTTTCTGGCGCCAACAATCTTGGCTATGCAAGGTCTTCGGGAACAACGATTTTGTTTTTGAATCCGGATACAGAACTGCTTGGGAATTGCGTAGATGAGATGCATAAATATTTGCGCAACAGCGCAAATGTCGGAGCCGTGGGTTGTCGGCTTTTGAATTCGGATGGATCAACGCAAATGAAGTACATACAGGCGTTTCCCACGATTTGGAACCAGTTCATCAGTGCCGAATTCCTTATGCGTAGATTTCCCACAGCAGGTCTATGGGGGAGGGCAGCGCTATGCAGTGGTGCAGCCACTCCTTTCGAGGTCGATGTTCTTGCTGGTTCATGCATCATGATCAAGAGGTCGGTGTTTGAGGAGATCGGCCGCTTCAATGAAGAGTTCTTTATGTATGCGGAAGACGTCGATTTGTGCTACATGGTGCGAAAAGCAGGTTACTCCGTTCAGTGCTTGCCGTCAGAAAGCATTGTGCACCACAGTGGCAAGAGTTCCGGCAATGCGGCTGAGAGTCACTTCTCATCTGTAATGCAACGCGAGTCGCTCGAAGGGTTCTTTCGGCAGCGACATAGTCGCGTGTATGCAGCACTCTATCGACAGTCGATCCTGATTATGGCCCTAATAAGGCTTGGGTTACTAGGCTTTGTCATGCTGTTCCACAAGACTACGAGTACACAATCCTCTTTGAACAAGTGGAGCAAGATTCTGGCGTGGTCCTTCGGTCGAGCAGCCTGGGCAAGAACAAAGCGCGCGGCAGTTCCGGCGCGTACTGACGGAGATGCCTTCGGGGCGTCCCAGCCTGCGGATCGTACACTGTGAACGAAGGTTGCCAAATGGCTCGCGGATATTCACCTGTCCTGCAAATGCCAATATGGTTTGCGGCGTCATCCGTTCTTCCCATTCCTTACTCTGTTCGTTGCGTTCTGTTTCATGATGTCTGTGATGCGGTCACTCCATTTACAGACGGATTAGGTGTAACTTTATCGTGCCTTGAATTTGAACAAAAGCTTCGATATTTAGTGCGTTACTACAATCCGGTCAGCCTGCAGGATCTGGTGGATGCACGGCTTGGAAAATTAACTCTGCCGAACCGTCCGGTCCACGTGACGTTCGATGATGCATACGCATCTGTGGCAATCAACGCTGCCCCTTTGTGCGCTAAGTATGGGATCCCTGCAACATTCTTTGTCAATGCGCGCTTCATCGATAATCGTGCGCTGGCGCTCGACAATCTAACCTGTTATGTCGCAAATACCTTCGGAATCAAAACGCTGCAGGTTTGCGCTGGGCGTCTCTTTAACAGCCATGCGCCTAGCTTTACTTCTCTAGCTCAGGTATTTGGGGAGTTTCTGCCGTCAATCACCCTTGATGATAGAAAGCGATTCGAAAATGCCTTAGCAAAAGAGTGTCGTGTCCGAATTGAAGACCTGGCATCATCAACGAACCTTTACGTCACGAGCACCCAATTGAGGTCACTTGCCAATTATGGGATCGAGGTTGGCAACCATACCTTTTCCCACATTCACTGCAGACAGCTAACATCGCTGGACTTTGGGGCTGAGATCGATCAAAACCGGACAGAGCTGGAAGCGATTGCTGGGCGACCGGTTCGCGCGTTCAGTGTTCCTTATGGCTCGCGAAAGGATTTGCCTGTTGCGCTGTCGGAGCATCTTCGTCGTTCGGGGTATCAGGCGGCGTTCCTCGTTGAAAGCGCCACCAATAATAGTCGTTCTGACTATCTACGACTCAATCGGGTCAGCATGGCAGGCGCTACAGACGCCAGATGCTTTGCCGAGCTCGAAATACTTCCTCGTCTTCGAACCGTTCGCAACATCATACTCGGGCGAAATTAAAGGGCAATTATGGAGACAAGACTACAAAGATGAAAAGCCGCTTAAACAATGCTCCACGTGTCGTACTGATTACTGGCGATGATCTTGAGCATCGCTACACGGCGAATAAGCTAGCGAGCGAAATTCAGCTTGCGGCTGTCGTTGTAGATCATGGGAAGAAGGAGAGGTTACAAAAAAGAATCAAGAGACTTTGGCGCCGGTACACAATTCCGGAGCTTTTGTCTCGAATGATTCTTGCTGGCCTGCGCAGTGCGTGGGGAGACCGCGCCGAGCGCGAGCGAGCACTCACTCGGAGGTTCGGTCGAGAGGCTTGTTCAGCCTTCAACGATGCGAGTCTTCTGCGACACGTGAGCGGCATCAACACTCAAGAGGGCCAGCAGCTTGT
>DATEKE010000035.1:0-6214 GCA_035277605.1 Terriglobales bacterium | reverse complement strand
AGACCACGGCGAGTTGTTCGAGTTGTAGAGCCATCCACTTTTCGGATTCAGCAAGTGCGGCGTTTGGTCGATCGACAGCTCACCTTGCCACTCTGTCGCCGGGTTGCTGCCATCCACAGGCTTGGTCCAATCGAATCTCGTATCCCTTTTAGGAATGAAGTTGCCGTGGAAATAAGCGATGTCGCCGTCGGCATCGGCGAAGATGGTATTGTTGGACGAGTTCGCCTTCAGCTCCATCGTCTTCAGGTACGACTTGTAATCTCGCGCTTTGGTGCGAGTGAACGATTGAATGAGCTGCGGAATCGGCTTCTGCATCAAGCGCACACTTACCCATTTTCCGTTCTCCTCGCGCACGATTGGACCGTGATGAGTGCGATAGACCGTGAACTTTCTTTCCGCCATTCCCGTTTCGGTCTTATAAGGCACGGTGATTTCGCTCGCAATTACCGGCCGCTCTTCACTTCCGTACTTATAGAAGAAGCGTTCTCCTTTCTTCTGCACGGTCTCAAGATATTCGTCGATGGCATCGACTCCACTGGAAGTGTGCATCCACCCTACTCGGTCGTTGAAGCCCTGATAAATGAAGAACTGCCCCCACGTGGCGGCGCCATAGGCATCGAGCCCCTGGTCGCTCACCATCTGCAGCTCGGAGCGGAAAAAGAAATCGGTGTGCGGATTGATCAGAAGCAAGGCATGATGATCGGCAGTGTTGACGGGAGAAATCGCAATCCCGTTCGATCCGCTTGCTTCCGGATCGCGTTCCAACGCGGCAGTCGTCGCACTCGGCGGACCTCCGCCATAGAACGCCTGCAGGTCTTTCAGATTTATGCGCTCGACATCCCCGCCTATGCTGCCTTCGGTGAAACTAAGCGCCATCCAAGGTTCGAATCGCCGGATCACTCTCGGTCTCACTTCGGGATGTTTATAGAGGTAGAAGTTGAGGCCGTCGGCAAACGCATTCATCAACTGCTTCAACCACGCGGGACTTGTTGCGTAATCGTGCTTCATCGTTTCAGGATCGATAAACATTTTCATGCGCAGATCCTGGTAGATTTTCGACTCGCCCTCAGCTTCGGCTAATCGTCCCATGGCGTTGATGTAGTTGGTCTCGACGCGATTGAAATCATCCTCGGCCTGCGCGTACTCCGCGCCGAAAACTGCATCGGCGTCGGTCTTTCCGTAAACGTGGCCGATGCCCCAGTCATCGCGAATGATGGTCACGTTTCGTGACTCTTGCTCCCACCTGACAATGTCAGTCTTGGGCGGTTGGGTAGCAAATGCTGGACAGAGCAGCATGAGTATGAGGATGAGGATGAGGATGAGGTTGTTTACAGAATTCTTCGGTGTGGTCATGATTTGCCGGTGTTGATTAAAAGCTGCGAAATTCGCGCACTTGTCTTTTTACCACTGTGCTTCGATTTCGTCAGGAAGGTTCCTGGCTTCAGTGATCCTGTGCGGTATTTGAGCGGCCTAGGCAGGAATGCCGCGCGGCTTCACATTCGCGCGGATGAATTTCACGATCTGATCCATCGGAGTCCCCGGTCCGAAGATGCCCGTGACGCCATACTGGTTCAAATGCGGAACATCTTGTTCGGGAATGGTGCCTCCCAAAACGACGAGAACATCGTCCATCTGCTTCTCTTTCATGAGCGCGACCACTCTAGGAACGATTGCATTGTGAGCGCCGGAGAGGATGGAAAGCCCGATCACGTCAACATCTTCCTGCAACGCGGCATTGACGATCATCTCTGGCGTCTGGCGGAGGCCGGTGTAGATGACCTCCATCCCCGCATCGCGCAGCGCGCGCGCAATGACCTTCGCGCCGCGGTCGTGGCCGTCCAGTCCCGGCTTGGCCACGAGCACGCGAATTTTCTTTTGAGCTTCGGAAGTCATCAGAGAACTGGTGATTATAGCGGAGAGCTATGGGTGGAGCGTAGACTGCTAATTCCGCCTGACCGAATCCCAGAATGGCACCGCCCATGAGAATCCCGTCGAGATCTGTTCCTAGCCTCGCCGATCTCAACATTGAACTCAGAAAAGCATCCGACGCCGAACGGGCGAAGAGTCTTGCCTGGTTCTTCAAAACCGGAACAGGCGAGTACGGCGAAGGCGATCGGTTCTGCGGAATCACGGTGCCGGCGCTTCGCAAGATCGCGAGCCGCTACCGAGATCTAAAGCTTTCTGACATAAAGAAGCCTCTGGGCTCTCATATTCACGAGCATCGACTGGTGGCTTTGCTGATCCTGGTCGATCAATACAAGCGCGCAGACGCCCCGGCGCGAGAAAGGATCTTCGACTTCTATCTCGCGAATACGCGCCGCATCAACAATTGGGATCTGGTCGATGCCTCAGCTCGCGACATTGTCGGCGAGCATTTGGTTGCGCGTCCGCGAGCGATCCTGTACAAGCTCGCGAAATCGCCGGACTTGTGGGAGCGCCGGATCGCAATTATTGCCACGCACGCGTTCATTCGTCGCGGAGATCTCACAGATACGTTCAGCATCTCCGAGTTGCTGCTCGCCGATAAGCACGATCTAATCCACAAGGCAGTTGGGTGGATGCTGCGCGAGGCAGGCAAGCAATCTGAGCCTCAGCTCGTTCGCTTTCTGAAGGCCCATTATTCGGCGATGCCGCGCACGAGCTTGCGATATGCCATAGAGCGAATGCCGGAAGCAGTGCGCAAGAGGCAACTTCAGGGTGACTTCGATTGAGGTGCGGCAAAGCCGCTTCGATATAATTTCAAGTACCTCATCCCTAGCTCACCGGAGCCGTTCAATTGCAAAAAGCTGAAATTGGAATCATCGGAGGGAGTGGACTGTATTCCATGCCCGGCCTCTCCGATGTTCGCGAAGAGAAGCTGGAAACTCCCTTCGGATCGCCCTCCGACGCATATATTCTGGGCACGCTCGAGGGTCGCAAAGTTGCTTTTCTGGCGCGCCATGGACGCGGCCATCGCATCATGCCGACTGAGCTCAACTTTCGCGCCAACATTTACGGCATGAAGCAGCTCGGCGTAGAACGCATCATCTCGGTTTCCGCCGTCGGCTCTTTGAAAGAAGAGCACAAGCCCATGGACTTCGTAATTCCCGATCAGTTCGTCGATCGCACACGCCAGAGATCCTCGACATTCTTCGGCGATGGTCTCGTGGCGCATGTTGCCTTCGCAGATCCGGTTTGCGCAGAAGTGGCGAAAGCAGCGGCGAGTGCATGCAAGAAATCTGGAGTCACCGGCAAGAGCGGTGGGACCTATATCTGCATCGAAGGTCCGCAGTTTTCCACCCGCGCAGAGTCGAACCTGTACCGGAGCTGGGGCATGGATGTAATCGGTATGACCAACCTGCAGGAAGCCAAGCTCGCGCGTGAGGCTGAGATTTGCTACGCAACTGTAGCGATGGTCACAGACTATGACTGCTGGCATCCCGAGCACGATGCGGTCACCGTTGAAACTGTAATCTCGTATCTCAACAAGAATGCGGAAAACGCGTGCAAAGTGGTGCGCCAGACTGTTGCGGACATGCCGAAGGCGCGCTCCTGCAAATGCGGCTCGGCGCTGGAGTACGCGATTCTGACCGACCGCTCGAAGATTCCCGCTGACACACGCCGTAAGCTCAACCTGCTGCTCGATAAATATCTCAAGATGCAGGAGGCGAAAGCCTGATGGCGATCGTCGTTGTCGGTTCGGTGGCTTATGACGGCATTAAGAGCCCTTCCGGCCACGTCGATCGTTGCCTGGGGGGCGCGGCAACTTACTTCGCGCTGGCGGCAAGCTACTTTACCCAGGTTCGCATCGTGGCTGTCGTGGGCGATGACTTCAGCAAACGAGACGAAGACGTATTCCGATCACACAAGATCGATACGAGAGGCATCGAGCATGCGAAAGGCAAGAGCTTTTTCTGGCGCGGCGAATACGGCGAGAACCTGAACGAAGCCAAGACGCTCGAAACCCAGCTCAACGTCTTCCAGAACTTCAACCCGCAAGTTCCTCCGGAGTATCTGGATTCTGAGTTCTTATTCTTGGCCAACATCGATCCTGTGCTGCAGAGTAACGTTCGCCGGCAGATGGATGGACGGGTGAAGCTGGTAGGCGGCGACACCATGAATTACTGGATCACCGATTCCCACCATCGCAACAATCTTTTTGAGACTCTCAAGCGCGTGGATGTTCTGCTGATTAACGACAACGAAGCCAAGCTCATTGCCGGTGAGACAAGCGTTCCACGCGCGGCGCGCAAGGTGCTGCAGCTTGGTCCGCGAGCTCTTGTGATCAAGCACGGAGAGTATGGCGCAACTGTCTTCTTCAAAGATCGCGAGTTCGGCGGAGGCAATCATCCATTCCGTGCTCCTGCATTGCCGATGGAAGAGGTGCGCGATCCCACCGGGGCGGGCGATTCGTTTGCCGGAGGCTTTATGGGCTATATCGCATCGCAGAAGAAAGTTGATCGCGAGGTCTTCAAACGCGCTATGTTCTACGGCGGAGTGATGGGATCGTTCGCCGTCGAACGCTTCGGAACCGAGCGGCTGCAGTCTCTGAGCAGGGAAGAGATCGACGCGCGTTACCAGGTCTTTCGCGAGCTCACGCACATTGGTTGAGAGAAGCCAGCGCTTGGAGCATAAATTCCGCGTTGGGAAATTTGGAGCGATCTGTTTTGGAGAGTTCAGCGCGCATTAGCGACAGAAGCTCCAACTCACAAGTACTGCCAGAAATGCGAGTTCGCGGGTACGCGAACTCACCTTCTGAGACGGTGAGTCGCACTTCTCGACACGATTATTGGATTGCTGGCGTTCTTCTCGCGGTTCTCGGGGCGCTCTCCCTCTGGTTCTTCTATTCCCGAAATGAGATTCTTCTCTCCGGAGATGCAGTCGCGCACATCAACATCGCGCGCCGCGTCTTCGATTCGCGGACTCCTGGGCCGATGCAGTTGGGTACGGTGTGGCTTCCACTCCCTCATGTACTAACGATTCCTTTTGTCGTGAGTGTCCGACTGTGGAAGTCTGGCTTGGGTGGCTCGATTCCTTCGGTGATCTCGTACGTGATTGCCGGATTGGGAATCTTTCGCTTGCTCTCCATATGGTCGCGTCTCGCCGCCTGGATAGCTACACTGACGTTTGCGGCAAATCCTAACGTCCTGTATGTGCAGACTACGGCCCTCAACGAGCCAATGTATCTCGCCTGCTTCCTTTGGTCGGTCGTCTTTTTTGTGGAAGCGAATCGCGCATTGATGCGGAATGATGCAAACGCAGGCAGGTGGCTGGAGAGAGGCGCGATTGCGCTTGCGGCAGCAATTCTTACACGCTATGACGGATGGTTTCTCGCCTTTGCCTGCTGGCTGACAGTTCTTCCCATCGCTTTCAACCGAATTCGCTCCCTTGCCGACGAGCAACGACAAAGAATCCGCAAATCAGCCTTCAAAGCCCTGCTCCTCACCGCTCTCGCTCCCACGCTGTGGCTTGCGTTCAACTTCGGCTCGAAGGGCAATGCACTCGATTTTGCAAACGGCCCGTATTCAGCGAAAGCCATTGCCGAGAAAACTACTGCCAAAGGAGCGCCGCCGTATCCCGGGGAGGGACATCCCTGGACGGCCGGCGTTTACTTCGAGAAAGCGGCGCAATTGAACGTCGGAGAGACGGAGGTCGCCAGATTCCTCGTGATCTTCTCCGCCCTGGCCAGCCTCTTCTTTGCGCTTCGCTTTGACTGGCAATTGGCCGCCCTGCTGTGGTCGCCGCTGGTGTTCTACGCGCTTTCGATCGCCTATGGCTCGGTGCCGATATTTCTGCCCGTGTGGTGGCCGTTCTCTTACTACAACCTGCGTTATGGACTTGAACTCATTCCTGCTATCGCAACCGGTTTAGGATTCGCAATCGTTCTGTTGAAGCAAAGCTGGAGATGGCGACATATGCCGCTGGTTGGAGCGTGTTGCATCGGAGCACTTCTGTTTTTTGCCTATTTGGGAGCGTGGAGTGCGACACCGATCTGCCTTCGTGAAGTGCGCGCCAATGGCCAAGCGCGTTTGCGACTGGATGCGCAAATTGCCAAAGTTCTCGAATCTCTTCCTCCAAATGCCACAATTCTGACGTATGTCGGATCCCATTCCGGAGCATTCGAAATGGCCGGCGTTCCTTTTCGAAGGACCATCAACGAAGGCATTTACCTGGTTTGGGATTCCTCTCTGCAGCGTCCGGCAGCGGCAGCAGACTACGTCATAGCGTCCGCCGA
>DATEKE010000034.1:0-51259 GCA_035277605.1 Terriglobales bacterium | reverse complement strand
CCATTTTCGCCGGCCAGAACCATGTTGCGGTTGATTAGCGGCGGTTCAGGCTGCCAGCAGAGATAGCCGACGAGGAGTCCATGCAGCACAAATGAAACCACGAGTGCGCGTCGCGGCAACCCGGTTCCAACCTCGTTCGCTTTGGCAAAACTAATCATTGAGCACCTTACAGGCGATCAGGAAACCACCCGGCGGCTCTCAGACATAGTAGCCCATTTCCTGCTGCTGGGCTGGGTACTGAGGAGGCTCCACAACATAGACCTTCGGTGCAGGAATTCGTGAGCAGGACAATCGACTCGCATCGTGACTACTTTCTGCTCAGATCGGCCTACAGTTGTGCCGCTCTTTCGGAGCAAGGAAAGGCATGCAAGCCGCACTTGCGAGATCGTTCAACTCTCGAAAGACGCAGGCACTTGGGTACATCCCCTAGACCATATGCCCGATTGCCGGTGTCTTAAGTTCAGAGTAGAACTTCTAGTATGCGTCGAAGCGCCGGTCTCATCTTTCTTCTTGTTGCCGCCTCTCTTATCGCTCAGCAAATACCGGGGAAGCCCGATTCCGGGAGCAAGGCTCACGAATCCACCGCTCCACAGCAGGAGAAAGCGCAGACTCCGCTTACACCGCCAGCGGCCGCCGAGAAAGCGGCTGACTACTCCCAGCAGGCGTTCGTTATCGAGAAATACGTAACCAAGATTCGCTTCCAGAACGACGGCACTTCGGAGCGCGAACAGACCACGCGGATTCGCATCCAGACGCAGGCCGGCGTGCAAGCTTTTGGTCAACTGCATTTTCCCTACAACGCCGCCAATGACAAGATCGAAATTACTTCCGTAAAAGTCACCAAGCCGAACGGCGCGGTCACCAATGCTGGTGCCGATTCGGTACAAGATCTCACGGCTCCGGTCGCGCGCGAGGCGCCGGTGTATAGCGACTTGCACCAGAAAGACATCGTTGTTCCCGGGCTCGCTCCCGGGGACGTCCTCGAATATGACGTCAAGGTGAATGAATTTGAGCCTCTCGCACCCGGCCAATTCTGGTGGGAGCAGCAGTTCATCTCCAAGGTCATCGTTCTTGACGAGCAGTTGCAGGTCGATGTTCCCGCGGGACGCGCGCTGAAGATGCGCAGCAAGAGCGTACAGCCGGAGGTCGCGACCGCCAATGGCCGCACGACATATCTCTGGAAGAACGCCGTGCTGAAACTGGATGACGACGATTCGACCGCGTCTAAAAAGAAAAAGAAGAAGAAAACGGCGGACGACGAGGAAGACCAGGTTCCTGACGTTCAGCTCAGCACCTTCCAGTCGTGGGACGAAGTTGGCCGCTGGTATTCAAGCCTGGAACGCGATCGAGTTAAACCCGATCAGACGATTCGCGCACGCGCGGCCGAGCTAACTGCGTCAGCCAAGACCGACATTGAAAAAATCGAAGATCTCTACGACTTCGTCGCGCCCCGTTATCGGTACGTTGGAATTTCCTTCGGCGTCGGACGATTTCAGCCGCATTCGGCTGTAGATGTGCTCAATAACCGCTATGGCGATTGCAAAGACAAGCACACGCTTCTCGCGTCGCTGATCAAGGCCGCGGGTCTGGACGCCTATCCGGTGCTGATTCATCACGCGCGCAAGCTTGATGAGAGTGTGCCGTCCCCGGCGCAGTTCGATCACGTAATCACGTTCGTGCCGCTCAAATCTGGACCAGACCGGGCCGGGAACCTGCAGGGACTCTGGCTGGATTCCACTACTGAAGTCGCGCCATTCCGCATGCTCGTTGCCAGCATCCGCAACAAGAAAGCTTTGCTCGTGCCGCCAAACGGCAAGGCAGAAATTGTGACCACTCCCGCCGATCTGCCCACGGCAAATTACCAATCAGTAAAAGTCACCGGCAAGATCAGCCAGGTGGGGAAACTTGAAGCCAGGTATGAATACAGCGTCCGTGGCGACGCCGAACTTGCTTTCCGCATGGCCTTCCGCGGAACGCCGCAGCCGCAGTGGAAGAAGGTCATTGAGTATCTGGACATGTATCAGGGACTCGCGGGTGATGTCGACGATGTGAAAGTCGGTGATCCGTCTGACACGCATCATCCGCTCGAGTTCAGCTACAACTTGACGCAGTCCAACTTTCTGGATTGGACCACGAAGACTTCGCAGCTCGCGATCCCGCTGCCTCGACTCGACATGAGCTGGGCCAATCTCGATGAGGATGACGACGAGGACCGCACCAAACCCTTCGAATTTCCAGCAGCCCCGCTGCAAACGCATGAGACCGTAAAGGTGGAGCTGCCCGACGGCTATAACTATCGTCCGCCGGTGCCGATCAGTGTTAAGCGCGACTATGCCACCTATTCAGCCGATTACAAGCTCGATGGACACACGCTCACTGTCACCAAAGATCTCTCGCTCGGCATGCGCGAAATTGCGGCGAGCCGCGGGACTGATTTGCGCGCTTTTGTGCGCGCGGTAGCAGCCGACAGTGCGCAGAGCATGTTCGTCGAGAGCCTCTCGGCAACTTCGGCGTCGAATATTCCTGCAGGAATGTCGGCAGACGATCTGAACGATGCCGGCATCGCCGCGCTCAAGAACCAGAACTTCCGCGCTGCCTCCGAACTTTTGAAGAAAGTCGTGGAACTCGAGCCCAAGCACAAAGACGCCTGGAACAACCTGGGGCGTGCGTATCTTGCTCTTGCACGCTACGACGACTCCATCGCAGCCTTTCAGAAGCAGATTGAGATCAACCCCTTCGACGAATTTGCTTACAACAATCTGGGCATGGCATATCAGGCGCAGGAGAAATACGATGACGCCATAACCGCCTACAAGAAGCAGCTTGATGTAAATCCGCTGGATCAATTCGCTGATGGAAACCTGGGCTCTCTCTATCTCGAGCAGAAGAAATACACCGATGCCGTTTCGGAACTGGAACGTGCGGTGCAGATTACTCCGCAGAATCCTGGTCTGGAAGCGAACCTTGGGCGTGCGTATCTGAACGTCAACCAACCCGAGAAGGCGCTGGCCGCCTTCGACAAAGCCGTTGAGCTGGCTCCGTCTCCCGGCATCTGGAACAACGTCGCCTACGAACTCTCGACGCACAAAACTCATCTTGATAAGGCGCTCACGTATGCGGAATCGGCTACATCAGCAACGGAAGCTGGACTGCGCAATGTGGATGTCGATCACCTCACGCTGAACGACGTCGGGCTCACCATGAGCATCGGCAGCTATTGGGACACGCTCGGGTGGGTGTACTTCCAGAATAATCAGCTCGATAAGGCCCGGCGCTACATTGAAGCTGCATGGCTGCTCGACGAGCATTCCGAGATCGGCGACCATCTCGGACAGCTCTACGAAAAAATGGGACGCAAGCAGGACGCGATCCACTTCTACGCGATGGCCGCTACCGCAAACCACAAGATTCCCGATGCGGAACAACATCTGAAATCCCTCGTTCCCGATTCGAAACGGAGTGCTGCCGAAGTGGAGCGCGCGCGCCAGGAGCTGCAGGCCCTGCGCAGCGCACGTTTGCCGTGGTCGGGTAAGAATGCGACGGCGGAATTCTTTCTCACCTTCGAAGCCCCCGGAGCTTCGGATGGTCATCCCATCAAACCCGAGCAGGTGAAATTTGTCCGCGGAGACGAGGCTCTACGCAGCTATACAACTCAGTTGCAGGCAGCATCGTTTGCGGTTGAATTTCCAGATGATACGCCGATAAAACTGATTCGCCGTGGAGTGCTCACCTGCGATGAAGCCAAGCACCAATGCCAGATGACGTTGATACTGCCGGAGGATGTTAGAACGCTGGATTGAAACGCAGAGAATCGGCTGCGGAACTGCGGAATTCGCGAAATGTCGCAGTCTTTCTCGGGAAACTCTTCCTCTAATCCCAGGAGCCACGTTCTCCGTCAATATGTTCGGAGGGGTCTATGTTCTTCCAAAGTTCCTTCCCTAATCCTCGTAGTTGCAAGATGGACAGCGGCTTGGGAGTATCCACAGCCAGGCTGAGCAGATGAATAACTTCCTTCGACGTGGAACGGTGTTGCCGCTTTGCTCGCGCTTGCAATTTCTTATACAGAGAATCTGGGAAGTTCTTGATGCTCAATACAGCCATCGCCACACTCCGGTTTGTCCGACAACAGCGCTCGAGCGCCAACTCGCATTATCGTCCTTTTTTTTAATTAAACTAGAAGCATGCAATACATGTTGCTCATTTATCTCGACGAAAACGCGCTTAGCGAGACTCAACGCGAGCAGTGCTACCGCGATTCCGCCGGATTCGCCAGACAGCTCCACACGAAGCGCCAGTATGTTTCGGCGGCACCCCTTTATCCAACTTCTTCTGCCAGGAGCGTGCGGGTCAAGAACGGGAGGGCCATGGTCACGGATGGTCCGTTCGCCGAGACGCACGAGCAGCTTGGAGGATTTTTCCTGATCGAAGCCGCCAGCATCGATGAAGCGACCAAAATTGCCGGACAAATTCCTGCAGGTAGGTGGGGAACGGTGGAAGTTCGTCCGGTCCTTCAGGTGGAAGGTCTACCTAACGCTGTCTCCGCGTAGTACAGTTTCTTCGGCAAGGAATCGAGTCCCACATCCGGTGAAGGTCTGAACTTGAAGCTTGGCTTACGCGCTGTTCTTCTGATTCTGGCTTGTAGTGCGTCAGTTGCCAGCCGCCAGGCGAACTCTGGATCAGCAAGAATCGATACTCAACCTGCAAAGTACATCGATCCTTTTATGGGAACCGAGGGGGGCGGGAACGTTTTTCCCGGGCCAAGTCTGCCGTTCGGCATGATCAAGCCCGGCCCCGATATGGGTCCCAATACGGGAAACGCCGGCTGGCTCGAGGAGGGCAACATCAATGGCTTCAGCCAGACGCACGTAAGCGGTACCGGTGGAGGGGCGAAATACGGAAATATTTTGATCCAGCCAACCACTGGCGAGGTGCAGCCCGCTGATTTCAGCTCGCCACGACAGAACGAAAGCGCCGCCGTCGGCTTTTACAGCGTGGGCCTTGCGCGTTACTCGACAAAAGTAGAGATCACGGCTTCACGGCGGACGGCCCTCTATCGCTTTACCTATCCCGAAGCGTCTAAAGCGAACATTCTGTTCGACGCCGGCCACTGCCTCAGCGGCGGAGCAAAGCAGCACGAGGATCAGCGCCTGACAGATTCATCTGTCAACGTTCTCTCGCCCACCGAAGTAAGCGGATCTACCACTGTTATAGGTGGATGGAATCAGCAAACGCGGCCCTACACTGTTTTTTTCTACGGAATCACGGATACGCCAGCCACCGCCTCGGGAACCTGGCGGGATGGGAATCTCAGTTCCGCGCGTGAGCAGAATCCGGAAAATGGCGGCAAAGCCGGAGCGTGGCTGCAGTTCGGTACCAAAGCGGGACAGCAGGTGGAGTTGAAGGTCGGTATCTCCTTCATCAGTGTCGAGCAAGCCAAACACAATGCCACGCAAGAGATTTCAGGGTTCGACTTCGAGAAAACCCGGGCTGCGGCGGAGTCGGCATGGAATGCCGCTCTGAGCACAATCGAGATAAAAGGCGTCTCTCCCGAGCAGAGACAGCTGTTTTACTCATCGGTTTACCACACCATGCTCATGCCCGTGGACCGCACCGGCGAGAATCCGCTGTGGCAATCTAGCGAGCCCTATTACGACGACTTCTACGCGATTTGGGACACGTTCCGCAGCTCAGCTCCGCTGCTCACTCTGATTGCGCCGGAGCGGCAGGCAGCGAGCGTGCGCGCTCTCATCGACATCTATCGCCACGACGGATACATGCCCGATGCGCGGAGTGGAAATTTCAATGGGCGTACGCAGGGCGGCAGCAACGCTGAGTTCTTCCTGACTGATGCATTCCTGAAGAAACTCCCAGGCATCGACTGGAATGATGCGTATGCTGCCGAAGTCAAAGACGCAGAAGTACCTCCGGAGAATCAATTTAAGGAAGGCAGGGGCGGGCTCGAAGACTACAAGTCTCTTGGATACGCAAGCATCGAAGGAGTCGATCGTCCCGGCTCGAAGCAGATGGAGTACGTAGCTGACGATTTCGAGATCGCGTTGTTGGCAAAAGGTCTCGGCAAAACTGCAGATTATGAGAAGTACCTCGCGCGCTCGCGGAATTGGGAAAAGCTCTGGGATCCGGACTTCGAAGACGGAGGATTCAAAGGATTCATTCGTCCGCGCCATCGCGATGGAAGCTGGAAACAGGACTTCACTGCCATGCAGCACTGCACCTGGGGAGGCGACACGTTCTACGAAGGCAATTCCTGGACGTACTCCACCTTCGTTCCGCAGGACGTGGCTGGTTTGATCGGAAAATCAGGCGGCAATGAGACATTCGTGAAGCGCCTTGACGCTTTCTTCGACGTACCCGGACGTTATGATGTCGGCAACGAGCCTGGGTTCCTTGCTCCGTACCTCTACATCTGGGCGGGACGCCAGGACAAGACCGCCGAGCGCCTGCGCGAGATCATCGCCAGGAACTATCACACCGGCCGAAAAGGAATTCCCGGCAATGACGACTCCGGCGCAATGGGCTCATGGTACGCCTTCGGAGTAATCGGGATTTTTCCCAATGCGGGACAGGACGTGTACTTGATCGGCAGCCCCGCTATTCCCGAAACGACATTCCACCTCGTGAATGGCAAAACGTTTACGGTAGAGGCCCGGAATGCCTCGCCCGAGAACAAGTATGTGCAGTCGGCAGAATGGAACGGAAAGCCGTTCAATCAGGCATGGTTCCGGCATGAGGACATTCTGCGTGGAGGACGACTCGTACTGGTCATGGGATCAAAGCCGGGCTTTTGGCCGAACGGGCCGCCTCCTCCATCGTCTTCCGATCCGCAGCCACAAAATTAGTTGCGGTCTATCGTCTTCTCTAGAGTAAGCTTTGGGCCGACTCGCGGCCTCTGCTGTCTGCACTTGCTGTTCAGCTCCGCGCTCCAGGTTTCGCAGCTTGTCTTTCCCAAGGAGCACACATGAATGCTCTCAAACGCCAGGCCCGCATCGCAGGGCTACTGTATCTCACGCTCATGACCGCTCCCCTGCGCCTCATTTACATTCCCAGCCACCTGTTTGTCACCGACAACGCGAGCGCCACAGCCGCCAACATCGCCGCCCATGAGACGCTTTTTCGCCTTGGCATGCTCAGCGATCTGTTCACCGCGACCATGGGGATCTTCCTCACGCTGGCACTCTACCGGCTGTTCAAGGGGGTGGACGAAGGGCTCGCTCGCCTTGTCGTAATCCTCGGCGCGTTGATGGTCACGCCAATTTATTTCCTTAATACGATCAATGACGCCGCAGCGCTGCTTCTCGCCCGTGGCGCAAACTTTCTCGCCGTCTTCGACAAAGCACAGCGCGACGCGTTCGTCATGGTGTTCATCCGCATGCATGGCCAGGGAGTGCTTGCCAACGAGGTCTTCTGGGGGCTGTGGCTCTTTCCTTTTGGGCTGCTGGTGTACAGGTCGCGCTTCATTCCGCGGATACTCGGCATCTGGCTCATGCTCAATTGTTTCGCTTATCTGGCGACCAGCGTTACCGGCATCCTCTGGCCGGCATACGAGCACACCGTTTCAAATTGGGTTTTTCCCCTCATGCTTGGCGAGTTGGCAATCATGCTGTGGCTCATCATTGTTGGAGTGAAGGAGAAAAAGCCGCTGACCGTCGCGGCGTGATCCGTAAATGCGGGGTTCCTGCCGGCTGAATTTCACGCGGCTTCTCCGGCTTTCTGGATCTCGGCTTCGCAGCACGCGTTTCTGATCGCTGGGCCGACGCAGTGCGTGCGATTCGCATCATGCGTTGTGTTTTCAGTCATGTAGCACCGCGTTCCTGGCTTCCGCGCAAACTCCATACATCCCAGATTGGTCATCCTTGCTTTTCAAGAACATCAGGAGTAGGTGTTTTTTTTTCCAGGCTGAAACCTCGGACTAATCCTCTACCGGTCACATGCTTGCCTCGATTCAGGTATCGAGAAGCTCAGGGTTTTGTTCACGACTCATGCATAACTCCAGGGATACAAGGGCATCCCATTCCCAAAGCAAACCGTACATCGTGTGAGTTGATGCGTCGCTTCGCGCGCGATGTTACAGGTGTGCCTTGTAAGCAAATAACCATTGAATTGAGGTGTAGTAAAGCAAATGACGAAGCGCAATTTAATCGCAGTACTCACAACATTATTGTTGAGTACAGGAATGATGTTCTCTCAGAGCGCAGGCAATGGGAATCCACACGGACAAACATCGCTGGCAGTACCTGTAGCTGGAACCTTCACTGCTCCCACATCGGGACCGCTCAGTTCGCTTAGTTCCCTCGGCAGTGGAACTATGGCGGGCACATTTAACATCAGCAACTTCGCGGTGCAGAACAATGCATCCGGTCAGCCGCAATTGGTTGCCATCGGCAACTTGATCGCGACTCTCACCAATTCGTCGGGACAGGCCCAGACCGTTGTACTAAACAACGTTGCGGCGGCAGTCGATCCTGCAGGCACGTGTCCGATTCTCACGCTCACGCTCGGGCCGCTCCATCTCGACGTCCTCGGACTCATCGTGGACATTCCCAATCCAATCAATCTCAACATCGTTGCGCAATCGGGCCCCGGCAACCTGCTCGGCAATCTGCTGTGCAGCGTAACCAATCTGCTTAACGGCGGAGGCGCATTGCAAACCATTGCGAATGACCTGAATCAGATTCTGGCCGGATTGGGATTGTAGCGAACCACATTCAACCAACAGAGTCCCGAACTTAAACTGAATCCCCTGAAGATGCAATGGATGGAACGTTCCATGTTGGGAATCCATTAAGAGCGTTCCCTCTTTTGCACAACTCCGCGTCGAACCTGCGGCTGCGATTACCTCGGAGCACACGTGTAAAAACCTTCGTCATTGACTGGCCCTGCACTTGGGACTAAGCTGGCGCGCCGTACAAGGAGGTAACGATGTCAGCTCGCATGTGGGCCGCTGCATCTCTATTGGCTGTGGTTGTGTCGATCACGTTCGTGTCCGCACAATCGAATTCCGGCGCGCAAACGCAAACTCCCAGCAAACAACTTATGCAGGATATCTGGAACGGCTGGGCCACGCTCGATACCGCCAACGTCTCCCGCTTCTACGACAAGAACGCGAATGACACTTTCTTCGACGTCACGCCGCTGGAGTACAAGGGTTGGTCGGCATACGAATCCGGCGTGAAGAACGTGTTGGCTCAATGGCAGACGATGAAAGCCACAGTGAACGACGATGCCGCGGTACGTGCCAACGGCGATCTCTATTGGGGAACCGCCACCGTCCACCTCGACATCGCTCCGAAGCAGGGGAATCCAATGGCCCTCGACGTACGCTGGACTGCCCTATGGCAAAAACGCGGAAAGCAGTGGCTGATCGTTCACGAGCACGTCTCAGCTCCGCTGCAGCAGTAGCCCAACGCTCGCAAGCTTGAGCAGTACCGTCAGGCCGACCCATAGAACCGAGGCCACGCCGCCAGGCGGCTCAATGTGTTGCACAGACAAAATTGGGCGCCACGCCCTGCGGGATTCACCGCATGTCACTGCGGCAGGCCTGGAGCCGGCGATCTCCCGCCGACAAAAATGAGTTGCCCGCTTTATTCAGAGCTGGTCGATCTGCTCTGTTTCCACAGCACACCCGCGAGCAACAGCTTGCATCTTTAGTTAACAGAAGAGGTCAGACTATCGATTCGTCTGCTGAGGATTCAGAGGAGGAATTCATGCGAAAACTCGCAACCCGCTTGACCATGTGTGCGGCGCTCCTGTTCGGATTTGGAGCGTTTGCGCAGAATGCGTCCGAGGTCCCCGCCGGAACTGAGGTTCACGTGCGTGTTGATCAGGACATTAATGCCAAAAAAGGTAATGTGCAACCCGGAGCAATGTTTCCGGGAACGGTTTCGCGCGATGTCGTCGGCGCGAACGGCAATGTGATCATCCCGAAGGGAGCTCCGGCTCAGCTCGCGGTGGTTTCTACGGACAACAACAGCAACGACATGACGCTCGATCTGCGTTCGGTCGACATCAATGGACGTCACTATCGCCTTGATACCGAGAGCACCAGCGCTGCCGCCAGCAGCAAGAACGGCGGACTCGGCGCGAACAAGCGGACCGGTGAATACGTAGGCGGCGGAGCTCTCGCCGGAACACTGATCGGCGCGTTGGCCGGCGGCGGTAAGGGCGCAGCCATCGGTGCCATTTTGGGAGCAGGCGCAGGCGCCGGCACTCAGATTCTGACTAAGGGCAAGGAACTGAACGTTCCCGCAGAAACCGAACTGAACTTCCGTCTGCAAAATGGCGTGCGCATGCACCAGTACGAAGGCTATCAGGGACACGGACGCCAGCTTCCGCCTCCAGATCAGTACAACAATAACAATCAGTACAACAACAATCAGCCGCGCGATAACAACAGCAATCCGCGGTAGTTGGCAGCTTTGCCGGAAAAGGGCTGGACCTCACGTCCAGCCTTTCTTTTGCCCTTTTTTTGTGGCGATGGGTGGATGGAGATCCCGTTTTCCACCGCCCGCTCCACAGCAATCGCTGCTAATATCGCGGAAGTGGCGGCGAGGAAACCATCGAAGCGGGCAAAGAAGTATCTCAGGCTGCTCAAGCCGGGCGAGGAGCAGCGCTCGATGTCCACGCTCAAACTTCGGCTCCTCAAGAAGCTTAAATGCACGCTGAAGTATGAGAAGCTCGCCTGGGCCGACGGCGCTGAATTGGTTGCCGGCGTGGACGAAGTCGGACGCGGCGCTCTCATCGGACCTGTCGTTGCCGCCGCTGTCATCCTGAAGCCTGAGTACCGCATTCGCGGTCTGCGTGACTCCAAGCTCTTGTTGCCGGACGTGCGCGAGGTGCTTGCTGAACGCATCCGCGAACACTCGATCGCGTATGCGATTGCTTCCGTCGATGCCGCGCGCGTGGACGAAATTAATATCTATTGGGCTTCGCTCGAAGCACTCGCGATGGCGGTGAAGCAGCTTGAACCGGCTCCCGATCACGTTTTGGTCGATGCGCTCAAGATCGACGTTCCTTTCAAGCAGACGAAGATCATCCATGGGGACGCGCTAAGCTGCTCCATCGCCGCGGCATCCATCATTGCCAAAGTGGAACGCGATCGCATGATGCGCGAAATCGATGTTCAATACCCCCTCTATGGTCTCGCCTCCAACAAGGGTTACAGCACGCCAAAGCACAAAGCAATCCTGCGCGAGCATGGACCATCGCCGCTGCATCGCCAGTCGTTTGCTCCAGTCTGGATGGCGCAAGCCGAACACACCCCGGATCTGTTCGCAGAGTTGCAGGAGGAAATGGAAGGCGATCAACACCCGGCAGCTGAGCTCGTATCCAGCCTTGCAAACAGTGAATAAAGGGTATTGAGAACGCGAGTTAACCTACATTTTCATCAGCGTGTGTTTTATATCTGTCATCCTGAGGCCGTCTTTTGGCCGAAGGATCTCCCGGAATGTCTCAAACAAAAAAGTCCTCGCGAGGCTCTTCAGCCAACAACGAGAGGCTCTTGGTGGAAGAGCCAAACCAACGGCATTTAGGACCTAAACATCGCGGGAGATCCTTCGCGCAACAGAGGCGCTTCAGGATGACAGTCGACCGACTGTCGAGCTACTGATGCCTCAAATTCATTGCAAACAGCGCATAAACCCGCCTATTCTCAAACTCAGGCACTCTTGCCCCAGTAAGCCAAGTGAGAACCGTACCCTCGCAAACTTCTACATCAATGACTGCGGATCGACGTCCACGATGATGCTGGTGCGCGGCACGTCTTCCGCGACTGCATGTGCGACCAGTGCCCGCAAAGTTGCATTCAACTTTTCCCGGCTGGCTGACTTCAGGATGAAGTGGAACCGGTAATCGCGCTTTAGCCGAGACAAAGGCGCGGCTGCCGGACCCATCACCCGGATTCCCTCCAATCGCGTGCGATCCACCCAGTGATGTACGGTTCCGGCATAGCGCATCGCGAGTTCAAGTTTGTCGCTGCGCAGCAGAACATTGGCGAGACTGGTGAACGGCGGATAGTGCATCCAGCTTCGATACCGCATTTCTTGCTCGTAGAAGCCGGTGTAATCGTGCATGGCCGCATAGCGAATCGCATAGTGCTCGGGGAAATAGGTTTGCAACACGACTTCGCCGGCGAAATTGCCGCGTCCCGCGCGGCCCGCGACCTGGGTAAGCAACTGGAACGTTCTTTCCGCGGCGCGGAAGTCCGGCAGACCGAGCGCATAATCTGCGCCGATTACACCGACCAATGTGACCCCGTGGATGTCGTGTCCTTTCGCGATCATCTGTGTGCCCACGAGCATGTCCAGTTCGCCGGCATGAAGCTGATTGAGGACGCGCTCGAAATCGTGGCGCGTGCGGACAGTATCTCGATCGAGTCGTCCGATGCGCGCATTCGGAAATGACTGCTGCAGAGCTTCCTCGATCTTCTCCGAACCGGCGCCGAGAAAATACAGATGCTCGCTTCCGCATTTGGGACAGAGCTTCGGCACCGTGGTGCGATATCCGCAATAGTGGCACTCCAGCCGCTGGCCAACGGGAACACGATGCGTGAGCGCTGCAGGTGAAACCATTCCCTTGTGATGGGTGAGGGCTACAGCGCAATTTACGCACTGCATCTTCTCGCCACATGAGCGGCAAAGCACGACCGCCGAGTATCCGCGGCGATTGAGCAGCAGCATTACCTGCTCTTTTGCTTCGAGACGCGCCGACACTTGCTCGATCAGCCTGCGCGAGAAGATCTTTTCTTCTCCGGTCTGCTGAAACTCCTCGCGCATGTCGATGACTTCAACCTCGGGCAGAGGACGCTGCTGCACGCGTTCACGCAGCTCGATCAGCCGGTACTTCCCTTCCCGGGCATTGTGATAGGTCTCGAGCGAAGGCGTTGCCGACGCGAGCACGACTGCCGCGCTGGAAAGCTTGCCGCGCATGACGGCCACATCGCGTCCGTTATACCGCGGTGTCTCCTCCTGCTTGTAGGAGCCGTCGTGTTCTTCATCGATAACGATTAACGCAAGATCGCGAACAGGAGCGAATACCGCCGAGCGCGTTCCGACCACGATGCGCGCTTCGCCGCGATGAATACGATGCCATTGCTCTGCGCGCTCATCATTGGTCAGGCCTGAATGCAGAATCGCTACCTGCTCGCCGAAGATACGATAAAGATTGGCGGCAGCAGCCGGAGTGAGTCCTATTTCGGGAACCAGGAGAATCGCCGAGCGTCCCTGTGCCAGCACGGACTGCATCGCCGACAGATAGACCGCAGTCTTCCCAGAGCCGGTCACGCCGTGCAGAAGCGAAACCGAGAACCGCCGCTCGTTTACGGCGGCTTCGATCGAATCGAGAGCGGCTCGCTGCGCAAAGTTCAAATCTCCGCGCGCAATCTGCGACGATGAAGCCGGAACCCCGGCGATGTGAAACTCGGCAGGCTTCTCTTCGATGCTCACCAGCCCACGCCGAACCAGCGTTTCGAGAGTTGTGCGCGGAACGTCCAGCTCGCGAAGCTCGCGCACCGGCATGATCCCTCCTGCTTGCTCCAGCTTCGAGAGGAGCGCCTGCTGATTTTCGTTCAGCTTGCGGCTGGAGGGTTCTGGATTCGCAACCAGGCGTGCGATGTTTACCGTCCGGCTTGCGTCGCGAGTTGAAGAGACATCCTGACGAAGGACCCAACGCTTTGACTGCAATCCCCGCAGCACATCGCGTGTAGCCCCGGTCGCGTTCTTGAGCGCGTGCTCGCGCACCTCATCGACTTGCGACAGGAAATCCAGAACCTGGTATTCGAGCATCTGCTCCGTGACGCTTTTCTTCGATCGTCCGGAATTCCCGGATTGGGCTGAATCGTAGAGCGCCTTTTGCCCTAATTCGGTGATGCAATAGCTCCAATCGCGCTTCACTTCGGCTTGCAGCGGCAGCATCGTCCGCAGCACCTCTCCGATCGGCGCGAGATAGTAGCTCGATATCCATTCGGCGAGCTGCATCAGAGGCGCATCGATGAGCGGCTCGGCGTCGAGTACCGAGTGCACGGTCTTGGCTTCCATGCTCGGAGGGCGGTCGTGCAGCGCTGTGACCACACCTGGCAGTCGCGATGTGCGGAAGGGAACAAGCACTCGGCCTCCCACGACGGGAGTTTGCCCGTTCACGCGATAGGTGAACGTCATCTCCAGGGGAACCGGCAGGGCTACGTCACAAAAGGAGGACATGCGTAAGAGGACAGGTTACAGGGGACAGGTGACAAACGGAACCGTCGCCGGTAGGCGATGGGGCAGCCGCATGTGTTGCGGCTGCGCTTCTTCACGTTGCATGCGGCATCGTTCCGCCCGGAGCTGGTCATACGGCCATCTCCGGCCCACCGGCTACCGCCGCCGGTTCTGTCACTCTGTACCCTGTTCCCTCTGTTTCGGCATCGGCATTCCTAAATAGTTCATCACCATCTGCAGATCCTTCCACGCCTCTTTCTTTTGCCGAGGATCGCGGAGCAGATACGCCGGATGATAGGTTACGGCGAGCTTGGTGTTTTTGAAGTCATAGATGCGTCCGCGCAGATTAATCATGGCGTCATTCACGCCGAGCAGCGTTTTCGCAGCCACCGCGCCCAATGCTACGAGGATCTTCGGCTTCACGACTTCGATTTGCCGCATCAGGAATGGCGAGCAGGTATCGCATTCTTCGCGCTCTGGCGTGCGGTTCCCTGGCGGGCGGCACTTGATGATGTTCGCGATATACACGTCCTCGCGGCGGATTCCCATTGCGGAAATCATGTTGTTGAGCAGTTGTCCGGCGCGTCCGACGAAAGGCTCGCCCTGAATATCTTCGTCCGCTCCGGGTGCTTCGCCGACGAACATGATGTCTGCACGCGGATTGCCTACGCCGAAGACGATCTGCTTGCGGCCTTGTTTGTGGAGCACGCAGCGCGTGCAATCGCCGATGTCTTCGCGGATAGCGCGTAGAGATTGTTCTGGAGACATTTCGTTTTCGTTCAACGACGGAGCCGCGTTCAGAGCCTGGAGTCGCTCAGAAGTTACTTCTTCAATTGCGCCTTCCAGCTGCGTTGAGACTTCGCGGCGATAGAAGTCATAAATACCCATCTCGCGATAGAAGCGGACGCGCTCGGCTAATTGCTGTTGTAGTTCTGAGTTTTGGGGCATTAATGAAGATCAGCGAGCGGGAGCGGCTTTGCTCGCTTGCATCTTCAGTTTTAGCACGACATCGAGAATGCGGTGCGCGATTTTCTGCTTTGGAGCTTCGGCAACAGAGATTTCTTCGTCGTGCGTGATGATCGTGACTTCATTGCGTTCCGAGTCGAAGCCGATACCGGCTCTGGAAACGTCGTTCACGACAATTGCGTCGATTCTTTTCTTGCGCAGCTTCGCGCGCCCATTCTCCAGAGCGTTTTGCGTCTCGGCGGCGAAGCCGATGAGCACCTGCCCGGCTTGTCGGCGGGAAGAGACTTCAGCAAGGATGTCGGGCGTGGGCTCGAGTTCCAGCGTAAGCGATCCGCTGCGCTTGATCTTCTCTTGAGCGGCGTTGCGCAGACAAAAGTCCGCCACTGCGGCAGCGGCAATTACCACACTTACTTTATCGAGTTGCGAGACGACTGCATTGCGCATCTGCTCGGCGCTTTCGACAGCCATCAGTTCCGCGCCCTCGGGTGGATCGATCGTGACTGGTCCTGAAACCAGGATCACTTTCGCGCCGCGATGAATCGCAGCTTCGGCAAGTGCGTATCCCATCTTGCCGCTGGAACGGTTGCCGAGAAAGCGCACTGGATCGATCGGTTCGCGGGTTGGGCCGGCAGTGATCAGAATGCTTTCGCCCGTGAGGTCACGAACCACTCCGAGTGCGGACAGGGTGGCAGCCACGATCTCTTCCGGCTCTGCGAGGCGTCCTGCGCCGACCATGCCGCAGGCGAGATATCCGCTTCCGGGCTCGACAATATACGCCCCGCGTTTCCGAAGCGTTTCGAGATTTTCCTGCGTCGCCGCGTGGTTCCACATCTCGACATTCATCGCCGGAGCGATGATCACAGGCGCCGGCGTGGCGAGGTAGAGGGTGGAAAGAAAATCATCGGCCTGCCCATGAGCGAATTTACCCATCATGTCCGCGGTGCACGGCGCGACTACGAGCGCGTCAACACTCTGGGCGACGCTGATGTGCTCGATGGCGGAATCGAGATTGGGCTGTTGGCCACCTGAATCCCAAAGTCCGGTAATGACCTTTTCGCCGGAAAGAGCAGCGAAGGTAAGAGGTCGCACGAACTCCTGGGCAGCGGCGGTCATCACCACCTGCACATGAATGCCCTGGTCCTGCAGCAGGCGAACAACCTCGCAGGCTTTATAGGCAGCGATTCCCCCGCAAACGCCGAGAGCGACCTTCATAGCCTTATTGTAGTCGGAGGAGTAGAGATGCAGTGGTGATGTTGGTGGTTCGTGGAAAGCAAAAGCCAAATCACACGCGCACGGACCGACGCGCGCCCCCGCGCGGGTTTTCGGCGTCTCGCATTCCTTGCGGTATTCGCTAGTCCAAACGAACACCCGGCCGAGGGCGGCCGGAGGTCCTGAAGTCCCCGAAGGGTCGGCGCAATCCGCGGCAAGTTTTTCGGAAATTACTCTTCGGTCGGCTGAGGCGCGGGGGCTTCGATCGGTTCGGTGTGCTCGGGCACTACATACGTGACCTTGCCGGCCTGAATCTCGTCCTGGGCGATGCGGCATGCTTTGCGCGAGTTGGTCTCGACCAGAGCGCTGGCTCCGTTCTGGAGTTGGCGGGCACGGCGGGCGGCGACAAGGATGTAGCGATACTTGCTGTCGAACTCTTTCGTGGGTTCCATTGCTTTGATGTACCTCAGCGGGGTTGGGGTCTGGACGCAGCCTGCTGGAAGGATTCCAAAACGGGACGAACCCTCTCGTGGCTGTTCGCCAGCAGACAACCTTCCGCAAGGCGAATCATCTTGCATTCGTCAGGAGTCAGTTGCTTGCCGGATCGACGAACTCGCTCGGAGAGGACGATAGCCTTCAGCTCTTCAACTGCCTTGTCCAGAATCTCGTTCACGAGAATATAGCCGTATTCCTTGTAATTCACAATCTCCTTTTGCGCGTTCTCAAGTCTTCGCTCTATTACTTTGGGGTCAACCTTATCGGTTTGACTGCGATTCCTAAGACGTCTCTCTAAGATGCTCTTGTTCGGAGGCATCACGAAGATGCTCACCGCGTCGGGCACTTTCTTGCGCACCTGCGCTGCGCCCTGTACGTCGATATCGAGCAGCAGGTCCTTGCCGCGCTGTTTCGCTTCATCGAGAAACCGGCAAGCCGTCCCATAGTAGTTGCCGAAGACCTCGGCGTGTTCGAGAAAACGATCTTCGGCGAGCATTTTTTCGAACTCCTCGCGCGTGACGAAGTAATACTCGCGGCCGTTCTGCTCGCTGCCCCGCGGCGGACGGGTAGTGTAGGAAATGGAAAAGTCCAGATTGGGAACGATGGAGCGCAGCTCGTTGACGAGCGTGGATTTGCCCGAGCCGGATGGGGCGGAGATGATGTAGAGCATGCCAGCCATGGAGGACGTTTGCGTTTAGCCTAATGCGTTATCGCGAATCGGGTGATCGGGTGATCGGGTGAACTAAAAACACAGACAAACATATCTACTTCAAACTTCTGCGTTCATCCGCGTCCCATCCGCGAAATCCGCGCCATGTTTTGGTTTTGCCGTTAGATCACCCGATGGCCCGATCACCCGATGACCCGATCTTTGTCACTCTACGTTTTGCACCTGTTCGCGCGCTTTCTCGATCTCTGATTTGATCAACAGACCAAGCTCCGTAATCCGCAAACCCTCGCCGGAAACGCCCGCGGTCTTCGAGAGCAGCGTGTTGGCTTCGCGATTCAGCTCCTGCAAGAGAAAGTCTAATTTCTTGCCGGCTTCGCCGCCCGAGTCCAAAAGCGAGTGGAAGTGCTTGATGTGGTTCTCCAATCGGACGACCTCTTCCTGGATATCGCTGCGTTCCGCGAGCATAGCCGCTTCCTGCAGGATGCGATCGGGATCGGCGTGTCCGCCAATCAGCTCATTCATGCGCGACTGGACTTTCTCGAGATAGGCCCGCGAAACTAATGCGCGAAGCTTTCCTATTTCGGTAACCGCGTGCGCCAGCGATTGCATGCGCTCGCGCAGTTCTGCTTCGATTCCGCGGCCTTCCTCTTCGCGCATGTGGTTCAAACGTTCGATCAACTGTTCGGTGCGCGCCAGGATGGTATTCTCAAGCTCTTCATCAATTTCTGCGGTGTCGCCCGACAACGCTCCCGGCAGGCGCAACACAACATTGAGGTCAGGCTGCGACACAAGGCCAAGGCGCTCCGCCGCCTCCTGAAATGCCCGAACATATCCCTCAACCAGAGAATGATTCAGTTGAAATCCACTTGATGCTCCGTGCTGGACCAGGAGTCCGACTTCGATGTGCCCGCGCGCAAGTTTGTCTTTGATCATGCGGCGCATTTTCAACTCCAGGCCATTCGCTTCGGCAGGCATGCGGAAGTGCAGATCGAGAAAGCGATGATTCACTGATTTCAGATTGAGAGAAAAAGAGAGGTGATCGTTCACCTGATGGGTGAGCTGAGCATATCCGGTCATGGATCGGACAGGCATGGACGAGGTGGGCTCCCGGGAGTCGCCGCTCATTTCAGTGCGGCGACGTTTTCGATTTCGACGAACTGGAGATTGTACAAGCGCTGATAGGTTCCGTATCGCTGCAAAAGTTCGTGATGCGAGCCGATGTCGGAGATGGTGCCATGCTCCATCACGATAATGCGATGGGCGCTGCGCACCGTCGAGAGCCGGTGCGCAATGACAAATGCAGTGCGATTCTGCAGCAGATTCTGCAGAGCAGACTGAACCAGCACCTCCGATTCTGCATCGAGCGCCGATGTGGCTTCGTCGAGGATGAGAATCGGCGAGTCTTTTAACAACGCGCGCGCGATTGAGATGCGCTGGCGCTCTCCTCCCGAAAGCCTCATACCGCGCTCACCGATCACCGTGTCATAGCCGGCAGGCATGCGCATGATGAAATCATGCGCCAATGCGGCTTTCGCTGCGGTCTGCACTTGTTCAATCGGAACATTCGGTCGACCGTAGGCAATGTTGTTACGGACCGTGTCATTGAAGAGAACGGTTTCCTGGGTGACAAGCCCGATCTGATTGCGCAGCGAGCGCACTGTGACATCACGCAGATCGTGGCCGTCGATGAGAATCGCTCCAGCACTCACATCGAAGAAGCGTGGCAGCAAGCGGACGAGCGTGGACTTCCCTGCTCCGCTTGGTCCGACGATGGCGACAACTTCTCCCGCCTTTACTTCCAGATTGATATTGCGGAGAACCTGCCGTCCACCTTCCTCGTCGTCGTACCCGAAATCGACGGCCTCGAAGCGAATGCTGTCTTTGAACTGCGGCAGGGTGACGGAGTTCGGCTTGTCCTTTACGTCGTCTTCGACCTCCATGAAATCGAAGATGGTAGAAGAAGCCCCCAACGCCTGCTGGAAGTTGTTATAAAACTGCGCGAATTTGCGCACAGGATCGTAGAGCTTGAAAACCGCCACGATGAAAGCGAAAAACGCGCCTTCGGTCATGAAGCCGTCGCGAATGCGATCTCTTCCTACGAACAGCAGAAGAGCGATTGCCACTGCCCCGATAATGTCCATCAGCGGCGAACTCAGCGCCTGCGCGCTCACGTAGCGCAGGTTGGCGCGGAAGAGGCGTCTCGAGGCGCCCCGAAAGCGCATCGTCTCCCAGAGCTCCATGTTGAAAGCTTTGACGATGCGATTGCCGGCGATGATCTCGTGCAGGAGATGTTGGATTTCAGCGAGTTTGTCCTGTCCCCTCCTCGTAGTACGTCGCACACTGTGGCCAATGCGGCGCACGGAGGCGATCACAACGGGAATAAAGACGACCAGGACCCAGGCAAGCTTTCCACCATAAAGGACCACCACAGCAGCAAGAAAAATGAACGTAAACAACTGCTGGAGAAATTCCCCAAGTACAGTCGACATCGCGTATTGCACGCGCTCAACATCGTTGATGATGGTTGAGAGGAGAGTGCCGGTGGAATGGCGCTGAAAGAATCCGAGCGAGCGCCGCAAGATTGCCTGGAACAGCTCGTTACGCAGGTCGGTGATCATGCCGAACCCCGCATAGCTCACCAAATATGTCCCGACGTAATCGCAGATAGCTTTGAGAACCGTCGCGCCCACCAAAGCAACTGCCACCATCGTCCAAGCATTGTGGCTGAAGTGCTTGGGTAGAAATTGATGCAGATAAATCTGATGTCCGCGGAAGCTAAAGAGCAGCAGGTCGCGCGTGAACTCCTCCGTCTTCAGCACGCCGTCGAAGATCGGCTTCACCAAAGCGACGCGGAAGGCGTCAAACAAGCCCACAGCCGCGAGCAGAATCACCGAGCCTAGAACCGCCAGCGAATACGGGCGGACGTAACGCAATATCCGGAGAAGCCGTCGAGGATGCGATTCGGATTGAGGGGCAGAATCCAAACTAGCAGTTTAAGGCTTTTTCCGAACAGAATGAGAATAAGGAAGCTCGGCTTCGAGCTATCGAGTGAGGTACGGGTTTCAAAGGTGGAAGCCCCGACCTTACAGGCTGCGGAAAAATGCAAAACAGAACCGCCGGAGGTAGCCGGTGGGTCGGAGGTCGCCGAAAGGCGAACTCCGAATGCGACGATACTGCCAGCAATTGCGCAGAAATGCAGCCGCAAGACACGCGGCTGCCCCGCCGCTTAGCACCCCAGCAATCGCAACATCGGCGCTTGCCGGGGACCCCGCCTACCGGCGCCGGTTTTGTTAAGCTGCGGCAGCCTTGGCCGGATGCTCGTCGAGTGTTAAGCGCTGGCCTTGCGCAATCGCCTGGTTTCCGAAGCAAACGGCGATGCCTTCATTCCAGGCTTTGTCTTCGTCGGCTTCGGGACGCTTGTTTGCCCGCAGGGAATTGATGAATGAAGCGCACGCAAGATAGTCAGGGCTTCCCATCTTGTCGGCAGGAACGGGAACCTTCTCGCCCACCCCACGATATGGAAGCTCCGAGCGATACGTTGCCCCAGTTACGATGCCATGTTGAACGATGGTTTCCTGCTGTACCGCTGATTCGGGACGCTTGGGCTCGTAGTAGATCGTCGCGTCAGCTTCGGTGAGAACCGCACTGCCGTCCGTTCCATAAACGCGAATCTGATCGCCGTCGAGACGATTAGTGGTGATCGCGCTGAAGAAGAGCGTTTGACCGCTGGGATAGCGGTACGTGACCTGAACGTTATCATCGGTCTCGCGGCCGTCTTTCCAGTAATCGACTCCGCCGCTGCCGATGACCGACTCCGGCATTCCGCCAAAAACTTCGTTAGCAAAGTTGATGTGATGCGAGCCGAGCTCTGCGACCAGTCCGCCGGAATATTCCTTGTAAAGCCGCCAGTTGATCAATCGCGCGAGCTTTTCGTCGGCTCCCGCCGGCACCGGACGCCGCCAACTGTTATTGCGATGCCAGTAGGCATAAACCTGCGTGATCTTGCCCAGCTTACCGGCTTGAATGTGCTTTAGGACCTCGCGATACCAGGGAGCATAGTGATATTGGAGTCCCACCTGATAGTGCTTGCCCGAGCGCTTCACCGTCTCGCGAATGCGATTACATCCATCGACGGTGAGCGCCATGCTCTTCTCGCCGTAAACGTGATGTCCGCTTTCCAGCACAGCCGTGATGTGATCAGCGTGGAAGGAAAGAGGCGTTGAGACGATCAGGGCATCGATGTCGCGCGCGTTGAGGATCTCGCGATGATCGTGATAGATCGGCGTATTTTCTCCAGTGATCTTGCGACCTGCGGCGAAACGCGGCTCATATACATCGCACAATCCGGCGAAGCGCACGCCGGGAACGCGCAGGAAGGTCCGCATAAGCTGCTGACCGCGGCTGCCGACGCCGATAATGCCAAGATTGATCTGGTCAGAAGGTGCAGCAAACAGTCGCTCCGATTCGCCGAGCAACAAAGCTCCACCTACCGCTCCCGCTGCACACCCAATAAACTCCCGCCGATTCATGATGCCTGAGCCCTCCCATAACTTGGTTCAAAATTAATAATTTCATTTCGTTCGACGGCCGCATCCGGCCAGTTCCATTTCAGGATGCGCTGTTCCCGACTGTCCGTCAGGACCGATAAGACGCCGACTTGCTCGAAATTCGAAAGCAATTTCTCACCGTCAGTGCCGAGAACAAACAATGCGTTCGAGACGGCGTCGGTCATCGCGCCATCGCTGCCGATCAACGTCGTCTGCAGAACTCCCTCAACAGGCATTCCCGTTCTGGGATCCATTACATGACAGTATCTGCGCCCATCTAACTCGAAGAATTGTTCGTAGTTGCCCGAAGTCGAGATCGCCTGATCGCGGAGCCTGACCGTGGAAATTTTGCGTGTACGGTCGAGTGGATCGGGCACGTGGATCTTCCATCCATCTTCTTCGGGCGGAGTACCGAGCGCATACACCGTGCTGGAGCCGGCAACCACGAGCGCCGCGCTTAAGCTCGCCTCTCGCAGGATTTCGACAGCGCAGTCCACGGCATAGCCTTTTCCGATTGCCCCCAAATCGAGTTCCATTCCGGGAATCGCGAAGCTAATCGTGCGAGCGCCTCGATTGAGCAGGACTTTTTCGAACCCGGTGCGCTCTCGCGCTGCCTTCAGTTCTTGTGCATCGGGAAAGTGGCCCTCCGCGCGAAAAAATCCCCAGGTTCGCATTAGGGGACCGACTGTGATGTCGAAGGCGCCGGCGGTTTGTTCTGAATAGAACAACGATTGTTCTATGAGAGAAAAGACTTCCGGATCGGTCGTCACGAGCTGCGATGCCGCAAGCCGGTTGATGCGGCAGATTTCGCTCGAGGGTCGAAACTTGCTGAGCGTTTCTTCCAGTCGTTCAACTTCCTCGAACGCGACTTCAAAGAAGCTGAGCGCTTGTGCTTCGCTCTCGGCGTAGAGATGGATCGCGAAAACCGTACCCATGGCGTTTCGCGACTGGCTGAAGATCCTCATCGATTCCGCAATATGAAATGGGCCGTTTAGCCCATGAACTCAGCATACCAAGTCAGGAGCGGCGCAGGATGCGACGCTTCGCATAGCGAAAAACTGCGAGCTACGTGCAGGCAACAGAACCGGCGGCGGTAGCCGCTGGGGCAGCCGCAGTTTGTGCGGCTGCGCATGTTCGAGAATGCGCGCATCGTCTACCACGCGTCGTTGGGCTTGGCGCCCAACAACGACCCACCGGCTACCGCCGCCGGTTCCGTTCGGCCAGTTCGCGCGCACTCATCTTCTGTTGTTCGCCGGTCTTGAGATTCTTGACTGAATACTCGCGGCTCCTGGCTTCATCTTCACCGACGATGATTACGTTCTGAATCCCAAGCTTCTCGGCGGTTTCGAACGATTTCTTCAACCGGAAACTCTCGTCGCCGAGTTCCACTCGAACTCCTGCTAACCGCAGTTCGGACGCGAGCTTAGCTGCCGCAACATTCATTCCTTCGCCGAGCGGCGCAACATAAGCCTGCGGTACCGATTCGGGAACGTCTGTTCCGGACGTTGCCGCCAGGGCCATCACGAATCGATCTTCTCCGATAGCGAAGCCGATCCCCGGCGCGCGCGGGCCGCCCAGCGCTTCGGAAAGACCGTCGTACCGACCGCCTCCCAAAAGCGCATTCTGTGCGCCCAAGCTTCCCTGCGTGAACTCGAAAGCGGTGCGCGTGTAGTAGTCGAATCCACGAACAAGGCGATCGTTGATCACAAACGGCACGCCTGTCGCACGCAGAATCTCCTGGACTTGCTCGAAGTGCTTGCGATCGGCTTCATCGAGAAAGCCGCTGAGGCGGGGGAGCTTCTCAATGATCGGCTGGTCTTCGGGAACTTTGCAGTCGAACACTCGAAGTGGATTCATCACGGCTCGGCGCTGGCAATCGACACACATGCGATCTACGACCTCGCTCAGCGCTTTGCGTAGTACTTCGTTGAACGCCGGACGGCTGCTCGGCGAACCTACGGAATTCAACTGCAGAGTCCAATCTCTGATCTCTAGCCGATTCAGCAGCATCACCAACATCTGCAGGATTTCAGCGTCACGCGCCGGCGATTCGCTTCCTGCAGTCGGAGGTCCTATGACCTCGGCGCCGATTTGGTAGAACTGCCGATATCTTCCCTTCTGCGGACGCTCCCGACGAAACTGCGGGCCGATATAGTAGAGCTTCTGCAACCCTGCTCGTTCCCACAGCTTGTGCTCGATATACGCGCGCACGACGCCGGCCGTGTTCTCCGGACGCAACGTGAGTGACTGAGCTTTCTCAGACTGCGCGCGCGCTCGATCATCCCATGTGTACATCTCCTTCGAGACGACGTCTGTGGCCTCGCCGACTCCACGAGCAAAGAGCTGCGTGTCTTCGAAAATGGGAGTGCGGATTTCCGAGAAGTTGTAGAGCGCGAAGACCTCGCGTGCAGTCTGTTCGACACGATTCCACACCGCAGTCTCCGGCGGCAGGAGGTCGCGCGTTCCGCGCACGGCTTTGATCGTCAATTGAGAGTCACCTGGGTTTCATTTAAACACGAGCGAAGAATCGGGCCATCGGGTGATCGGGTCATCGGGTGATCTGAAAAACCAGACACAATCGCACGGATTTTACGGATTGCACAGATACTTCAAGAGAGGCAGGGGCAATGCAAAGTAACAGTCCGCATCATCTGGGAAATCCGTAGCATCCGTGTGATCCGTGTCGTGTGTTGGTGTTGCCTTTCAGATCACCCGATGACCCGATCACCCGATCACCCGATTCCTCTCGTTCAGATACGTCCGCGTGTAGTCGAGATAATTCTTCGCATAGCGCAGGATCATCTCTTCGTCTTTCGAATCGAGTTTCTTGCGGACCTTTCCGGGAACGCCCATCACCAGCGAATTTGGTTCCACCACCATGTTCTCGGGAATTACTGTTCCGGCGGCAACAATGGAGCCGCGTCCGATGCGCGCGTTGTTCAGGATTACAGAGCCCATACCGACCAGGCAGCTGTCTTCGATCGTGCAGCCGTGAAGTGTGACGTTGTGGCCGACTGTGACCCATTCTCCAACGTTCACCGAGTACTGATTGCGCATGCCGTGGAGCACGCTGCAGTCCTGGACATTGGAATAAGCTCCGATCCTGATGGAATGCACGTCGCCACGAACCACGGCATTCATCCAGATGCTGGCCTGCTCCCCAAGCACTACGTCGCCAATAACTTGCGCCGATTCATCTACATAGCACGAGTGTGGGATTGTCGGTGTGATCCCCTGGTAACTGCGAATCATTCCTCTCCTATTGGTAAGCAGTTCCTGACTTGCCTTTGGATCAGGGAAGAGAACAGCTTCCCTAAACGGGCCTATCGGCTAGCGATTTAGTTCAGAGCTCGCGCGCCCATTCCGCGCTGCTTCCCGCCACAGGTGAGATACTACTATGGTGGCAGTTATGCGGTTCCGATTGTGCTTGACTTGCATAAGAAAGACTGCAATAACTACCCAATCCAAACAGGAAAAGTCTGGGGGTGTAGGTATTGGCGGAAGTTAGGGTCCAAGAGGGTGAACCGTTAGAAAACGCCCTCCGCCGCTTCAAACGCAAGGTACAAACGGAAGACATTATCAAAGAGGTAAAGCGGCATTCTTTCTATCTGAAACCCGGCGAGAAGAAGCGCGTGAAACAAGCGCTGGCTCGCAAGAGGAACCGGAAGAAGGTTCGCAAAGAACAGGATTAACAGCCTGTAAAAGAGGGCCGCTCAAGAGAGCGGCCCTTGCCGTATCCAGACCGGCAGCCGCCACCAAGGAGTTTAGTTGTAAAGCCATTCCCAAAACGGGAATGGAGGGCCGAACCTGAAGTTGGGAACAGTCCTGCGAGTGCCTCCCCGCTCGCCAGCGGAGGAGCCACGGTTTTCGCAGGAAGGACGGGGGCTTCTCACATGGAATTCCAGGACAGGCTGCTCAAGTGCATCGACTGCGGCTCTGAGTTTCTCTTCACCGCCGGCGAACAACTTTTCTTCCACGACAAACAATTCAAGAACGAGCCAAAGCGCTGCAAGCCCTGCAAAGCTAAACGCATTGCTGCTGTCGGCGCGACTCCTGCGAACACTTATCAGAAAGTGGAGACACGCACGAGCTGCTCGCATTGCGGCAAGGAAACGACCGTCCCGTTTAAGCCAACGCAGGGGCGCCCGGTGTTCTGCCGTGAATGCTTCCAGCAGCGCCGCGCCACTAGCGCCACGGCCTAGCTCAAAATCAAAACGCTATGCGGATTTCGCGGACGCTTCGCGCGCGGATTAACGCAGAAAGAGATTTGCATCTGCACTGGCGGCTAGGCTGGTAAACGCGACGAACACCCGTCCGCTATCGCAGACGGTACTGACTTATGCCTCGCGCAAGGAGCGTCGGGAAATCCGCGTCGTGTTTGCTCTTAGCTGAAAGCTGAGTGCTGACTGCTGATCGCCGGTTTCCTACGAGTGCCGCGCTACCGCGCTTCTGGCCTCGCGGATGCCGCTAACCGACTTTTTTTTTAAGGCGGCGGTGTTCTGGCGATCCTGGCGCTTATCTTCGTGGGCAATGAGTAAAGCCTCGATCTGGCGGAGCAGATCGTTGGTATTCATGGGCTTTACCAACATGGAGTCGGCACCCTCTTCTTTCCAGTCACTGCCCAGCAGCGGGAAAGCGGTAAGAATGGCGACGGCGGGGTCGTAGTCCTTCTTCTTGGCTTCGCGGATCACGTCATAGCCGGCGGTTTCAGTCTCCATCCGCATGTCGGTGATCACCATCTGGTAGGTATTTTCCGCGAGGCGGCTTCTGGCTTCTTTGGCGGAGGCGGCGGTTTCCACTTCGAATCCGTTGATTTCGAGGATCGCTTTCAGCGTAAGCAGAATGGCAAGTTCGTCATCAACCAGCAGGATGCGACGTTTCATCGAAGGCTCCAGGGGGATTACCGGTACCCAGCCGATCGTGCGTACCATGGATCGATGCCGATCCAGAGTAGCTCTGATGCAAGTTACCGCGACAAAGGTTGTGAGGTGGAGCAAGCACCTCGTTACAGAAGTTATGATAACACCGTGCGCGGTTACTACATTGTGAACTTTGGTTGTCGCGCGGCCCAGGCCGATGGCTCGGCCATTGAGCGTCAGTTATCCGATCATGGACTCGCGCGCGTAGCGTCGCCTGAAGAAGCCGAGGTCGTGGTTCTAAACACTTGCACCGTTACCTCAGCCGCAGATCAGGACGCACGCGCCGCGGTCCGCCGCGTCCGCCGCCAACAGCCAAAAGCGAAAATCCTGGTAACGGGTTGCTATGCGCAACGCGCACCAGAGGAAATTGCTGGGCTCGACGGCGTGACCTGGGTCGTTGGAAATTCGCACAAGCACCAGATCGGTGACATCGTCGCGGATGGATACGGACCGGATTTCCTGCCTTTGCACGACTTCAACGCAGGACAGAACAGTGCGAGCTCTCGCGGAACCATTTACGCCAGCGACATCTTTGCCCACACCGAGCTGCAAGCCGCGCCGGTATTCGACGGAATCGAGCGCACGCGTCCGAATCTAAAAATCCAGGATGGTTGTGATAATCGCTGTTCCTTCTGCGTAATACCATTCGTTCGCGGGCAAAGCCGGTCTTTGTCAACTGAGGGGATTTTGCGCGAAGTCGAAGCGCTCGAGCACGCCGGGTATCGTGAGATTGTCATTTCGGGAATTAATCTCGGCCGCTGGGGACGTGATTTCGAAAGGCCGGAAGGATTCCCCAATCTTCTACGCACGATCCTTAACCACACTTCGATCGAAAAGCTTCGAATCAGCTCCATCGAGCCGATGGATTGGAGCGATGAGCTGATTGGGCTGATGGCATCTTCCCCGCGCCTCGCGAAGCACGCGCATGTTCCCCTGCAGTCCGGCAGCGACACCATTCTTCGCAAAATGCACCGGAAATATCGTCCTTGGCACTATGCCGAAAAAATCGAAAAGATTCGTAAAGCTATGCCCGATGCTGCCATTGGCGCCGATGTGATGGTCGGTTTTCCCGGCGAAACCGAAGAACGATTTCGAGAGTCGCTTGCCTTCATCGAGAGCTTGCCTTTCACATATCTGCACGTCTTCACCTACTCGCCGCGTCCAGGAACTCCCGCATCCGACATGTTGAACCAAATCCCGGTACAGCTGGCGCACGCTCGAAATCGGATCATGCGCGAAGCGGTTGCGGCGAAGAATACTGCCTTTCGCCAGAGTTTTATCGGACGAACGCTGCCGGCAATCACGCTCGCCGGTGCGAACACGGGGGGAACCGACGCGCTCACAGATAATTACTTGAAGGTCCATCTCGAGAGTGAGAACCAACCAAATCGCTGGATCGAGGTCAAACCGACGGCGCTCACACCACAGGGCCTCGCGGGAGAAGTTATGCGTCCTGATCGCTCGTTTCGCGATGCAGAAAGCGGCAGTGTAAGTATCTCGGCATGAAAAGGCTTCAATCAAAACGCAGCTCAAAACCAGGGGCGAAGAATCGCGCCAAGACCGTGGACGAGTACTTCGCCAATATCGAAGGCCCAGCGCACGAGATGTTAACCACGATGCGCTTGGCCCTCCGCTCTGTATTGCCGTCAAATGCGACGGAAGTGATCAGCTACGGCATCCCTGCTTTCAGGCAGAAAAAAGTCCTGGTCTGGTATGCGGCGTTTGCGAACCACTGCAGTCTCTTTCCCGGAGGCGCAGTGCTCAATGAAATGAAGAGCGATCTCGATGGGTTCGTCACAGCGAAGGGAACGATTCAATTCCCGATCGGAGAACCACTGCCGGTCGCGCTCATAAAGAAGATCGTCAAAAAGCGACTGGGGCAGATTGATAAGAAAGCTTGAATCTTTGCAGGTGCTTAGGTCATCCATTTTCCATATAGGCTCTTAACTTCAATCGATTCCTGATGCAATATTCCGGCCCTTCAACTATTAATCTCCCCACCCAAGAAGAGATCAAGGCACTTGTCGATTGCTTTTATTCGCGTGTCCGGCAAGACGAGATGCTAGGCCCGGTTTTCGCCCGCGCAATCGGCGATCACTGGGAGGAGCACCTGACCAAGATGTCTGATTTCTGGTCTACCGTGGTGCTCGCTTCGCGCCGCTATAAAGGCAATCCCATGCAGGTCCACATCGGCCTCCCGCGGCTCAACCAGGGGCACTTCGAGCGCTGGCTGTCGCTGTGGAGAATCACTACTTCCGAGCTGCTTGACGAAACCCATGCGCAGATCTTCGTCTCTAAGGCGGAGTTCATGGCCGAGCGACTCCTCTCAGCAATCGACCTTTACCACGATTCGCGATCGGCACTTGGTGCAACGACCAACTGACGCTCACCGTTTCTAAGGAAGGCCGCAGTCCCGTCCGCTCACAAGGAATCACGTGCCTCTTAAGCTGCCGCCCCGCGCAGAACGTTCCTTCGGTCGCGAAGCGCAAACGCGTAGTGACGAGCTTCTTCGCAACTCCAGCGTTGCTGTGCCAGCGAAAAAGTTGATTGACCGCAGAGTGCCGCAGTGGGAGTATTGCGGTCCGAAAGGAGATCGCAATGCCCCAATACCTAATGCAGGTTGCTTATTCCTCGGAGGGCTGGGCGGCTCTGGTGCGGGATCCACAGGACCGCATACAGGTTGTGCGGCAGCCAATCGAGAACATGGGAGGCCAGATCCAAAACTTCTGGTTCAGCTTCGGCGGCTACGACGTGGTGGGAGTAGTCGAGTTTCCTGACAATGTGAGCGCTGCGGCAATCGCGATGGCATTCGCCGCCGGCGGTGCATGCAAGACTGTCCACACAACGCCGTTGCTCACGAGCGCAGAAGCAGTGGAAGCGATGCGCCGCGCCAGCAAAGCTGGATACAAATCTGCAACAGCCACTGCTGCCTGAATTGGCAGCCGCATCTCAATTTGCCCCGTGCTTTGTGAGATTCGCAAACAAGAATCCGGAAGCGACAGTGTCGCTTCCGGATTCTTTTAGCGGGAGAAAACTTCTAAGCGATTGTTACCGGGCGCGTAAGGCGGAAGGTCAGGCGACGTTCGGCGCCGAAGCCTACATCTTTCTTGCCGGTTGCATAGGCGGCGCTGGTGCCGCCGGCTGCGCCGATGGCGCTACCGATCAATGCTCCTGTGCCTCCACTGGCGATGGCGCCAATCAGCGCACCGCCACCGGCTCCGCCGCCGATCCAGGCGAAGTTGCGGCGTTTATGAGAGGCGCCTGCGACCATCACGCTTGAGCTTTGTATCGAGACAGCTTTTCCATTCACGTTGACCGAAGACAGCGCAATCCGCAGATAGCCAGGATGCGCGAGCCGTCCGGAGTGCCGCGCCGCGACTACACGGCCGATCACATGCGCTCCTTCGGCGGCTACGGTCTGACCGTCGACGACGATGGGTTGATCGAGCGTCGCTTCAAATTGATCGCCAGGCTGCGAGGTCGCGCTCGAAACCGCATTTTGCAGTCGAACGGTAATTGCCGTGCCGGACGGAATCACAACTTCCTGCGGAACGAGAGAACCATTCGCATTCTTGCTCTGCTCGGGATTATCAACGTCTTTGTTGGCAAAAGGCGCTGCAGCGCCGGCTTGATCGCTGCCCTTCAGCGCCGCGCTGGCGGGCGTCGCCATCTGCTTGCCGCAGCCTGCACCCGCGAGAAGGAGCGTAGCCAGCCCGAAACCGGAAATGCACTTGAGGAACTTCATCACTCTCCTGCGGCCTGCTCGTCGATTCTCTGTCTGCGGGCAGTACCGCATTTTCGCAAGTGCAAACGAGATACCAGACAGAGCCATTGAAAACAAATAACTTACCGCACTATCGACATGTAAATATTGCAGCGAGACTTTCTTTTAGTCCTAGGAGAAAAACCTAGGAATGGGCACGATTACTCTGAGATTACCCGCGCCAGTCTGCCTGATCGGACGAGTTCCGCGAGCCGGGAGAAGTCGCCGGAAAGCACGCGGTCGTGTTCCACACGAGCGCTCGCTTCGCGGATCGTCGCATGAGCCTTCTGCAGGCGAGGACTGGTCTTGAGCGGAGCGAGAAATTCCACCGCCTGAGCGGCGGCGGCCGCCTCGATGGCCAGGACATGCGTGGTGTTTTCGACAACGCGCTGCAGCTTCAGAGCAGCAGCCATACCCATAGAGACGTAATCTTCTTTGTTGCCACTGGTCGTGATTGAGTCCACAGAAGCGGGATGGGCCAAAACCTTATTTTCGCTGGCGAGCGCGGCAGCGGTGACCTGCGGCATCATGAATCCCGAATTGAGACCTGCGCCCGCCGCAAGAAACGCCGGCAGTCCTTCGTTGAGCGCGGGATTCACCATGCGCTCGATGCGGCGCTCGGATATACCTGCCAGGGCGGCTAAAGCAATCGCAAGGTAATCGAGCGCGAAGGCAACCGGCTCGCCATGAAAGTTGCCGCCAGAGACCACCTGTCCCGAATCGGGCTGTTCGCTCGCAGTCGAGTGTCCGCGGCGATCATCAATCTCCGGGACCTTGGAGGGCCGCAGCGGCTCGCGTTGATCGCGCGCAGCTGCAAAGACCAGTGGATTGTCCACGGCAGCGTTCATCTCGACATCGAAGACGCCGCGACAAAACGTCAGCGTGTCGCGCACCGCTCCATGAACCTGCGGAATGCAGCGCAGCGAGTACGCATCCTGCACGCGATTGCAATCGATGTGAGATTGGCGAATTTCGCTCCCTTCAAGCAAACGGCGGACATTGCGCGCGCTGGTGAGTTGTCCCGAATGGGGACGCGCGCGATGAATGCGTTCGTCCATGGCGACCGTCGTGCCGCGCAGCGCGTCAAGGGTCAGCGAGCCCAACACGTCGGCGGTATCGACAAGAATCTCGGCGGTAATGAGCGAGAGCGTGCCTATCGCCAACATCGCCTGCGTTCCGTTGATGAGCGAAATGGCTTCTTTGGCTTCGAGCGCAATTGGCTGTACTTGCGCAGCTCTCATGGCCTCGACTCCAGGCAGGCGGTGTCGTTCAAAAATGGCTTCGCCTTCTCCGGCCAGCACGAGCGCGAGATGCGCCAGAGGAGCAAGATCGCCGCTGGCCCCAACGCTGCCTTGCGAAGGCACAATCGGATGCACTCCACGATTCAGCATCACGCAAAGCGTGTCGATCACAATCGGCCGCACGCCGGAGAATCCCTTCGCAAGCGAGTTGGCGCGCAGCAGAATCATCGCTCGCACTGCGAATTCGGAAAGAGGAAGGCCCACTCCAACTGCGTGGGAGCGAAGCAGGTTCATTTGCAGTTCGCGAATCTGTTCGGGAGCGATGCGCACATCGCTGAGCTTTCCCACGCCGGTCGTAACTGCGTAGGCAACTCGGTTCTCGCGCACCAGGTCATCAATCACCCGACGCGAAAGCTCGACCTTCTCGCGGGCATCGGGAGCAAGCAAGACAGGCCGGCGGTCACAAACGACCGCATGTAGATCCGCGAGGGTGAGATGTTCGCCGTCAATGTGGAGTGCGGTCAAAATCACCTACCAGCTTCCAGCTTCCAGCTACCAGCTTCCGGCTAAACCTAAATCGACTCCCAGGCATTACAAAACGCCAGTCTTGGCTGGAAGCTGGTAGCTGGGGACTGGTAGCTTGTTATGCCACTCCCGGATATCTTCCTCCATCCACCAAAATCGTCTGTCCAGTCACATAGGAAGCGCGGTCAGACGCCAGCCATACGATCGCGTCGGCCACTTCATCGGGCTGGGCTAATCGGTGAAGAGGAATTTCTTCCGACCACTTCTGGTGAATTTCAGCAATGCTCACGTTGGCTGCCAGAGCTCTGGCTCCGGCCAGCTCGTTCAGCCGTTCGGTGGCTGTATATCCAGGAGCAACGTTGTTGAAGGTGATGTTGTACTTGCCAAACTCAACGGAAAGACTCTTCAGCAATCCGACCACGGATGGACGAATTGCGTTTGACATTACCAAATCGGGAATCGGTCCTTTGACGGAGGTGGAAGTAATTGCAATGAAGCGTCCGCCGCCCGCCTTCTGCATGTAAGGAATCACCGCTTTCGCAAGATTCACCACATTCAGGAAAATCGAATCGACGTTCCTTCGCCATTCCTCAAGTTCGATGGAAAGAAAGTTTTTCGCTGGAGGTCCTCCGGAGTTGGCGAGACATACGTCGATGCTGCCGAATTTTTCCGCAGCCTTCTTCACGAATCGCTGTATCGCTTCGAAATTCGTGACATCGATGGCCTCCGTCAGAATTTCTGCGTTGTTGCGTGCGCGAATGTCATCGGCGGCTTTTTGCAGCTTCGATTGGTTCCGGGAGCACATGGCCAAACGAGCGCCCTCGGCGGCAAATCGGTCAGCCGCAGCGCGAGCAATGCCCTCACTCGATCCCGTGAGCAACACAACTTTGTTCTTCAGACCTGTGTCCATCTTCAGTTCTGCGCGGCGGGTGGAGCCTCCATGACATACATACGATTCGGAGATCCCGCTTTGATCTTATTCTGCTCGAAGCATGTCTTAATCCGCCGACGCAGTTCCCGCCGGATGGCATGCTGCTTTCCAGGACGCGCCTTCACCACGATCAGGTAATCGACCTCTGAGCCACTGACGCGCTCAATACCTGGGACTTCCGGGCGTGCGACGATATACGGGCCGTATTCGGAATCGTTCTCCAGTTCCTCACCAATTTGCTTTAACAACTGAATCACTCGATCCGAGCTTTCACTGTAATCGACGGAGACGTGCAACGCGACCTGCGCCCAGTCGCGCGTCATGTTGGAAATGATTTTTATTTCGCTGTTTGGAACTGAGTGCAGCGCGCCCGTGTCATCGCGGAGAACGGTTTTGCGCAGCGACATGCTCTCAACGGTTCCTTGTACACCGGCGATTTTCACCACATCCCCGATGTCGTAGATGTTTTCAATGATGATGAAGAAGCCGTTGATTACGTCGTGAACGAGAGTCTGCGCTCCGAAGCCGATCGCTAAACCGGCGATACCCGCGCTGGCGAGAAAGGGCGCGACGTTGACTTTCAGCTCGTCAAGAATTTGAAGCAGCGCAAAAAAATAAATAACGAAGATGCCAACGCCGTGAATCACCGACGCGAGTGTGCGCAATTGTTGAGCCCGAATCCGGCTCGGAAGCTCCTCGCGATTACTGAATTCTTGCAGCTTCCCGGTAAGCAAGCCGAGTAGTCGAGTCAGGACAACCGCGACCACGAGTATCAGCAGAATGGGTGGAAGCTTGGTACGAAGCCAGCTCACGAGATCTTCGTGCCAGCCCGAAACCACCCGTCCCCAGATTGGCTCGGTAAGAATTTCTGAAATGATAAAGCGCATGAATTGGAGGAGAGCGAACTCGGATTATAGCGACAAAGGCCCCACCGCCGCTCTGGCGTGCAGTCCCAGCAATTTATAATCGGCACAATCCTGCAATTGCTTGAGGTGTTTGTGCGCAACTATCTCATCGCGTGTCTCTTCTCGTGCTTACTTAGCGCCGCTCCAGCGCAGACGCAGGACCCTTTTCCCGCAGGAGCTCAGGACCCGCAATTCGGCCGCGAAAGACGGCGGGATCCAATGGAAGAAAAGATGGAGCACGACCGCGAGAAGGCACTGAACAAGCAACGCCAGGCCAATCTGCAAAAAGACACTGATCGCCTGCTAAAGCTCGCAACCGAGCTGAAGGAGTCTGTCGATAAGAGCAACGAACATACCCTGTCGCTCGATGTTATTAAGAAGGCCGATGAAATTGAAAAGCTGGCGAAATCGGTGAAAGACAAGATGAAAGGAAGTTACTAGCAGATTTGGAGCTGCTTAGGTTGCGCTCAGGTCCCGGAATCACGATTTCACTGGCGTTACCCAGTTCTAGCCGGCTCTGGCTCTGATTCTTTCCTTCGCTGTCGCGGCAGCGACTCGGGACTTCGGCTTAGAGAACGTGCCCTCTTCCTGAAACGCTCGAATGGATTCTTCCAGTAAAGCCTGAAGATACTCACCAATCTTAAAGGAATCGGGAATCAGAGCGCTCAAATCCATGCTCAGCAGGTTTTCCTGAAGGCAAGCCGCGATGGCGCGGTGGAGGAGACGAGTTTCTGCGATGAGTTGCGGTATGGTGTAACCCTGCTGAGCTCGATCGACTCCATGGACGGCCGCCGCGGTCAGCGATTCCTGCGGCACGAGAACCGCTCCCTTGGCAAGCACGTTTGCGAGGTCCAGCAGAAGATCGGGAAAGTGATCGACGCGAGCGCCTTTGCTGATCTGAGAGTTGAGCCTCTTGTCTTCACTCGCTTCTCTCAGCCAGCGTTCGATAATTGAATTCGAATTTTCCAGAATCACCGTGGATAACCGCTTACATGGCGTTTGGCAGAGTTCGCGCGGTCGATGGACTTTCTCTTTCAACGTCGAGACCAGCATGGGAATGTCCGCAGGCTTAACGAAGTAGTCATCCACCTGTTTGCGAATGGCCTCAAGTGCGGTCTGAAAATCGGGGTATCCGGTCAGAATGAATGTCGCGGTGCCAGGCTGGATTTTGCGCATAGCGCTCACGAGAATGAAACCGTCAGCGGGAGCACCAATGTTCAGGTCTGTAAGAAGCACGTCGAAGGCTTGGTGATTCATGATCTCGAGCGCTTCCGGCACCGAGGCGGCAACAGAAACGACGAAGCCCTCGTTCTCCAGAATGTGGGGCAATGTCAGCCGGATTCCGGCTTCATCGTCGACAAATAAAACGCGGGTTTTCGTGGATTGCAAGTAATTCAGCCGCCTTTCACGACCAGTTAGATGCAAGCAAAGCTGCTGCCACAAGAAAAAATCGGATTCCAGTTTCGAGAAAAAAATGCCCAGCTTCCAGGGCTGGGCATTGGAAGCAGTGATTAGTGAGAAGAGGAGCCTGCGCTGCAGGTTTTGGAGATGTGCTTCATGGAAGTCACGTTCAGCGTCGGCTGGCTGGAGTTGCTCATCCCGCCGGACGATGCAGGAGACGTGCTGCTTGAGCCGCTTGAGTTCATAGCGGAAGGAGAACCCGTCGTTCCGCTGATTTGAACCTCATGGCCCACGTGATCGCTTAACTGAGATGTATCACCGCTAAGCTGATACGTGGTGCCGTCGCGGGCAGTAAGCGTGTAGCTGCCATTCGAAGAATTCAAACAGCCTTCGACCTTGGTTTCATTTCCGGAATTGCTTGAAGTACTGGAAGTGGAGCTACTGGGGGTTGTCTGGCTGGAGCTGCTTGCAGCCTGATTGCTCGAGCTAGAACTCGAACTCGATGGATACGACGAACTACTCTGAGCCGCAACCCAGGCCGCGCTCAAAAGCAGCACCGATATGCACAACAGATTTCGCATGGATGATCCTCCTACAGTGACTTAGAGGTAAGGGTTGAGCGAGGGTTGCCGTCAAAAGATGCCAGTCAGCGCCGGGGCAGAACAGCTGGATTTCAGAGCGATTGTTTCACAATGGGAAGAGCGCCTATGAGTTGCTGTGCGTATGGATGCTGGGGATTGCGGAGAATATCCTTTGTGGCTCCGATTTCCACCAGCTCGCCCTTATAGAGGATCGCCATGCGCTGGCAGAGAGCTGAGACGGTTAGCAGATCGTGCGAGATAAACAGAATGCCCGTTCCCATTTCCTGGCTGAGTTTGCGGAAGATAGTCAAGACTTCCTTTTGCGTGATCAGATCAAGCGCGCTAGTACATTCGTCGGCAATCAGTAGCGGTGGTTGATGCAGCATCGCCGTCGCGATCAGCACTCGTTGCGCTTGACCAACGCTGAGTTGCGCGGCCTTTCTCTCAAGGAACCTGGCATCGACCTCGAGATTGAGGCTGCGCAGCAGTTCGAGAAATCGCGGAGTGCATTCCTTGCGACTGCCTGGCTTATGTGCGGCCCATGTCTCATACATCTGCGTGCCGATCTTCAATGCCGGATTCAGCGATGACATCGGACTCTGCAGCACAAGGCCGATATCGCGCCCTCGGATCTCGCGCATCTCATTTGCGGATAAGGTCATGAGTTCGCGTCCATTGAGACGGACGCTCCCGGTGCTCTTCCCTCCTTTGAGTTCCAGCAGGCGGAGAATGCTGAGCGCCAGAGTGCTCTTTCCCGAGCCGCTCTCGCCAACCAGCCCGAGGATTTCGCCGGGCTGCATTTCCAGGCGGAGATCACGAAGCACGCCGGGTTTGCCGGCGTAATCCGCGGAGATCGCGAGCGAAAGCAGCGGCGTGCTCGTCCGAAGCGAATCCTCTAAGGGCGTGATCACTTCCTCAATTGTGTTGCGATTCAGCATTCCAAAAATGTTTCGTTACTTCTCCAGCGATAAATATTCGGCGTTCCAATAAGTCTGCGGCGTAAGCACAACAGGATCGGCATTCTTCACCTTCGGCGAAACCGCGACAAGCGCGTTTTTATCGACGAGATACAGCATAGGATCTTCGTCGGCGGCGATCTCCTGCACTTTGTCGAAATCGGCTTTGCGCTCGGCCCGATCGAGCGTTGACGCCTGCGCACGAAGGTATTTGTCGATTTGCGCTTCCCACTCAGTTGCGGGACTCTTCTGTGCCGGATTCCATTGATGCAAATCAGCGGAACTCATCCAGACGTTGACCTGCCCATTGGGATCGAGATCGACATTCGTAAGGCCTAGCATGCAGGCATCATAGTCGTAAGTCTTCATGATGCGTTCTGCAATGGAAGCAAAGTCGAGTGGAACGAAATTGACGTTGATCCCAATCTGCTGCAGGTCCTGCTGAATGAGACTTCCCATGCGTTCCCGCGGCTTGTTGCCTGCGTTCGTGATCAGGGAGAAGTTGACAGGATTCCCATTCCGGTCTTTCAATGTGCCTTCCGTCCTGGTAAAACCGTCCTGCTTTAGCAAGTCCAGCGCCGCATTCGTGTCGTACGGAATCGGCTTGAGGTTTTGATCGAACCAAAACTTGTTCGCCGGGCTCAACAGGCCAACAGAGGGCGTGGCGTGCCCGCGGAAAGCTACCCGGGCCAGATCGCTCCGGTTAATGGCCAGCGAAATTGCGCGTCGGAAGTTGCGCGAGCGGAACCATGTTTTTTTGTAAACGGGAATCGGAGCCTTGGCTACTTGGTTGAACCAGAGTTGTTCTGATTCGATCGAAGGCCCCAGATCGCGCGCCGCGCCCGAATCTTCACTGTGAAGCTGCTCATATAAATCGGGCGGAAGGCCATCGATGAGATGAATGTCGCCTTGACGAAAACGGATCAGTTCCGTGTCGCGGTTCGACAAAACGTACATTCGAATTGCATTCAGGTACGGAAGCTGATGTCCTGCGCTGTCCTTCTTCCAGTAGTACGGATTGCGCTTCAGCAAAACATATTCGCCCGCCCGCTGCTCCGCCACGCTGAACGGTCCCAAAACGACACTCGAATCCGCTTTGCCCGCCACGCGCTCGGGAGAGATTGCGATTTCATCAAAAAGGCGCTCGAGTCCCGCAATCGGGTGCTCGAATTCGATGACGACTTCATTGCCGCTGAGCGCGCGGACGTCGGCTTTCCCACCGGCGCGGAGAGGATCCCCCTTGGGTGAATGCAGGCTCGGATCTAACGCAGCTTTGATCGTCGCAACAACATCTCCGGCGGAAAAATCGCTGCCGTCTGAGAACTTCACTCCAGGACGCAAATCAAAAGTAATACGTCGTCCGCCTTCATCGACTTTCCAGCTTTCCGCCAACTCACCTTGGTTTTCCTGCTCTTTCCGATTTACACGAATCAGCACGCCGCCCGTGAGATAGCGAATGCGATCCGAAGCATCCTCCTCGGCCATAAGTGGGTTCAGAGTCTTCGGGTCGGTCTTGATCGTCACGCGAAGCTCACCGCCACTTTCTGGCTTTCGGCTGCACGAGGTAAGAGCAAGGACAAGTGCCAACATCAGGAGGCAGCCGAACAGCCTTCTGGCTCGAACTTCGCCCGATGATCCGATCACCCGATGACCCGATGCCCTCATGCCGGCTCCTCGGTTCCCAGTGCAAACTGGAACAAGCTCACCACCAGCACCAGCGAAAGCAGCGGAACCCAGAGCCAGGGACTGTGGCGTAGCGCTGTGTAGTTCTCCAGCTCGCGCAACAAATTGCCCCATGATGGCAGAGGTTCGGTAACGCCCAGTCCCAGCATTCCCAAATTGGCCTCCGTGAGAATGAACAGCGGCACGGAAATCCAGAATTGAGCCAGAAGAATAGGCTTCACATTCGGAAGCACGTGGCGAAACAGCAGCCGGGAAGGCTTGCATCCCGCGGCTCGTGCCTGCAAAAGGAACTCGGAGCTGCGAATCGAGCGCACAGACGCGGCAACGATTCGCGCGGAAGCCGCCCACCCGAGAATACCGAGAAGGGCGAAGGTCACAACCACTGATGTGAACGGGGGAATGTCGAGCGGAAGTAAGGCACGAAGCGTGAGCAACAGAAAAAGCCACGGCAAACTCAGGAACAGATCGATGAACATGTTCGTCGCACGATCCCAAGTGCCGCCCAAGTACGCTCCCGCCCCTCCGATGATCGCGGCCAGAGCAGTTGAAATCAGCGCTGCAGCAGGGGCGAGCAGAAGCGAAATCCGCATTCCATACAGAAGACGCGAGAGACGATCGCGTCCGAGTTCGTCAGTTCCCAGGGGAAACTGCGTTGACGGCGGATGATCGGTATCATTCCGGAACTGCTTCGCATACGGAGCAGGCGCGAAAGCGCTTGCGAAGAGCGCGAGCACAAATACGGCGATGAGCACACCTGTCGCAATCCAGCGTGCTCGGCTCACAGCACATCCCTCGTCGCTGCAGGAGAAAGCAGCTCAGAAAACGAGTTCGCGGCAACGGTTACGATAGCAATCACAAGCGTGAGATTTACCAGCAGCGGCACGTCGCGGGAAAGGGCGGCCTTCCAGGCGAGCTGTCCCAATCCGGGAGAGTCGCAGACAACCTCGACGGGAATGGCAGCGGCGAAAGCGATGCTCACGGTTACTCCTGCCAGAGCGAGCATCGGTGCAGCGATATTCGGAAGAATATGCCAGCCGAAGATGCGAGCCGAGCTGAGTCCGCGCGCTCGCGCAGTCAGCACGTGCGGCATGGTGTAGGTTTTGACCAGCAGATTGCGCGAGAAGCGAAATACTTTTGGAAAAACGACAAGAGCGATGGCAAGCTTGCCCGGCGAGCCGATCACAAGAAAGATCAACGCCAATACCGCCGAGGGAATGCAGAGAAATATTCCGCTGATCAGCGTTGCGCTCGCACTGTAAAAAGGCGCTCGCTTCCAGCTTGCCGGAATTGCCAGTGCCAGCCCGAGCAGCCATCCCCCTGCAACTCCGATCACCACCGATTCGACGGTATCCGGGAGGCGATCGCGGAATAGTTCCGAAACGGGACGATCCATCGAGCGTGAGTATCCGAGATCTCCATGGATCAGGCTGCCGAGATAGTGTCCATAATAGGAAAGCACATTCCGCTCGCCTGCATCTTCTTTGTGCAGTGCCTTTCTTGTTTCCGCGCTAAGCTGAGCATTGAGATCGCTTTCCTGAATACCGAAACCGGGAGCCAGGCGCACCAACGTCGCGCCGAGGAGACCGCCTACGAGCGCGGTGATCAGAATGATCAGCAGATGACGACCAATTGCGCTGAGAATTCTCATATTCCTCGAGACTCCGTGCTCGGCTTGACGTTTCGCGGAGAAGTCGCGGCTAAGTGCTTACAACCAAAACCCGCGCGAGGGCGCGCGTCGGTCCATTGAGAAGCTCTCTGATTCAAATTGCAATATGACAGTCTGATTCGTGGCCGTCCAGCGTTTATGCGAGTGGGGAACATCGCGAGTACCGTTGTGAATCAGGCTTTTTGCAGCGAGTAAGTCCGCAGTTTGCGGCTGAGGGTCCGGCGCGAGATGCCCAGGACGCGCGCCGCCTTTTGTTGATGGCCAGAGCTACCTCGAAGCGCTTCGAAGATCAGATCCTTCTCCATTTTTTGGAGAGGTGCGGAGCTGACCGCAATCTCTAGCCGCGGACGGGACTTCTGAACATGTGCGGGCAGCTCGTGAACGGTAATAACTTCGCTGGTTGCAAAGATGGCTGCCGTCATTACTGCATTGCGAAGCTCCCGTACGTTGCCGCTCCAGTGGTAATTCTCCAGCGTCTGCTTGGCTTCCTCCGAGAAGTTCAAATGCGGATACATTTCGTGCAGGAAATTGTTTGCGAGCGGCAGGATATCTTCTTTTCTTTCTCGAAGCGGCGGCACACGCAGATGAATTTGATTTAGACGATGAAAGAGGTCGTTGCGAAACTCGCCACGAGCAGCCTGAGCTTCCAGGTCGCGATTGGTTGCGGTAATGATGCGTACGTCGGCCGATACCTTCTTCAATCCACCTACTCGGTAATACGGAGTGCCATCGAGCACACGGAGCAGCTTCACCTGTGTGCGCGACTCCAGCTCTCCAACTTCATCGAGAAACAAGGTTCCATTATGGGCAAGCTCGAAAAATCCAGGTTTCTGCGTATCGGCCCCGCTAAAGGCCCCTTTTTCGTATCCGAACAATTCACTCTCGACCAGATGCTCGGGCAACGCGGCGCAATTCACATCGACCCATGGCTGATTGCAGCGCATAGAATAATGATGAATCGCGCGCGCAATTACTTCTTTGCCGCTCCCGGTCTCTCCCGTGATCAATACCGAAACATTGGATTTGGCGATCCGCTGAGCTGTTTCAAGCAGGCGCATCATCGCACGGCTATGCACGACCGCCGAGATACCGCCGAAGTTTTCCGATTTGGGAATGACAGACAAAGGGCGCGCAACTGTGACGCTACAGTGCGGCTTACAACATAGCTTTCCGTCGATCGGAAATCCATTAGTGCCGAGACCTTAGACAGTTACGTCAGGTCAATACGCGAAGTTACTTTAGTGCGGTCCACCCTTCTTCAACTTGCTTTTGCAGAATCCAACGCTTGAGCTCGCCGCTGGAGGCATCATCCATTTTCAAAAACTTGATGCCGGCGTGACCGTCGCGCGAGCACCATGCAATCTCCGCTTCCGAAAAAATCGGTTGCTCTACACCGGGAACTTTGAAGCTGAGATTGAGCGTGATGGCATTCTGCGCCTCAAGCGGCAGACCCTGGATCGCCATGCCTCCGAGGCTCACATTCGTGCACAGAGCTGTAAACTCCCTCCCTTCCTCGGTCTTGATGTTCACTGGGCCTTCGAGAGTGCTGCGAAAGTAATTCTGCTGCCGTTGGCTGAGGAGTCCCAGCTCAGAACTTTGCTCTTGCGCCTGTTCGCGCATCTGCTTCAATTGCCGGCTCAGCGTGCGACGCGAGATTCCCAGCTCCTCTGAAGCCAGTCCTTGATGCCCTTTGTGGCGCGCAAGCGCTTCGAGAATGCGCTGACGCTTGATATCGCGAAGCCCGCCGCCACTGCTGCCCGCAGATGAAGTAGTAACACGCTGCGGCACAGAGCCAATCTTCTGCGGAACACTGGCAGCCGCCGCGACACTCATCTGCACCTCGCCGTGCTCCACCTCTGCAGGCAAATCTGAAGGCTCGACCAGGCCATTTGCACAGAGAGCACCGGCACGCATCATGAGGTTGCGGAGCTCGCGCACATTCCCCGGCCAACGATACGACTCGAGCATCGCTGCGGCCGCGGGAGACAATCTTGCATCGGCATAGTTCAATTTCAGGAAGTGCTCGGCCAGAGGAACGATATCTTCTTTTCTCTCGCGCAGCGGAGGTACGCGCAACTGGAATTGAGACAGGCGGTGATAGAGATCGCCGCGGAAGCGTCCTTCGCGTACCGCCTGATCGAGTTCACGATTGGTCGCTGCAATCAGGCGGACATCGACTGCAACTTTCTTGGTTCCGCCGAGGCGATAATAGGGAACGCCATCAAGGACGCGCAGCAGCTTGACCTGCAGCTTCGGCTCGAGCTCGCCAACTTCATCCAGGAAGAGCGTACCTTTATTTGCAAGCTCGAAAAATCCAGGCTTTGCAGAATCCGCGCCGCTGAATGCGCCTTTCTCGTATCCAAAAAGCTCGCTTTCGACCAGATGTTCAGGAAGGGCACCGCAATTGACGTCGATCCATGGCTGATCTCCGCGCAAAGAATGGAAGTGCAATGCGCGTGCGATGAGTTCTTTGCCGGTTCCTGTCTCCCCGATAATCAGAACCGCGGCGTTATGGCGCGCCACGCGCTCCACCATGAGCATAAGCCGCTTCATCGATTCGCTGCGAAAGACAGCCTGGGCGCCTGGCAAATCGAGAATGACGGGTTCGTTACTCACCTGTGGTGACGCCTTTCGGACGCTCTGGGCGGGAAGTGTAGGCCAGCAGAGTAGATGCTCGCAACCCAAATAAAAAGCGGTACTTGGCCTGATAATCCCCCGGTTTAAGCCTTAATTTCCACTGGTTCGAGCTGCACAAATCACGGGGCAGATTGGGTGAGCCATGTGTCACAGCCAAATAGGACATCCTGTCTCAATTCGACTGGCGCACTGCGCCAGGCTGTCACCGGCCGGTGCGAGCCAGATTGGGAATGCCACGTAAGTAGCAGAAAACAATGAGAGAACTCTAACCCCAGTTTCCAACAGCCACTTGGAATGTGAAGTGCACAAAAGACGGGTGCGAGGGTAACACAATGCAAACAGACCGACTTAAGGCTGGTGCATTCATCACATTTGTAGCACTCCTGGGCGCCTCAGTTTTCGCCTACGGAATGCTTACCTGGCACTCCCAGGACCTGATGCGATTGGCGGTGTATCTCGTTATTGCCGCCGTAGCCTCGGGTCTGAAAGTGAGCCTGCCGGGTGTGAACGGCACGATGTCAGTGAACTTCCTCTTCGTGCTGCTAGGCATCGTTGAACTGAATCTTCCAGAGACGTTGTTGATCGGCCTCACCGGGATCATCACTCAGAGCCTCTGGAAATCGCGCAAAATTACTCCCGTCCACCTGGTCTTTAATTTGGGCGGAAATGCTGCAGCCATTGGCGCCTCATATTTTGCGTATCAGTTCGTGAACAACCGCTGGTTCGCTCACACGTCGGCGCAGGGACTCTCACTCTCCCTGGTCGCAGCGGCATCGACTTACTTTCTGGCGAACACCGTTCCCATTGCGGTGGTCATTTCGCTGACCGAGCACAAGCAGGTACAAAAGATCTGGAAGGAATGTTATTTCTGGTGTTTCCCGTACTACCTGTTCGGCGCGGCTCTCACAGGACTCGCGCATTTGATCAATCAGCACGCAGGCTGGGAGACATCGCTGCTCGCTTTCCCCGCTGTTTATTGGATCTATCGTTCGTATCGCCTCTACCTCGAACGACTGGAACATGAGAAGAACCACGTCGAGGAGATGGCATCTCTGCACCTCCGAACCATTGAAGCACTTGCGCTTGCTATTGAAGCTAAGGACCACACCACGCATGAGCACCTGAAGCGTGTTCGCGTGTACGCCGTGGAAGTTGCGAAGCAGATGAAAGTTTCAGAAGAGGAACTTGAGGCTCTGCGCGCGGCGTCACTGCTGCATGATATCGGCAAGCTCGCGGTTCCTGAACACATCATCTCGAAACCCGGCAAGCTCACGCCAGAAGAGTTCGAGAAGATGAAGATTCACCCCATCGTCGGCGCCGAGATTCTCGAGCGCGTGCAGTTCCCGTATCCGGTCGTGCCGATCGTTCGCTATCACCACGAGAAGTGGGACGGCAGCGGATACCCCTTCGGTCTCCGCGGCGAAGAGATTCCTATCGGAGCGCGCATTCTCGCCGCCGTAGATTGCCTCGATGCGTTGGCGTCTGACCGTCAATATCGCCGTGCAATTCCGCTCGAAGACGCTATGCGTCACGTCGAGCGGGAAGCCGGTGCAAGTTTCGATCCTGCAGTAGTAGCGGTCCTGAAAAAGTACTATCAGGAACTCGAGCGCAAGGCGCAGGATCAGGATCATCCGCTAGTCAAGCTCTCGACCAACGTTCGCGTCGAAAAAGGCGCGCCCGCCGCAGGCCTGGAGCGAAACGAGGCCGATGCGGACGAGCAGGCAATCGTGGCGAAAGCTCATCAGGTCGAGTTCTTGTCGTCGATCGCGAGCGCGCGTCAGGAAGCGCAGATGCTGTTCGAACTCAGCCAGACCATCGGCAACTCACTCTCGCTCGACGAAACGCTCTCGGTATTGTCAGTGCGCCTGAAGCGACTCATTCCGTACGATTCGATCGCCATCTACTGCAAGAAGGACGATCGTCTCGTGCCCGAATTCGTCACTGGCGACAACTTCCGTTTGTTCTCGTCGCTGCAGATTCCCATGGGACAAGGTTTGTCCGGATGGGTTGCGCAGAATCGTAAAGCCATCGTGAATGGCAATCCATCGGTTGAACCCGGATATCTGGCCGACGACACCAAATTCAGCACTTTGCGTTCGGCTCTGGCAGTTCCGCTCGAAGGCTTGCAAGGCGTGCTGGGCGTGCTCTCCCTGTATCACGCCGACAAAGACGCCTTCACCAACGACCACCTCCGAATTCTGCTCGCCATCGCTTCCAAATTGGGACTGTCGATCGAGAACGCGCTGAAGTATCGTCTCGCGGAAACATCCGCAACAACCGACTACCTCACTGGTCTTCCCAACGCGCGCTCGCTCTTCTTGCACCTGGATCGCGAGATGTCGCGCTGCCGTCGCCACGAAGAGGCGCTTACGGTTTTGGTCTGCGACCTCGATGGCTTCAAGCAGGTGAACGATCGCTTCGGGCACCTCGAAGGCAACCGCCTGCTGCGCGCGTTCGCGCAGAAGCTGAAGGAGTCCTGCCGCGAATACGACTACGTGGCCCGCATGGGCGGCGACGAGTTCGTCATCGTAGCTCCCGGACTCACTCCCGAAGACAGTTTGGAGAAAACGTATTACTTCAACCAACTCGCTATTGACGCGGGAAAGCAGGTTACGGGCGAAGAGATCGTCTCGCTGAGCGTGGGCGCTGCGTTCTATCCGAAAGATGGACGCGATGCCGAGCAATTGCTCGCCGAAGCCGATCGGCGCATGTATGTGGTCAAGCAACAACACCACGCCGGAATCGACATTTCCCAACAAGTTCCTCGAGCCGCAAAGGTGAACTGAGCACCCTAAGCACGAGGCCCTCGCAGAAAACCCCGGTCGCAAGGCCGGGGTTTTCGTTTGTGGAAGAAGCTGCGAAGCCACGAAGCCGCGGAGCTTCGAAGCTCGATTTCGTAATGTCAGGCGTTCCTGGTTCGATCGAACGAGAACGAAAGGCCTGAAAGAGCGAAAGAAGCGCAGCCCACCGGCATGAGCCCTGGGAACGCAATCAGCACAGAATCAAAGCGGCATTCGCGAATTCCCATACCGGGGACACGTTGCAAGCAATGATTTTGCGTTCTCTGCAAAAACATTGCTCGTGCGTCGATGGTTTCCTGGTTCCCTGAACGTGAGATGCCGCCCTTATGCAGACTCAGCCATCATTCCCAATCCGGGACAATTGATTTACGGTTCGACTCTGCGGCAATTCCTCTCGCAGCCGCACTCCACTCACTTCCAGCTTCATCATTCTTTCAGCCAGGTTCAGAATCCGAACGGTCGCATCTTCGACGCGCACGCCCCGTGCATGAATGTTGCAAATGAGATTGCGATCGGCATCCGTCTGCCCCGCGCGTGGTCGATAGGCCATATACGCGGAAAGACTTTCGGCTGTCGCCAAACCAGGGCGCTCGCCGATCAGCAGGACGACAACCGTGGGCCGCAACAGATCGCCGATCTCATTGAGAATGCCAACGCGGCAGAATCGGATCGCAAACGTCTGGCCAATCTTCCATCCCTTTCCTGTAGTGGCTTCCGTCAGGAGAGGCAGGAGGGCCGGGACTTGGGTAGCAACTGCGGTAGTCGAAAGCCCGTCGCCAATGCAAATCTGCATGTCGGGCGTTTGAGGAGAGGATTCTGCGATCTTCCGCCGAGCTTCTCCAGAAAATCTCCTTCCCAAATCAGGACGAAGCAGGTATTCATCTTTCGAGCTTGCCTCGCTCGCTGCTTCGAAAATCCCGTATCGCTCGATTAGTTCAGTCCCCAGATGCTCCCTGAGAGCGAAATTTGTGCGCACCGCATCGCGAGCGGCGGCATGCGCAGAACGCAGCTCAAGCTGCATCGATGTGCGGTATGCGCCGCCGCTGCGTCCTGCAAGCACGCGCGCGGGAGTCCGCATCCGAACTTTGTCGAGGATCGCAGGAAGAGAATCCGCCATAAGCTCCTTCCGTTCCGGGAGCATCGCGTAACGCCGTACGGCTCGGTGTAAATCCTGCAGTTTAGGTGGAAGCCCCTGACTTTAGTCAGGGGCTGCGAGGCGTTCAGCCTCGCAGTCTTTGCCCGCCCACAGGTTCCGCGCTTTAGCGCAGGCGCACGCGCGAAGCGCGCATGCGTGGGCCAGCGCTAAAGCGCACTTCCGCACTCGCATTCACCAGACTGCACGGCTCGCGCCGTGCGCCCGCGACTGAAGTCGCGGGCTTCCACCAAACAAACACCTGCTGACAAAACACGTTAGAGCCCGAACACCGCTCTAGGTTAATTCTGCAACCGCTTTGCTCATCAACTCGCGATGCGCCGAGCCATCGAGCGCCGCAGGTTCGTTGTCACGAAAGATGCCACGTCCTTCCAGCCACGCCAAAAACTCTGGCGCGGGCTTTAGATGAAATAGCTTCCGCATGGCGATCGCGTCGTGGTAGCTCGTTGACTGATAATTCAACATCACATCATCCGAGCAAGGCACTCCCATGAAGTAATTGCATCCGGCAACGGTGAGCAACATGAGCAGATTGTCGGCCGAGTTCTGGTCGGCTTCGGCATGGTTTGTATAACAGACGTCGCAACCCATCGGTAATCCCAGCAGCTTGCCCATGAAGTGGTCTTCGAGACCAGCGCGAATAATCTGGCGCTCATCGAAAAGATATTCCGGACCGATGAATCCCACGACACTGTTCACCAGCATGGGAGAAAAGGCGCGGGCCACTCCGTAAGCGCGAGCCTCAAGCGTGAGCTGATCGATCCCATGGTGGGCCTCTGCCGAGAGCGCGCTTCCCTGCCCCGTTTCGAAGTACATCACGTTCTCGCCGACCCACTGCACATCGCCGCGATTGCAATGATGCTGCAAGGTACGATCACGACCTTCTTTCAGCATGGATAGCGTGATGCCAAAGCTGCGGTTGGCATCTTCTGTTCCGGCTACTGACTGAAACAGGAGATCGACCGGCGCGCCCCGCTCCATCGCCGCGAGTTGCGTGGTGATGTGCGCCAGACAACACGTCTGCGTCGGAATCTCGTAAGTCGCAACCAGCCGCTCGAGCGCGAACAGAATGGCGGAGACAGTCTCGATCGAGTCCGTTGCCGGATTCACTCCGATCACGGCGTCGCCGCATCCGTAGAGCAGTCCTTCGAATGCGGCGAGCAGAATTCCTCCCAGATCGTCTGACGGATGATTGGGTTGCGTGCGAATCGCAAGCACACCGCGCTGACCCAGTGTGTTGCGACAGCGACTGACATTCCGAATTTTCGCCGCTGCAAGAACCAGGTCCTTGTTGCTCATGATCTTGGCGACCGCCGCTGCCATTTCGGGAAGGATGCCCCACTGAAGCTGCTGAAGATCGCTCTCCGCAGTCCCATCGCTGAGAATGTATTCCCGAAATTGGCCCACCGTCATGCTGCGCAGTGGCGCAAACGCCTGCTCATCGAAACTTTCGTGGATAAGTTGAGTGACATCGTCCTCCAGGAGAGGCTGAGCCAGAATTTCCTGAAGGGACAGATCAGCCAGCGCACGCTTTGCCGCGACTCTCTCCTGCTCGGTGGCAGCAGCGATTCCGGCAAGCTGATCACCAGACTTAAGTTCATTCGCTTTCGCAAATATTTCTCTTAAATCCGCAAAGCGGTTCATGCGTGCACCAGGCTGGCTCTTCGCGTTTTCGATTGGCCCATCCGCTTAGAAGCTTAGGAGCTTAGCAGCGTGTGTTAGCTTCGTGGCCCGTAACTTCGCGTCACCTTACCCCGCTGCGGCTATGGCCTTCTCCTCTGGCCTTGTATCGCGGAGCCAGAGGTATCCTCCTGCGGTCAAGACGGTCAGCAAAACAGCGCTGTAGAAAAAGAGCCGACGGATGCCGATCATGTCGGCTAGCGATCCGGAGAGCACCAGGCCTAGCAGTTGCGACAGCGAGAAGACGGCCATGAAGCTGCTGCTTACGCGGCCCAGCATGTCTGGCGGCGTCTCCTGTTGCATCAGCGTTTGCGCGGGCACAACGATAAACGCAATTGCGAAGCCTATTCCGAACATACTTGCGCCGGCCAGGAACGATGTTTTGAACAGCGCCAGGATGAACGTTGCGAACGACAGGCCGAAAATTCCGGAAAGGGCGACATGCTTTTTCGAGAGTCCTTTCGCGACAGCGTTGACGGTTTGCGTGCCAACGATGAGTCCGACGCCGATCATGGCGCTGATCAGGCCAAAGGCACGCGTGCCGGCGTGGAGCTGGTCGCGAACATAGACAGAGATCAGCGGGCTGAAGCAACTGAGGACGAACATGGCCGTCATCATGGCGATCATGACGAACGAGATCGCGGGATGCGTGAGGACGAAACGCGATCCGGCGGTGTAGTCGCGCAGGAGCCCGCGGACGGATTTCTCACCTGCTCCACTTTTCTGGCTAACGACTCGCATCACGACAATCGTCGAGAGCATGGCGGCGGAGAAGATGAAACTAACGGTGTCGAGGTAGAAACAGGAGCTCTCGCCGAGCCAATAAACGAGCAGTCCCGCGGCGGCTGGCGCGATGATGCGCATGGTGTAGAAGGCTTGCGACATCAGCGCGTTGGCCGAGAGTAGTCCATGAATCGGAACGAGCGTGCGCAGCGTAACAGACTGCGCTGGTCCGAAGAAGCTCGACACAGTGCTTACGAGCAAGAAGATCACGTAGATGTGCTCGAGGCGGGTGACGAACACAAGTCCCAAAATGAGAACGGATCGGATCAGGTCGCTGGCGATCATGGTTCTCTTCACGTTCCATCGATCGACGAAGACGCCGGCGAGCGGTGCTACAACGGTGATCGGAATGATGTAAGCGATCATCACGTTCGTCACTTGCAGCGGCGTGCCGTGCCAGCGGAACGTGATCAGGTTGATAACGCCGAAAATGGCGAGGAAGTCACCGAGGATGCTGACCCCTTGCGCCAGCCACAGCCGTTTGAACCCCGGAATCTTCAGGGCCTCACGCATGGAAAGCGGTGCAGGCGGAGTTACAGTGTTAGCGGACACGATACCTCCCAGTCGCCTCTTGGGCGCTGTTGTGCTTTAGTCAGTTGGATTTTGTGTTGTGTGCCGAGCGGTTGGCGGTTGGGACATGATAGCCCAGAAATGCCACGGCCGGTTAGCATCCGCCTGTAAAATTGCGCTTATATGCAGACTCTTCCACTGGCACTAACCGCGTTTTTGGCCGGGATTGTGTCGTTTCTATCGCCGTGCGTCCTCCCGCTCGTCCCAGGATATATTTCGCTCATTTCCGGAGCTTCGGTCGACGAGTTGCGCGACGAGAAGGCTGCCAGTCACATGCGCGCGGTGATGGTGAACTCCATCACCTTTATTCTTGGGTTCACGGTCGTCTTCGTGGCATTGGGGGCTACGGCCACTTCCGTAGGACGACTGCTCCGTGAATATAAAGGCCTGCTTGGCCAGATCGCCGGTGCGATCATCATCATCTTTGGCCTGCACCTGACTGGGATTCTGAAGATCAGCGCGCTCTATGCCGACAAGCGCATGCACACGGCGGGTACGGGCAAGACTGCATGGGGATCGTTCGTGGTGGGCTTCGCCTTTGCCTTTGGCTGGACCCCCTGTATCGGGCCCATTCTGGCCGCCATCCTGGCTATCGCCGCATCCCAACACACAGTATCGAAAGGCATTGCGCTTTTGGCAATCTATTCGCTGGGGCTGGCCGTGCCGTTTCTGCTGACTTCACTCGGAATCGACCGCTTTCTCGCTTTTTATGGAAGATTCCGACGGCACCTGCACGCAGTGGAAGTCGCCAGTGGAGTGCTGCTGATTGTCATCGGCGCACTCTTTGTGACACGCCATTTCACAGTACTTTCGGGCTACCTTGGCTTCCTCAACCGCTTTGCACTGTGAAACAGAAGTGAGATGATTTTGTTAGGAGACCCTTTGTGAGACGTAACGCTGCTGCCATTGTGATCATTGCCCTTGTAGTCGTCGTGATGATTTATGCGGGAGTTAAGAACTCCCGGCCGAA